>NZ_JASNGE010000003.1:0-392287 GCF_030164735.1 Bacillus sp. RB3
CGTTGGTCAAGTGGTTAAGACACCGCCCTTTCACGGCGGTAACACGGGTTCGAATCCCGTACGGGTCATACTATACTAAAAGAGATAGCATAATCTGCTATCTCTTTTTTGTTGTATAAAAGTGAACTTTGGATAGTCTGCTTTTTTATGCAATAGAAGAAATATGAAGTATGGGCTGTTGCAGTTGGGTATATAGAGCCGTAAATACAATCATGTTGTTTATTTGGGCTTGTATGAATATGAAGGAACTATCTATCTAAAATGATACCTCAAGTTGAACTTTTACCCCAGCTGTATGGCTGTAGCCTCCTACACTTGGAGAAACCGATGAAAATACATCCGGGAGCTACTGTGGAAAATAAATAATATATAGAAGAAGCTGCCTCTCAATAGGGTGACCTACTGGAGACAGCTTTTTTATGTTGTCATTATTGTCGAGTTTTGTCGGTAAGTCGATATATTGCAAAAATCGCTGATATAATTTGAGTTACGATCGATAAATTTTAATAATCGCTGATATATTTGGAGTTACGGTCGATATATTCTAAAAATCGCCGATATAATTTCACTTACCGATGAAAACCACAAGAAAAACCCTTTCACAATCTAAAGAAAACGCCTCCATTGAAATGGATTCCACACCTATTCCAATAACTTTACACTCTATGTGAAAAAGTTCACAAATAGGTCATAATTTGTGAAGTAATTCACAATAATACGTGCTACAATATGAATGTAAAGAAGTTAAACAACATTAAATTAGTATTTTAATTAATTACTTAAACAATCATAAAAAAATATATGTGAACAATAGAGAGGGGAAATTACCATGAAAAAAGGTATCAATCGTGTAGTATTAGTAGGAACAGGAGCTGTAGGTTGTAGTTACGCTTACTCAATGATCAACCAAGGTGTAGCTGAAGAATTCGTATTAGTAGATGTTAATGAAGCAAAAGCAGAAGGGGAAGCAATGGACTTAAGCCATGCGGTACCATTCTCTCCATCACCAACAAAAGTTTGGAGCGGTAGCTATGCAGATTGTAAAGATGCAGATTTAGTTGTTATCACTGCTGGGTTACCACAAAAACCAGGTGAAACTCGTTTAGACTTAGTTGAGAAAAATACAAAGATCTTTAAACAAATCGTTCGCGGCATTATGGATAGCGGATTCGATGGAATCTTCTTAATCGCAACTAATCCAGTTGATATTTTAACTTACGTAACTTGGAAAGAATCTGGTTTACCGAAAGAGCGCGTAATCGGTTCTGGTACTACTTTAGACTCTGCTCGTTTCCGTTACATGTTAGGTGACTACTTAGATGTAGATCCACGTAACGTTCATGCTTACATCGTTGGTGAACACGGTGACACTGAACTTCCAGTATGGAGCCACGCTACTATCGGTGTACAAAAATTAGAAACAATCTTAGCTAACAACGAACAGTACAAACAAGAAGACTTAGACAAAATCTTCGAAAACGTACGTGATGCAGCTTACCATATCATCGAGCGTAAAGGTGCAACTTACTACGGAATCGGTATGTCACTACTTCGTGTAACTAAAGCAATCTTAAACAACGAGAACAGCGTATTAACTGTATCTGCATACCTTGAAGGTCAATACGGCGAGAAAGATGCTTACGTAGGTGTTCCAGCTGTAATTAACCGCGAAGGTGTACGTGAAATCGTAGAACTTGAGCTAAATGAAGAGGAAAAAGTGAAGTTCGCTCATTCTGTAAAAGTATTAAAAGAAACAATGGCACCAGTACTATAATAATTGCTAAATAATTCAGAGGTGGGAAACTGCTTCTTACCTCTGAACTTATATAATTTAATATAAATTCCTTTTCCGGTTTCCCTTGTATATCCCCAATATACCCCTTTTGCTGGATAAGGGTCGTTTATAGAAAAGAGCACTCTATTTTACGTAGAGTGCTCTTTATTATTCCGCTATTTGCCGGGCAGTAAAAACCCACTGATTAAAGTTTCATTTTATTATTTTTTAGGTGTTAATCCTAATTTCTTTAAAATATCTGCCAGTGTACCGCTTTTGGATTTTTCTACAGGTGTTTGTGATTTAGATGCATCTGGACCTTTTTTCAAGAAGTTCCTTTCAACGAAGCGAATATCTTTTTCGTCGACAATACCATCTTTATTAAGGTCTCCGTCTTTTACAGTTACTCCTTTTTTACCATAGTTGCTAGCGATAATTTCAGCATCTTTAATATCGATTACTTTATCAGCATTTACATCGCCGGTAAGGTTTTCGTCAGGTCTTGCATAATAATATTGGCCAAGCAGCTTACCGTCTTTTTCAGTACCAAGTTTCGTTGTTAGGCGGCTTGTTAAATGTCCTGGCACCTCTACATATAAGTTATAGTCGCGTTTATTAACTGGAAGTCCATTTAGTTTGAAGTATCCGTATTTATCTAGTGAGCCTTCAAACCTATGACGGTAAGAATCAGTCGCATATACTTTTACGCCAAGCTTTGTATAATCGAACTTTTCATCTAAATATTCGCGTTCATTTAAGAACGCACCAGGTTTAATATTTCCTTCTACTAGTGAGTTTAAGGACATAACTGAGAATGTTTGATCTTGAAGTACACGCATTCTATTTGGTTCTGATTCACCTTGTTTCCAGTAAACAAAAATTGGTGACTCTAATTGAGCGTTTGCTTCATAAAATTCATCATTTTCTACTTTGAAAGTTACATCAAGGAACGGGAAATCACCATCTAATCCAGCAAAGTTTTTGTCATCGATAGCGCCGCCAACTGTAACAGAACCTGCCTCTAATTTCGGTTCATTTACTTTTGCGGTTACTCCTTTTTCGGAAAGTAGCTTTTCAAAAGCAGGATTAAATTTCGCATTTCAATAACATTGTGACAAAAAATATTGAGAAACATTTTTTTATGACAGATTATTTTGTTTTGATTTTGAGTGGAAAATAGCATGAAAAATAGGATAAACATAATAAAATAAAGGTTGAGAAAAAATAATTGGTAAAAATATAGAAGAATAATAAAACGTTTTCAATGAATATTCGTCAAAATTCGATATTTTACACGGAAATGTGAAGAAAAACTAACATTTTTAAGAAAAAAACGAATGTTTTTTATAAATTAACAAGGATATTGCAGTTTTTCGCAGAAATAGTTAAAGTATAAAAAATTCTGTCATCTAAGTGAGGTGAGCATATTGAGTGTAATAAATTGTGAAGAAGTGAAACGAGATGAGTTTCATACAGAAAAGTACTATGAAAGTTATAACATCTTTGGCGCACATGTTGTGACGGAAGATGAGATTCAAGGGGTACGATTTACAGTCTGGGCTCCTCATGCGAAAGCAATGAGTGTTGTTGGAGATTTTAATGAGTGGGATTATGAGCAACATAAGATGCTACAAGTGACAGAAGAAGGGATTTGGTCCTTATTTATACCGCATATTGAAGAAGGAGAAATATATAAATATGCGATTGAAACGTTGGCTGGTGACGTCATTTTAAAGGCAGATCCGTATGCTATATATGCAGAAGTAAGACCGAATACGGCATCTGTAGTTTTTGATATAAAAGGATATGAATGGAATGATAAAAACTGGAATCGTAAGAAAAAGAAAAAACCGATTTATAAAGAAGCGATGACAGTTTATGAATTACATTTTGGTTCTTGGAAAAAGAAAGAAGATGGAACACTATATTCTTACAGGGAAATGGCAGAAGAACTCATTCCGTATGTGGTGGAACATCAATTTACACATATTGAAATTATGCCGCTTGTTGAGCATCCATATGATCGTTCTTGGGGATATCAAGGAACGGGATATTATGCAGCGACGAGTAGATTTGGTACACCGCATGATTTAATGTATTTTGTCGACGAATGTCATAAATATGGAATCGGTGTCATTTTAGATTGGGTACCGGGGCATTTTTGTAAAGATGCTCACGGTTTATATTTGTTTGATGGCACACCGACCTATGAATATAAAGATAAAGATGTACAAGAAAATCTAGTATGGGGAACTGTCAATTTTGATTTAGGAAAGAGAGAGGTACGTAATTTCTTAATTTCAAATGCGTTATTTTGGATGAGATATTTCCATATTGATGGTTTCAGAGTAGATGCAGTTGCGAACATGTTGTACTGGAATAAAGAAGGACAAGAGCAAAGTAATGAGTACGCTGTGTCATTTTTACGGGAGTTAAATGAAGCAGTGTTTGCAGAGGATGAAGATTTTCTTATGACGGCAGAGGATTCAACAGCTTGGCCACTTGTAACAGCACCAACGTATGAAGGTGGGCTTGGATTCAATTACAAATGGAATATGGGCTGGATGAATGACGTGCTGAAATATATGGAGTGTGCGCCAGAGTACAGAAAATATATTCATGAGAAAATGACGTTCTCTTTACTATATGCTTACTCTGAAAACTTCATATTACCCCTTTCTCATGATGAAGTCGTTCATGGGAAAAAGTCGTTATTAAATAAAATGCCAGGTGATTACTGGGATAAGTTTGCTCAGCTTCGTTTGTTATATGGATATTTCTTTACTCACCCAGGAAAGAAATTACTTTTCATGGGAGGAGAATTCGGGCAGTTTGATGAGTGGAAAGACCTTGAAGATTTAGATTGGAATTTACATGATTTTGAAATGCATCGTTATATGCATGATTACTTTAAAGAGCTCATAGCATTGTATAAGCGCTCAAAACCACTTTGGCAGCTTGATCATTCGCCTGAAGGTTTTCAGTGGATTGATGCTAATAATAACGAGCAAAGTATTTTCTCGTTTATCCGCCAAGGGGATAAACAAGAAGATGCGTTAGTTATCATATGTAATTTTACGAAAGCTACATATGAAAACTATAAAGTAGGTGTACCAGATTTCGAGTATTATAACGAGATTTTAAACAGTGATGCACAGCAATATGGCGGTTCGGGACAAGTGAATAAGAAACGTCTTAAGACGATTCTAGAACCGTACCATAATCAAGCAGCACATGTAGAGATTACAATTCCACCATTTGGCGTATCCATATTACGACCAGTGAAGACGAGAAAGGGGAGCAAAAAACAAGATGGCTCAAAAACAAAAGTGCGTAGCAATGTTACTAGCAGGGGGAAAAGGTAGTCGTTTAAGTGCATTAACAAAGAATTTAGCCAAGCCAGCTGTTCCATTTGGTGGTAAATATCGCATTATTGATTTTACGCTAAGTAACTGTGCGAATTCTGGTATTGAAACGGTTGGGATTTTAACGCAATATCAACCACTCGAACTTCATAATTATATCGGAATCGGAAATGCGTGGGATTTAGACCGAGTAAACGGTGGGGTCACAGTCTTACCTCCTTATGCGGAGTCTTCAGGGGTTAAGTGGTATACAGGTACGGCAAGTGCCATTTATCAAAACTTAAACTATTTAAGTCAGTATGAACCGGAGTATGTTCTCATTTTATCAGGCGACCATATTTATAAAATGGATTACAGTAAGATGCTAGATTACCATATTCAGAAAGAATCGGACGTATCCATTTCTGTTATTGAAGTACCTTGGGATGAAGCGAGTCGCTTTGGCATTATGAATACAAATGAAGAAATGGAGATTGTTGAGTTTGAAGAGAAACCACAATTTCCAAGAAGTAATCTTGCATCAATGGGAATCTATATTTTTAATTGGTCAATTTTGAAAGAGTATTTAGAGATGGATGCAAGAAACCCTGAATCTAGTAACGATTTTGGAAAAGACGTACTTCCGCTTTTATTGGATGAAGGGAAGAAGCTAATGGCGTATCCGTTTGAAGGATATTGGAAAGATGTTGGAACGGTGAAGAGCTTATGGGAAGCGAATATGGATTTGCTTCGCGATGAAACATCACTGAATTTAAACGATCGTAATTGGCGTATTTACTCTGTCAATCCAAACGAACCGCCTCAATATATTGCTGAAAAGGCGAAAGTAGAAGAATCGCTTATTAACGAAGGGTGCGTCATTGAAGGGGACGTGAAGCATTCTGTGTTATTCCAAGGAGTGACGGTGGAAGAAGGAAGTATGGTGATTGATTCTGTCGTTATGCCAGGGGCTAAGATTGGTAAAAATGTTGTGATTGAAAGAGCGATTGTTGGATCAGAAATGGTTATCGAGGATGGAACAATCATTCGTCCAGAAAAGAATGTTGACGATGTAGTATTAATTGCTGAAGGGAAATAGAAAAGGGGGATGAAATGAATGGGAGAAAAAATGTTAGGAATTATTAATGCAACGGGAAGTTTTCCTTCCTTAAAGAAAGTAACAGGGCATCGTTCACTAGCGGCGTTACCGTTTGGGGGCCGTTATCGACTCATTGATTTCATGCTTTCAAATATGGTGAATTCTAGTATTCATAGTGTGGCAGTTTTTACAAGCCATAAAAATCGTTCGTTAATGGACCATGTTGGTTCAGGAAAACAGTGGGATTTAGATAGAAAACGAGACGGACTATTTTTATTCCCGCCAAACTGCCAATGTGACCAAGATGAATTTGGGTCTTTTGCACACTTTAGAAGACATATTGATTATTTTCTAAGAAGCAGAGAAGAGTACGTTGTTATTACGAATAGCCATCTCGTAACAGCATTAAATTTTCAAGCGGTGTTAGAGCGGCATATACATACGGCAGCTGATATTACGGAAGTTTGCCATGAAGGGGTTTCACTTCAAACATATGTGTTAAAGAAACAATTATTGTTAGACTTATTTGAGTCATATAAAGATGTGGAACAATACAGTTTATTTGATGTAGTGAGAGAAAAGCGCGGGAAATCATTACACATTGCTACATATGAACATACTGGATATGTAGCAATTATTGACTCGATTGAAAGTTACTATAAACATAGCTTAGAAATTTTGCAACCTGCTATTTGGAAGCAATTATTTAAGAAAGAAGCACCGATCTTTACGAAAGTAAAAGATGAGCCACCAACTCGTTATTTAAAGGGTGCAGTCGTGAAAAATACAATGATTGCAAACGGTAGTATTATTGAAGGGGAAGTCGAAAACAGTGTTGTTTCCCGTTCAGTTAAAATTGGAAAAGGTTCAATTATTCGTAACAGTATTATTATGCAAAAGAGCCAAATTGGAGATAACTGTATAATAGATGGTGTTATTATTGATAAAGACGTGAAAATTGGTGACGGTGTCGTATTAAAAGGAAACGCCGATGGGCCGTATGTTGTAGAAAAAGGAAGCGTACAAAACAGTACGATTAATAGTTATTCTTAAAAGAATCAGTGGGGGTCTTCCTCCACTGATTAAAGTTTTAATTCAAATGAAAACTCGAAGGGAGGAAGCTGCAAGAGGAGTAATAAAAACTTTTCGCGCAGTGGGACAACAAGTGAATATTTTATTTGCAGTATCAGAATGTGTACCGTTTGTGAAATCGGGAGGATTAGCTGATGTAGCGGGTGCGCTCCCAAAAGAGCTGAAAAAATTAGGAGTGGACGTTCGTATTATACTTCCGAATTATAGCCTCATTCCGCAAAAGTTAAGAGATGGATGTACGTTACATAAAGTAATTAACGTCCCGCTTGGGTGGAGAAATCAATATTGTGGAATTTTAAAAGGTGAGCAAGACGGAATTACGTATTACTTAATAGATAATGAATATTATTTTAAGAGAGATTCTCTGTATGGTCATTATGATGACGGAGAGCGTTTTTCTTATTTCTCAAAAGCGGTGTTAGAGTGTATTCCGCACCTTGATTTTGAAGTGGATGTTCTTCATAGCCACGATTGGCATACGGCTATGGTTAATTTCTTACTTCGTGAAAAGTATCAAGATAACCCGTTATATGAGCGTATTAAAACGGTATATACAATTCATAACTTACAGTTCCAAGGTGTATTTCCTCCTGAAGTAATGTACGACTTGTTAGAACTTGGTGATGAATATTTCCACAGTGAGCAGTTAGAGTTTTATGGGAATGTGAACTTTATGAAGGGCGGTATTATCGCTTCGGATCAAATTACAGCGGTGAGCCCGACATATAAAGAAGAAATTCAATATGAATTTTTCGGTGAGAAGTTAGATGGATTACTGCGAAAATATAATGATAAGCTTAGCGGCATTGTAAATGGTATTGATACGAGCGTATATAATCCAGAAACGGATTCGTATATTAAGGCTCAGTATGATGCAGAGTCATTATATGAAAAGAGTGAAAATAAACGCGCCTTGCAGCGTTATTTTGGTTTGCCAGAAAAAGAGGATACACCAATTATTTCAATGGTAACGAGATTAACGAAGCAAAAAGGTCTTGATTTAGTACGTACTGTATTCCGCGAAATAATGGAAGAAGATGTACAATGTATTATTTTAGGATCAGGTGATTCGGAATATGAGCAATTCTTTGAATGGATGGCATATGAGTATCCGGAGAAGGTAAAAGTTTATATTGGATTTAATGAAGAATTAGCTCATCAAGTGTATGCAGGAAGTGATTTATTCTTAATGCCATCGCTGTTTGAACCGTGTGGACTTGGACAACTTATCGCATTAGCATACGGTACGATTCCAATTGTAAGAGAAACAGGTGGATTAAACGATACGGTACATTCTTATGATGAAGAAACTGGAGAAGGAAATGGTTTTAGTTTCACGAATTTTAATGCACATGACATGCTGCATACGATTCATCGTGCAATTGAATTCTATCACGATAAACCGGTATGGGAGCAGCTTGTAAAACAAGCGATGACTGAAGATTATAGCTGGGAGCAATCGGCTCTTGCTTATAAGGAATTGTATAAAAGTCTCATGGAATAACATGTAGGTGGTGAAAAAATGTTTACTCATGTTGAAAGTTTTAAATCAACTTTTCTAGAAAAGTTAGAGACGATGTATGGGAAAAGTTTCAAAGATTCTACAACTCGTGATCAATATAATACGCTCGGCCATATGGTACGTGAGTATATGAATAGTCAATGGATTGCAACGAATGAGAGTTATCGATCCGGAGAGCAAAAGCAAATGTATTACTTGTCTATTGAGTTTTTGCTTGGACGTTTGCTTGGAAGTAACATCTTGAATTTAGGTATTAGAGATGTATGCGAGCAAGGGTTATCTGAACTAGGGATTTCGTTACAAGAGTTAGAAGAAGTGGAAGCAGATGCAGGCCTTGGTAATGGTGGGCTTGGACGCTTAGCAGCCTGTTTTCTCGATTCACTTGCATCTTTAAACTTGCCAGGACACGGCTGTGGAATTCGTTATAAACATGGTTTGTTTGATCAGAAAATTGTTGATGGTTATCAAGTCGAATTTCCAGAACAGTGGCTTCTTCATGAAAACGTATGGGAAGTAAGAAGGCATGATCAAGCTGTAGAAGTAAGTTATTTCGGCAGTGTTGAACCGCTAGAAATTGACGGGCGTTTAGAGTTTAGGCATACAAATGCAGAAGTCATTATGGCCGTGCCATATGATGTGCCGGTAGTTGGCTATGAGACGAGTACTGTAAATACACTTAGACTTTGGAATGCTGAACCAGTTCCTTTCCCGCAAAACTGCAAAGATATTTTGAAATATAAGCGTGAAACAGAGGCTGTATCGGAGTTTTTATATCCAGATGATACGCATGATGAGGGAAAAATACTTCGTTTAAAACAACAGTATTTCCTCGTATCAGCAAGTTTGCAAAATATCGTTCGAATGCATAGAGAAAGATACGGTGACCTTCGTCAACTACATGAAAAAATTGCGATCCACATTAACGATACACATCCGGTTTTAGCAATTCCGGAACTGATGCGTATTTTACTAGACGAAGAAAAGTTAGCATGGGAAGAAGCTTGGCACATAACGACGCAGACGATTTCTTATACGAATCATACGACGTTATCAGAAGCGCTCGAAAAGTGGCCAATTCACATTTTTAAACCGTTATTACCGAGAATTTATATGATTATTGAAGAGATTAATGAACGTTTCTGTCATGAACTGTGGGAACAGTATCCGTATGAGTGGGATCGTATTGAAGCAATGGCGATTATTGCACATGACCTTGTGAAAATGGCTCATTTAGCGATTGTCGGTAGCCATAGCGTAAACGGTGTAGCGAAAATTCATACGGAAATATTAAAGCAGCGGGAAATGCGATTGTTTTATGAATTTTATCCAGATAAGTTTAATAATAAGACGAATGGAATTGCTCATAGGCGCTGGCTTATGAAAGCAAATCCACAGTTAACAAATCTCATTTCAGAGGCGATTGGAACAGAGTGGAAGAAAGAACCGATTAAGCTTCAAGAGCTACAATTAGTTCAATATGATGCGAGTTTCCAAGAGAAATTTGCAGAGGTAAAACAAGAGCGTAAAGAGATTTTAGCGGAGCGTATTCATAATACAATGGGGATTACCATTGATCCAAATTCTATTTTTGATGTGCAAGTGAAAAGATTACATGCTTACAAACGACAATTATTAAATGTTCTTCATATTTTATATTTGTATAACCGTTTGAAAGAGGATGCTAGTTTTACATTTTATCCGCGTACTTTTATTTTTGGAGCGAAAGCATCACCTGGCTATTATTACGCGAAAAAAATTATTAAATTAATAAATGAACTCGCAAGAAAAGTAAATAATGACCCGTATGTCAGTCAATATATGAAAGTTATCTTTCTAGAAAACTATCGAGTTTCTTTAGCAGAAGATATATTCCCAGCGGCGGATGTAAGTGAACAAATTTCAACGGCGAGTAAAGAAGCATCGGGAACAGGTAATATGAAATTTATGATGAATGGTGCGATTACACTCGGAACGCTAGACGGTGCTAACGTTGAAATAAAAGACCGGGTCGGTGATGATAACTGTTTTATTTTCGGTTTAACAGCAGAAGAGGTTCTTCATTACTATCAAAATGGTGGATATCGTGCAAGTGATTATTATCACCACAATGGGCACATTAAAAAGGTAGTAGATCAGTTAACGAATGGTTTCTTTGCACAGTCGGGAGCCGAATTTGAAGCAATTTACGATTCTCTCGTTATTCAAAATGATGAATATTTTGTTCTGCGAGATTTTGGTCCATATGCTGAAAGACAAGAAGCTGTCGGTAGAGCTTATGAGAACCGAACGAAGTGGCTAGAAATGTCGATTTTAAATATTGCACAGTCTGGTCATTTTGCGAGCGATCGAACGATTTTGCAGTACAGTAATGAAATTTGGGGTATTGGTAATACAGTTAAACAGTTTTAAAGAGGTTGCTATATTGGGAGATATATTATCGATTTACCAACAGAAATGGATATTAATAAATAAAACGTGCTTAATAAAATTAAGCTCGTTTTATTTATTTTGCTTAAGAAAGAAATGGAACAGTGGTATATATGATACCTGCCCCATCATACTCTCCTGTCGCAAAGTATGAAAATGTAAAGAAACCTGTAACCGTAAAAATTATAATAAGGAAAAATGCGAAGATAAATTTTAACATGTAAGGTCCCCTCATCCAAAAATAACTTCATAGATTATTATAGTATACGAATATTTTATTTCCAATTGTTTACTGGTTAAAAATGAGAAGTCAGACATGTTTTGTATGTTGTAATGGAATGATTATTTGTAATGGATTTTGTGTTTTTTGTAAATGTCATGTTGTGATGGACGTGTGCATACTCCCAGTCATGATCATTAAAATTTATGGTTCGGGGAGGGAGAAGTGGAACGACATCGAATAAGTTGACGAAACGAAAGCTACTAGCTACTTGTAGTTTATAATAATTTCGAAAAGCGATATCTCCTACTTTTGGAGAAGCGAATGTATAAAGTCCATACTGTGCGAAGGCAGTATTTATACGTGCATCTAATATGTGTAATGTGGCAAGCGCGCCACCTAGACTATGCCCAGTAGCTAGCAGTTTTTTATGTGCTGGCAATGATACGAGCATATCCATAATAGAATCACGACAAGACTCATAAATAGAGAGAAAACCGTTATGGACATTTCCGCCATTTAAAGCATAAGGATAAGGTTTTTGATTGACGAGAGAATCAATAATCCAATCTGGATCTGTTTGAGTGCCTCTGAAGGCAACGATAATTGTATCCTCAGATTCTAATATAAATCCGAACCATTCTGTTGTTTGAATGGCCTTTCCTTGAAAACCTTGTACATATTGAAAACCATCTGGTATTTCGAAAATACCATTTTGTTTATATTGTTCATACGTTAACTCACAACAAGAAGCTAACAGTATGGCAGTTTCTTTATCAAAGGATAAAGGAGTACGCATTAAGGTAGCCCTCCTTAAGAAAAGGTATAGTTTAATATATGCGGTGAGGAACTTGATTCATTCTTTTGGAGGTGGGGAATAGCTTGTATCGCTTACCTAAATCAGTGGAGGAAATTATAATGGCAAAATAAAACAGTGCCTGATAAGGGCACTGTTTACTCTTTTTCATCTCAAGGAATCGACTTTTTTAGTTATTCTTAATGAACTGACGCATGCGTTAGTTGCATAAGTAAGAGGTTTGAAAAAATAGCCTGTATATATTTGAATGATGAATAACTTACCTATTTTCTTGTGTTTGTTTGCGTTACATACAGAAAAAATTCGGAAAATAAAACATATTATTTATCTGTTTGTTTTTGCTTCTTTTTCAAATACTCCGTACGCAATTTTTCAAGTTGCTGCTTTTTATCAAATTTGGCAGGCTTCTGTTTTTCATGGAACTTTGCCACAGCTACCTGACTTTTGGAATCCAATTGATATTTTCCCACTTTGTTCACCTACTTTTCTTGTCTCTAAAGAGAATCTACTCAACAAATATAATATACCTTATTTTCCTGAAGTAAACCTTATTACTTTATTTTAACTGCTTTTTCTCGTTTGTAGACGTAAATTAAAACACCCTTTCACTTTATTACTGCAAGCAAGGGTGTTTTAATTTTATTATTTTATTAGTTGATGGCCATGCCCACATAAGGGCACAGTTTACTCTTTCCCATCTAATAAACGACCAAGGCCACCTAATACACTACCTTCGCCAGTACTTTGCGCTGCTGGGCTTGTAAGGCGTGCTGCTAATCGGCTAAGTGTTAAGGACTGAATCCAAACTGTTCCAGGTCCTTCTAACGTTGCGAAGAATAAACCTTCGCCGCCAAATAGAGCTGTTTTTACTTTTCCAACGAACTCGACATCATAGTTAATGTCTTTTGTCATAGCAACGAGACAACCTGTATCAATGCGAAGTTTCTCACCAGGTTTTAATTCACGTTTATATACAGTTCCACCTGCGTGCATGAAAGCAAGACCGTCACCTTCAAGTTTCTGCATGATAAAACCTTCACCACCGAAGAAACCAGTTCCTATTTTTTTCGTAAATTCAATTCCGATAGAAACACCTTTTGCGGCACAAAGAAAGGCATCTTTTTGACAAACTACTTTTCCTTGATATTCTGTTAAATCTACAGGAATAATTTTACCAGGATAAGGAGCAGCAAATGAGACGTGGCGTTTGCCGTGACCTGTATTTGTAAATACAGTCATAAACATACTTTCGCCTGTAACGAGACGCTTACCAGCGCCCATTAATTTTCCGAATAAACCTCCAGATGGGCCAGAACCATCACCGAAGATTGTTTCCATTTCTATGTAATCTTCCATCATCATCATTGCGCCAGCTTCTGCGATCACGCTTTCTTCTGGATCTAACTCAATTTCAACAAACTGCATATCATCGCCATATAACTTATACTCAATTTCGTGTGCTCTCATTTTTTTCACCTCGTATGTAATAGATACTTATATTGTACAGAATTTAATAGGATTAGAATACTTTAGTTTTGTTAATTTTCAAATAAAGTGGAACAAACCAAAACTGATTATCAGCTCCCGCCAATCAAGCTGTCCGCAAATACCGGGCTAAAATATGAATATGGAAATTCAACATTATATTAAAATTATAAAAAAATGGTGGAATGAAAGTGTTCTCATTTGACGTTTTGGATATAGCGTGATATAGTGAAATCACTATTGAGCTACATAATGTGGTACGGAAATAAAGCACGTTGAATTAAAGGCTGTAAGCTTGTTATACATTCATGTCCTTTATATCCACCTTTTCATGTGGATTCATAGTTTCATTTTTATTTAGGAGGTACATGACATGCAAACAGGTAAAGTTAAATGGTTCAACAGCGAAAAAGGTTTCGGTTTCATCGAAGTTGAAGGTGGAGACGATGTATTCGTTCACTTCTCAGCTATCCAAGGTGACGGATTCAAAACTTTAGAAGAAGGTCAAGAAGTTTCTTTCGAAATCGTTGAAGGTAACCGTGGACCACAAGCTGCTAACGTTACAAAAAACTAATTAGCTAGCGATAAAAAGCATTCCGATTTTCGGAATGCTTTTTTTTATTCTTTGGAACTCGAATCATTTGAAGATAATTCGCCCTTAAAGGTACGCTCTTCAAAGTCATCAAGCATTTGTTCATATTCTTCATGTTCTTCCGTAGTGAAAACTTGCGGATTTTTTCCATACATATCTGTACCAATAAAGTTTTCGAAATCTTCTACGTATCCTACATTTTCCTCACTGTTTACGTACATGCCATTATAGTTTTTCGAATCTCGTCTTTCTAAATCAGACGGTGTTTCAGACGTTCCATAATTGGCAACATCTTGCCACGAATCTTCTGCATCGTACTCAACAGAGCGATCCTCATCGTGTTTATGGAAAGAGGGAGACAATACTTCTTCTTCAACTGGTCGTGTATTCATATTTAGCTTATTTGTCGCGTGCTGGATGCATGTTGTAGCAGTCGGCATTGCTTCTAATCTTTCAAATGGAATTTCTTCGCCAGACACTTCGCAAATGCCGTACGTACCCGCTTCTATTTTTTGCAAGGCATGTTTCGTATCCTCTAGCTGTTTATGCCTAAGTTCAATAAGCCCGAAGTCTTTTTCGCGTTCATATAGCTCTGTTGCCATATCAGCTGGATGGTTATCATAGCTAGATAATTCTCCAACAGACTCACGTTCAGATGCACGATCTTCATTTTCGTGTGTTTGTATCGTTTGCTCTAGTTCGTGTTTTTGTTTTTCTAAAACGGATTTAAATTGATTTATTTGTTGTGGAGTTAACATAGTCGTCCACCTTCCTACAATTCAGTTTCTTTACATAGTATGAGCGTTGCGAGTAGGAATTATGAGATGAATTTCAGATATGAAAAAGGAGCCGCATAAGCAGCTCCTTTTATAGAAAGTATCCAAGTAATAATCCGATTCCCATGAGGAGACCGAAGATCGTATTTGTTTTTGCTGTTGCAATCATCGCAGGTACCATTTCCATTGGAATGCTTTTGCCGATAAAGCCTTTCGTCGCTTTAAATGCTTTCGGTGCACTTAAAAATACGATAAGCATCCATGGTGATACGATGCCCACGATAATTAAAGCAATTGTCCAAATGTAGGAAACGATGAACATAGAAGCAAGTACACCAACCGCTCTTTCACGTCCAACGAGAATTGCTAACGTTTTACGACCGTTTTCTTTATCGCCATCTAAGTCACGAATATTATTAGCTAGTAAAATGGCACCAATTAAAATGGAGCTTGGAATAGATAGTAAAATGACTTCTGATGTTACAGTTCCAGTTTGAATAAAGAATGAAATTCCAATAATGATAACACCCATAAATAATCCGGCTGTTAACTCTCCAAATGGTGTATAGGCAATGGGAAGTGGGCCACCCGTGTAAAGGTAAGCAACGGCCATACAAACAAGACCGATTGCAGCAAGCCACCAGCTAGAATTCATACAAATATAAACACCTAATAGTATTGCGATGCCGAAAAATCCAAATGCTAAGTTAAGCACTGTTTTTGGCTGAATGCCATCGCGAACGATAGCGCCGCCGATACCAACTGAACCTTCGTGATCGAGTCCTCTTTTATAATCAAAGTATTCATTAAACATGTTTGTTGCTGCCTGAATGAGAAGACAAGCAAGAAGCATTATAAGGAAAAGAGGGAGATGGATTTGATTTATACCTCCGACCTGCATTGCATAGGCTGTTCCGATGAAAACAGGAACGAAAGCTGCTGTTAATGTATGGGGACGTAGTAAACTCCACCAAATGCGCCAGCCTGTTTGCTTGCTTGGTTTTGGCGCCGTAGGAGAGGAATTCGTTTCGACGTTCATTTCCATGTTGAATCCTCCTTTGGTCACATATTGTACACAACTAAGTGTAGAAAAAGCATCATTTAGTGTCAACGTTTATTTTCTAGGAAGAGAAGGTGAATTTCTCAGAAATGCTAAACGTTGACAGGCCTTTCGTTTGAGGTGTATCTTAAAATCAAGCGTAATTATGACTATTTTTCGCCCATAGGGGGGAGACAATTGTGATTCAAACGAAACAAAAAGGCTTGCAAGAAGTTCTTAGTGCAGCCATTAAGCATGCAACTGATGAAAAAATATTGGTTAGTTTTGTAAAACAAATAGACTGGATGGATCCGCTTCTGTTTTATGCAGCAGGAAAAAGGATTGCATTGGAAAATAGATGTTATTTTGCAGATCCAGCTCAGCATGTAATATTTGCTGGAATTGGCTCTGTTTTCACTATAGCAAATTCTTCTCACAAACGCTTTCAAGCGGCTCGTGACGAGTGGGATAAAGTAAAAGAGAAAGCATTTGTACAAAGAGAAAAATATGAATTTGGAACAGGTCCTCTTTTATTTGGTGGATTTTCATTTGACCAAGAAAAAGAGAAAACGGACTTATGGAAAGAATTCGATGATACGACATTTTCACTACCAGCATTTTTATTAACTGTAAAAAATGAAAAAGCATGGTTAACGATGAATACATTCGTTTCAGCAACAGATTGTGCAGAAACTCTTTATAACGAAATTGTTTCTTTAGAAGAGAAAATTTTTGGGGAGAGTAAATGTGCATTAGAAGGATCGAAATTAACAGTTACTTCTAAAGTGGAAGTGGATCCGAAAGGCTGGATGAAAGCCATTGAGAAAGTGCAAGATGAGATGAAGCAGGGTAACGTGCAGAAGGTTGTATTAGCGAGGGAGCTAAAAGTAGAAATGGATCATCATATTGATTCTGCTCTTGTTTTAGAAGCACTTCGCATTGGGCAACCGGATTGTTACGTATTTTCTTTTGATTATAAAGGAGCATGCTTCTTAGGAGCGACGCCAGAGAGGTTAATTCGCAAAGAAGATGAGAAGTTTACTTCGATGTGTCTTGCTGGTTCAACTGGTCATGGTCAATCTATAGAAGAAAGTAAGCGAAATAGTAATGCGCTTCTTCATGATGAAAAGAATTTAGCTGAACACGGTTATGTTGTGAACATGATCAGGTCGGTATTAAATGAGCACTGCGAATACGTTAATATTCCGGAGAGTCCAGGTCTATTAACAACGAAAAACTTAATTCATTTATATACGCCTGTAGAGGCAAAAGGCACTGCGAGTCTTTTAACGATGGTAGAAGAATTACATCCAACACCAGCTCTTGGCGGGACACCTCGTTTGGAAGCGATGAAACTGATTCGTGATGTTGAATTGTTAGACAGAGGATTATATGGTGCACCGATTGGCTGGATAGATGATGAAGGAAATGGTGAATTTGCGGTTGCACTTCGCTGCGGATTATTAAATGGCGAGAAAGCATCCTTATTTGCCGGTTGCGGGATTGTAATTGATTCAGTACCGCAACTTGAATATGAAGAGACAAGTTTGAAGTTTAGACCGATGCTTGGTGCTTTGGAGGAATTAATGAAATGAACAATCATATAGAAGCATTATCATATTATTTAGGCGCGTTCGTGGATGAACTGACGCGTCTAAATGTATGTGATGTTGTCATTAGTCCAGGCTCACGGTCAACGCCGATTGCTCTACTAATGGAACAACACGAAGGAATGAACACATATTTACATGTAGATGAAAGATCTGCAGGATTTTTTGCGCTCGGTATCGCAAAAGCGAAAAAACGTCCGGTTGCATTATTATGTACGTCAGGAACGGCAGCAGCGAACTACTATCCAGCTGTATGTGAAGCTTTCCATTCACGAGTGCCGCTTATCGTCTTAACAGCAGATAGACCGCATGAATTAAGAGATGTCGGTGCACCACAAGCGATGAATCAATTTAATTTATACGGTACGTTTGTGAAGCAATTTACAGAGATGGCACTTCCAGAAGCGAGTGAAGCGATGTACCACTACGCTCGCATGACAACGCAGCGCATGATAGCAAGTGCTTGTTTAGCGCCGCAAGGACCTGTTCATCTTAATTTTCCAGTTCGTGAACCGCTTATCCCGGACTTTTCATTAGAAAGTTTATGGGATAAAGGACGCGGGGAATATACAGGAGTAGTTCAGCAAGGGAACGTGGTGATGCCGAGTGAATATGTAGATTCTCTTGTAGGGCGCCTTTCACATATGGAAAAGGGGCTTATTATTTGTGGAGATGATAGTCATTCAGAAATCGCAACGTTTGCAACGCAACTAGCTGAAAAAACGGGATACCCAATATTAGCAGACCCACTTTCTAATATTCGTAGCGGACACCACGATAAAACGATGGTAATCGACTGTTATGATACATTTTTACGAAATGAATTGTTAAAAGAGACGTGGAAGCCGGACGTTTTAATTCGTTTTGGTGGTATGCCTGTTTCGAAAGCATTAACGCAGTTCATTAAAAAACAAACGAAAGCTGTTCATATCGTTGTTGACGAATCTGGACAATGGAGAGATCCAGCTCTTGTTGCGACAGAAGTTGTACAGGCAAGTGATATTGCATTTTGCAGTACATTAATAGAAAAAATGTCAGTTATGAAAAAGAATGATTGGTCCCAAATGTGGCAACATATAAACGAAAAAACGAAGGAAACGCTTCGTGAAATGGAAACATATGAAACTGCATTTGAAGGAAAAGTCATTACAGATATTGTACGCGTATTACCAGAAGGAGCAACGTTATTTGCGAGTAATAGTATGCCAATTCGTGATACAGATTCATTCTTCTTCACATCAGATAAAAATATTCAAGTGATGGCAAACCGCGGTGTAAATGGGATTGATGGCATCATTTCGACAGCTTTAGGAGCGAGCATGATTTGCGATCCGCTCGTATTAGTCATCGGTGACTTATCATTCTATCACGATTTAAATGGACTATTAGCTGCAAAATTACATGAATTAAATATAACGATTGTCGTTGTAAATAATGATGGTGGGGGTATTTTCTCATTCTTACCACAATATGAGAAAAAGGAACACTTCGAATCGTTATTTGGAACGCCGATTGGGCTTGACTATGAGCATGTTGTTAAAATGTACGGTGGTTCATTTAGCCGTGTAAATGGTTGGGAGCAATTCCGGGAGGAAGTACAAAAGGGAGCAACGACAGAAGGTTTACACGTTGTAGAAATTTGTACGAACCGTGATGAAAACTTAACGTTGCACCGTACGTTATGGGCAAAAACACAGGACGTAATTACTACATCATTGCAAGGTGAATCAAAATGAAAGTAACGCTGCAAGGTGTATCGTATGAATATGAAGTAGTCGGAAGCGGGGAACCACTTCTACTTCTTCATGGTTTTACGGGAAGCATGGAAACGTGGCGTTCTTTTATCTCTTCATGGAGTGGGCAGTTTCAAGTTATTGTAGTGGATCTTGTTGGACACGGAAAGACCGAGAGTCCTGAAGATGTTGCGCATTATGACATTCGAAATGTGGCATTGCAAATGAAAGAACTATTAGATTACCTTCATATTGAAAAAGCACATATACTTGGCTATTCAATGGGCGGTAGACTGGCGATTACGATGGCGTGTCTATATCCAGAATATGTACGTTCTCTTTTATTAGAAAATTGTACAGCTGGACTCAAAAGTGAAGATGAGCGAAAAGAACGCTGTGAAAAAGATGAGCGACTTGCCGATAAAATTGAGCGAGAAGGCATAGAAAGTTTTGTATCGATGTGGGAAAATATTCCGCTGTTTGAAACGCAAAAACGTTTAGCAAAAAACGTACAAGAAGCGGTGCGAAAAGAACGACTTGCTAACAACCCAAAAGGGCTCGCAAATAGCTTGCGCGGCATGGGAACTGGGGCTCAGCCTTCATGGTGGGATGAGCTAAAAAACTTAAAAATACCTGTTCTTTTAATGAACGGAGAGCATGATGAAAAGTTCTTTCGCATATTAAAAAACATCGAAAAATGCGTCTCTGACGCGAAATTTGTCAAAATTGATGGTGCTGGCCATGCAATTCATGTGGAACAACCGGAAAAGTTTGATACAATAGTAAAGGGATTTCTAAAAACTATGCAGTGATGCTTTTTTCAGTTAAGAATGAAGTTACACTTATAGATGAGATCAGAAATATACAAGGAGGTAGTTGTAATGGCTATTGAATGGGTAAAAGAAGGCAATTACGAAGATATTATTTATTCAACATACAATGGTATCGCAAAAATTTCGATTAACCGTCCTGAAGTACATAACGCATTCCGTCCAAAAACGGTAATGGAGTTAATCGACGCTTTTGCACAAGCTCGTGATGATGCAAATGTTGGCGTTATCATTTTAACAGGTGAAGGTGGACGTGCATTCTGTTCTGGCGGCGACCAAAAAGTTCGTGGTCATGGTGGATATGTAGGTGACGACCAAATCCCACGTCTAAACGTATTAGACTTACAACGTCTAATTCGCGCAATTCCTAAACCAGTTATCGCAATGGTAGCAGGTTATGCAATCGGTGGTGGACACGTACTTCATATCGTATGTGACTTAACAATCGCTGCAGACAATGCTGTATTCGGACAAACAGGTCCTAAAGTAGGAAGCTTTGACGGTGGATACGGAGCTGGTTACTTAGCTCGTATGGTAGGCCACAAGAAAGCTCGCGAAATTTGGTACCTATGCCGTCAATACAGTGCTGGGGAAGCGCTTGATATGGGCTTAGTAAATACAGTAGTACCATTAGAACAACTTGAAGCAGAAACAGTACAATGGGCACAAGAAATCTTAGCAAACAGCCCAATGGCACTTCGTTTCCTAAAAGCTGCATTCAACGCAGACACAGACGGTCTAGCTGGTATTCAACAACTAGCTGGAGATGCAACGTTATTGTACTACACAACTGACGAAGCAAAAGAAGGTCGCGACGCATTCAAAGAAAAACGCAGTCCGGACTTCGGTCAATTCCCTCGTTTCCCTTGATCAAATCAAAAGCGGAAGCGGCTCGCTTAGAATATGAGGGGGATGGAGCTTCTGACGTAGAGGCGTTTTTTGCCTCGTAGGAAGAAGTGAAGCCACCGAACATTCTAGCCGCTGTAGCTGGATGAAACCAAAAGCGGAGCCGACTGTTTAGCCCCGTTGGCTAAGGTTCTTAGACGGAAGCGGCTCGCCCACAAAGTGAGTCGCAACCAAATGATCAAACCGGAAACAAAACAACTAAGAGACTTGATGTCACATCAAGTCTCTTTCTTTCATGAAAGGAGAATGTATGATGGAGACGATGCCAAATTGGTTAAAGCAACGTGCATTTTTAACACCAGATCGTACTGCAATTGAAATAGAGGAAGAGAAAGTTACTTTTATGCAGCTGCATGAAACAGTAGTATCTGTTTGTGAACGTCTCACGCATGTTGGAGTGAAGCGAGGGCAAAAGGTGGCTGTTCTGATGAAAAATGGTATGGAGATGATTACAGTTATTCACGCCCTATCGTACGTAGGGGCAGTAGCTGTACTTTTAAATACGCGTCTTTCAAGAGAAGAGCTACTTTGGCAAATGGATGATGCTGAAGTTATTTGTTTAGTGACGGATCAAGATTTTGAGGCTAAAGATGTTCCTGTCTATTCATTCGCCGAAGTGATGAATGGACCAAAAGAGGAAGCCTCTATACAAGAAGAATTCTCTTTAGAAGAAGCGATGACGATTATTTATACGTCAGGGACGACAGGGAAACCGAAAGGCGTTATTTTAACATATGGAAATCACTGGGCCAGCGCGGTTGGCTCTTCGCTTAATTTAGGACTTCGTGATGATGATTGCTGGTTAGCGTGTATGCCGATGTTCCATGTTGGCGGGTTATCTCTTCTAATGAAAAATATTATGTACGGCATGCGCATTTTACTCGTTCCGAAATATGATGCTGATTTTATTCATACAGCACTTCAAACGAGAGGCGTAACGATTATTTCAGTCGTATCAAAAATGTTAACTGATTTATTAGAGAGACTTGGAGAAGAAACATATCCATCTTCTTTACGATGTATGTTACTTGGCGGAGGACCAGCGCCAAAACCGTTACTCGAAACGTGTGTAGATAAAGGAATTCCTGTGTATCAAACGTACGGTATGACAGAAACGTCTTCGCAAATTTGTACGTTGTCCGCAGATTACATGTTAACGAAAGTAGGATCAGCTGGAAAGCCACTATTTCAGTGCCAACTTCGTATTGAAAAAGATGGCGTAGTAGTGCCGCCACATGCGGAAGGTGAAATTGTAGTAAAAGGACCGAACGTAACAGGTGGTTACTTTAACCGTGAAGATGCGACGCGTGAGACTATTCAAAACGGATGGCTTCATACTGGCGACCTCGGTTATTTAGATGAAGAAGGATTTTTATACGTATTAGATCGCCGCAGTGATTTAATTATTTCTGGCGGAGAGAATATATATCCGGCTCAAATTGAAGAAGTGTTGCTGTCCCATCCAGCGGTAGCGGAAGCTGGTGTTGTAGGTATGACTGATGATAAATGGGGACAAGTACCCGCTGCTTTTGTTGTGAAAAGCGGGGCGGTAACAGAAGAAGAAATTCTTCACTTTTGCGAGGAGAAATTAGCGAAATATAAAGTGCCGAAGAAAGCATGTTTCTTAGAGGAATTACCACGTAACGCTTCGAAAAAATTGTTAAGACGAGAGTTAAGAGAATTAGTGGAGGAGATGTAGGTGGAAATAAAAAAAGCGACACTGTATATAACGGAAATGCCACTCGTAATCCCGTTTGCTGCAAGCTACGGGACTTACGAAAAGCGTGAGAGTATCGTTATTGAATTAGAAGATGAAGACGGGTACATTGGATTTGGCGAAGTCGTTGCGTTCTCTGAACCGTGGTATACGGAAGAAACGGTGAAGACGGCGCTGCATGTACTGCAAGACTTTTTAATACCTGATTTATTAAAGGCTGAAATTTCTCATCCGAATGAGGTACCGGGTCTATTTCAACATATAAAAAGAAACCGAATGGCAAAGGCCGGAATTGAAGGGGCTGTTTGGGATTTATATGCGAAGTGTCAAAAGAAATCGTTAGCGACAGTGCTTGGCGGAACGAAGTCTGAAATTGAAGTCGGCGTTGTAATTGGGATCAATACGATTCCCGTTATGTTAAAACAAATCGAGAAGTACGCAGAAGAAGGATACGAGCGTTTTAAAGTGAAAATAAAGCCAGAGCATGATTACGAATTATTGAAAGAGATTCGAAAAGAGTTTCCGCATATCACGCTAATGGCAGATGCAAATTCAGCATATACATTAGGGGATACGGAGAGGCTGAAACGACTAGATGAATTCCAATTAATGATGATTGAACAACCGTTAGCCGATTATGATTTTCTTGATCACGCGGAGTTGCAAAAGAAAATTGAAACGCCGATTTGTTTAGATGAAAGTATTCATAGTTTAGAAGATGCACGCGTTGCGATTACCCTTGGTAGCTGCCAAATTGTGAACATTAAACCAGGGCGAGTGGGCGGAGTAACAGAATCGGTTCAAATTCATAATTATTGCATGGAGCACAACATACCCGTTTGGTGCGGCGGTATGGTGGAGATGGGGATTTCAAGAGCACAAAATGTTGCGCTTGCCTCATTGCCGAACTTTACGATTCCAGGCGATATATCTGCTTCTAGCAGACATTGGGAGCAGGATATTATTTCGCCGGAAGTGACGCTTAAGGGCGGAAAAGTTATGGTGCCGCAAAGTGTTGAAGCTGAGTATGAAGTAGACCGCGGAAGGTTGGCGGAGATCACGAAACAGCGAATTGTTTTGGAGCGGTAACTTGAGTCTTTAAAGTAGCGGGCGAATTTCGTTGTTAATTGTCGGTAAGTCGATATATTTCAATAATCGCTGATATAATGCGAGTTACGGTCGATATAATTGAGAAATCGCCGATATAATTCAAGTTATGGTCGATATATTTGGAAAATCGCTGATATAATTTTATTTACAAAGGTTACTCTAACGGGTAACCTTTTCGTATTGTACAAATTGGATAGACTAGTTTACAATCGAGCGTATAAAAGGGGGAGTAAAATGAAGCGCATTTCAATTTTAATAGTGGATGATGAGGCAGAAATTGCTGATTTAATTGAGATACATTTAGAAAAAGAAGGGTACCACGTCGTGAAGGCAGCAGACGGGGAAGAGGCTGTTCATATTATTGAAACGCAGCCAATCGACTTAGTGGTTTTAGATATTATGATGCCGAAAATGGATGGGTATGAAGTGACGCGTCAAATTCGCGCGAAGCACCATATGCCAATCATTTTCTTAAGTGCGAAAACTTCGGACTTTGATAAGGTGACAGGTCTTGTATTAGGCGCAGATGATTATATGACGAAACCTTTTACACCGATTGAATTAGTTGCGCGTGTAAATGCACAATTACGTAGGTTTCTTACATTAAATCAGCCGAAAGTAGCGGAGAATAAATCTGCTTTAGAGATAGGCGGAGTTATTATTGATCCTGAGCGAAGAACAGTGAGCGTCTATGGAGAGCAAATTGAGTTAACACCGAAAGAGTTTGATATTTTATATTTATTAGCGAGCCATCCGAAGAAAGTGTATAATGTGGAAAATATTTTTCAGCAAGTATGGGCAGATGATTATTATGAAGGCGGAAATACAGTTATGGTACATATTCGTACGTTGCGGAAAAAGCTTGGGGAAGATAAAAGAAAGGATAAATTAATAAAAACAGTGTGGGGAGTAGGTTATACTTTCAATGGCTAATATGATGAAAAGTTTTCGATTTAAAATGATTGCCTTATTTGCGTTAAGTATGGTGCTTGCAGCAACTGTAACTTATATAATTTATAAAGGATTACAGCTGTATTATAAAACGATGGTTCGCTACGAAGAGCCTTTAGCGCAATTTAGGTCAGTGGTAAGGGAAGTTGGAGACATTAACTTCTTTTTAATTTTCTTTATTCCGTTATCTATTATCTTTTTCTTCTTTTTGACAAAACCGTATTTAAAGTATTTTAGTGAGATTTCTAACGGGATTCATCATCTTGCGAACGGTAACTTTACGAATAAAGTTCAAGTTTCATCAAACGATGAGTTTGGAGATATCGCACGTGAAATAAATGTTGCGAGTGAAAAGTTAAAAGAAGCGGTGGAAAGAGGAGACTTTGCTGAAAGTAGTAAAGATCAGCTCGTTGTAAACTTAGCTCATGATTTAAGAACTCCATTAACATCCGTGTTAGGGTATTTAGATTTAATTCTTAAAGATGAGAATTTAACAAAAGAACAAATTAAACATTTCTCCACAATTGCATATACGAAATCGCAAAGGCTCGAAAGTTTAATCGATGAGTTATTTGAAATTACACGTATGAATTATGGCATGCTAAAGCTGGATAAAAAGCCGATTGATATAAGTGAACTACTTATACAGTTAGATGAGGAATTGTATCCTTTATTAGAGAAACATCATTTACAAGCTAGGTTGAATATTGATCCTCATTTGCCAATTAACGGTGATGGAAAATTGTTAGCTAGAGTATTTGAAAACTTGTTAACAAATGCCGTTCGATACGGATATGATGGGCAATTTGTTGATCTGAATGGGTATATCGATAATGGAGAAGTTGTCGTACAAGTTATGAATTATGGAGACAGCATTCCAGAAGAAGATTTACCGTATCTTTTTGATATGTTTTATACAGGTGATAAATCGAGAACTGAGAACCGTGGCGGGACAGGCCTTGGACTGTTTATTGCGAAAAATATTGTTGAGCAGCATAACGGTACAATTTCTGCTGAAAGTAATGTAGTTAGAACAATGTTTGAAGTGCGATTGCCAAAAGACGAGAACTTAACAATTTAATAAAAATTTAAACTTTACCCCACTTTTTATTTTAATAGTTTTTTCTATTCTATACGTAAGTTACGTTAAGGAGGAACTAGAAATGAAAAAGTGGGTATTTATTTCTTTTTTTATAGCATGCACAGTATGTGTAGGCTTTTATATATCACCGTTATTTCAAAAGGAAATCAATGTTAAAGTTGTCGGAAAAGATGAGCTAGTAAAGGCGGCAAATACCGAGAGGAAAGAGATTACGAAGGAACAAATTTATAAGGGTGATTTATTATTAGTTAATAGGGATTATCCAGTAAAAAAAGATAGTATTAGGTCTGATATTATAAATGTAAATCATAATAGTGAATTAGTAAGAGGCTACGTAATATTTGATAGAAATCTTCGTTTATCAAAGTATGTTGTAAAAAAGTTTTTGAACGTTGTCGATGCGGCTGGAAAAGATGGCGTACAGCATTTCTTAATGAGTAGTGGGTATCGAGATTTTAAAGAACAAAGTAAATTATATAAAGAAATGGGATCTGATTACGCGCTTCCAGCAGGATATAGTGAACATAATTTAGGATTATCACTAGACGTTGGATCAACGCAAAAGAAGATGGAGAAAGCGCCTGAAGGAAAATGGATCGAAGAGAACGTATGGAAGCATGGCTTTGTATTACGTTATCCGAAAAATAAAAGTAACATTACTGGAATTCAATATGAGCCATGGCATATCCGTTATGTTGGCCTACCTCATAGCGCAATTATGCAAAAAAAGAATTTCACACTAGAGGAATATTTAGAGTTTTTAAAAGAGGAAAAAGAGGTTTCAACTGAAGTAGAAGGTAAGAAATATACTGTTTCTTATTATAAAGTTTCTGAGAATACGAAAGTGAACGTTCCAGCAAACAAGCAGTATGAAATTTCCGGGAACAATATGGATGGGGTTATTGTGACGGTTCAGGAATAGAGAAAAAGGCTGTGCCATTTGGGACAGCCTTTTCTTATATAAGAAAGGAATTGAAGTTTTTTTGTCGGTAAATCGATATTCCTTGTCGAATCGTTGATATATTGTAAGTTATGATAGATATAATTGAAAAATCGTTGATATATTGTAAGTTATGATAGATATATTCAAAAAATCGATGATATAATTTCCTATACTATTACCATTTTGGAGGAGCATCTTTTTATTCACTTTCAAACATTATAACGTTATATTTACTTCCCCCTTTTTTTGTGTTACGCTAAACGTGTGAAAGACATATAAAATGAAACTTTAATGTAAGCGTATTCTTATGGCTTCTTATAGAAAAGGGTGGAAGTACAATGACAGAACGATTCGTACTACGTAATGTAAAACGTGTGAACGGGGAAGAGATTGACATTGTAATTGAAAATAATAAAATCGCACAGGTGACGAAAGCTGGTGCTGGCGAAGGTGGAAAGGTTCTTGATTACTCAGGTACTTACGTATCGAGTGGTTGGATTGATTTGCACGTTCATGCTTTTCCGGAGTTTGATCCGTATGGCGATGAGGTGGATGAAATTGGCGTTAAGCAAGGGGTAACGACAATTGTTGATGCGGGTAGCTGCGGAGCTGATCGTATTGCAGATTTAGTAAAAAGTAGAGAGCAGGCAAAAACGAATTTATTTGCCTTTTTAAATATTTCTCGTATCGGTTTGAGACGAATCGATGAATTATCCAATATGGAATGGATAGATAAAGAGAAAGTAATAGAAGCAGTAGAAAAGTATAAAGATGTAATCGTTGGGTTAAAGGCGAGAATGAGTAAAAGTGTCGTTTGTGATAGTGGAATTGAACCGCTTCATGTTGCACGCTCTTTATCTCGTGAAACATCATTACCAATTATGGTACATATCGGTTCAGCGCCTCCTCGCATTGAGGAAGTTGTACCTCTTTTAGAAAAAGATGATGTCATTACACATTACTTAAACGGGAAAGAAAATAATTTATTCGATGAAGAAGGCAAACCGCTACCTGTATTACTAGATGCAGTGAATCGTGGTGTTCATTTAGATGTTGGTCACGGTAATGCTAGTTTTTCTTTTAAAGTAGCAGAGGCGGCGAAGCATCACGGTATTGCTTTTAATACAATTAGTACAGATATTTACCGGAAGAATCGTATACACGGTCCCGTGTATAGTATGGCTCACGTTCTTTCGAAATTCCTTTACTTAGGTTATCCGCTAGAAGAAGTAATTGACGCGGTTACGAAAAATGCAGCAGAGTGGCTGAAAAAACCAGAGCTTGGCCGCATTCAAGAAGGAGATATTGCAAACTTAACTTTATTTACAGTGAAAGATGAGAAGGTTACGTTAATTGATTCAGAAGGGGATCAGCGCATTGCTGAAAGAAGGATTGATACGAAAGGGGTTGTAATCAATGGGTCATTCATTGAATGCTAAGTACGGATTAAAAAGAGTAATTAATGCGAGCGGTAGAATGAGTATTTTAGGTGTATCCGCTCCTACAGATACAGTTATGGATGCGATGAAACATGGTGGACAAAATTATGTGGAAATTGCTGATTTAGTAGATAAAGCGGGAGACCATATTGCGAGAATTCTAGATTCAGAGGCAGCGGTCGTTGTGAACTCAGCATCGAGTGGCATTGCGCTTTCTATCGCTGGTATCGTGACGGAAGGAAATCGCCGTAAAAGTGAAAGACTTCATCAAGAAGTAATCGCGAAAAACGAAGTAATTATGTTAAAAGGTCATAACGTTCAATACGGTGCTCCAGTTGAAACGATGATTTATTTAGGCGGCGGTAAGCCTGTTGAAGTGGGTTACGCAAATGAAGGGAAAGCAGAGCATATTGAAGATGCAATTGGTGAAAATACAGCAGCGATTCTGTATGTGAAATCACATCATGCAGTGCAAAAAAATATGATTTCTGTTGAAGAAGCATGGGAAGTAGCGCAGCGAAATAACGTACCACTTATCGTTGATGCGGCAGCTGAAGAAGACATTCAAAAATATGTGGAGTATTCAGACCTTGCCATTTATAGTGGTTCAAAGGCAATTGAAGGACCTACTTCTGGTATTGTTGGCGGTAAACGAAAATATATCGAATGGCTGAAAGTGCAATTACATTGCATCGGAAGAAGTATGAAAGTTGGGAAAGAAACAACTTTCGGCTTACTTCAAGCGCTTGATGAGTACGGCGTAAAAGAAGATAAAAGTGAGCAAGAAAAAGAATTGCTACAAGTACTTATGCCGCTAAAAGAATTAAAAGGTGTAAATGTAACGATCGTTCAAGATGAAGCCGGAAGAGCAATCTTTAGAGCACGTATTCATATTAACGAAAAAGAGTTAAATAAATCGGCAAAAGACGTTGTGACAGCATTACGCGAAGGGGAAATCGCAATCTATACACGTGATTACGGAGTAAGACAAGGATTCTTTGATATTGATCCACGTCCACTTCAAGGTGATGACATACATGTAATTGAAGAAAAATTGAGAGAAATTGTAGGGGGAAACTAAAATGACAAATATTCAAAAACGTTTTTATAAAGGCCGCGTAGCATTAAATGTATTAGCGAACAATACCCGAAATGCGAAAGATATTTTTGAAGCAGCAGAAGGGTATGTAGTAGTGGGGGTATTATCAAAAGACTACCCAACAGTAGAAGAAGCCGTTACAGCGATGAAAGCATACGGAAAAGAAATTGATGACGCTGTATCAATCGGACTAGGAGCAGGAGATAATCGCCAAGCGGCAGTTGTAGCTGAAATTGCGAAGCATTATCCTGGCAGCCATATTAACCAAGTGTTCCCTTCAGTTGGAGCGACACGTGCAAATCTTGGCGAAAAAGATAGCTGGATTAATAGTTTAGTATCCCCAACAGGAAAAGTGGGTTACGTAAATATTTCTACTGGTCCAATTAGCGCAGCTGGAGAAGAAAAAGCAATCGTTCCAATTAAAACAGCAATTGCACTTGTACGTGATATGGGCGGAAATTCATTGAAATACTTCCCAATGAAAGGTTTAGCTCATGAGGAAGAATATCGCGCAGTTGCGAAGGCTTGTGCAGAAGAAGGATTTGCATTAGAGCCAACAGGCGGAATTGATAAAGAAAACTTCGAAACAATTGTAAGTATTGCGCTTGAAGCAAACGTAGAGCAAGTTATCCCGCACGTGTACTCTTCTATTATTGATAAAGAAACTGGCAATACGAAAGTAGAAGATGTTCGTGAATTATTAGCAGTCGTGAAGAAGTTAGTTGATCAATATGCGTAAGAAAATTGCAGCATTTGGTGAAGTAATGATGCGCCTGCAAGTACCAGGATATGAGTTATTGTCGCAAGCTAACACATTAAATTACTCCTTTTCTGGTACAGGTGTGAACGTGGCAGCGGCACTTTCTCATCTCGGGCATGAAGGCTTTCTTATTTCAACTTTACCAGAAAATTCGGTTGGAGATGCTGCATTATCTTACATTCAAAAATTAGGTGTGCAAACCTCACTTGTTTCAAGAGATGGCAAATATGTCGGCATGTACTTTTTAGAAAATGGATTTGGTGCACGTGCAAGCCGCGTTACATATTCAAATCGATTAGAAAGTAGCTTCAATACGGCATGTGAAGACATGTATCAATTTGAAGAAATCACAAAGGAAATTGATATCGTTCATTTTTGCGGGATTACACTTGCGATGAATGATACTGTACGCCATCATATGAAATCTTTAGCGAAAGCAGTGAAAGACAACGGAGGCACTGTCGTTTTTGATTGCAACTATCGTCCATCTCTTTGGGGAGAAGATGGGTATGAGCAGGCGAAACCACATTATGAAGAAATGCTGGCTCTTGCTGATATCGTTATGATGAATGAAAAAGATGCAATGTTCGTTCTTGGAATGAAAACAGAGGAGACGGAGCGAGAAGCACAACTTATTGATCTTATTCCAAAGGTGGCTGAAACATATCATATTGCTACAATCGCTGGTACACATCGCTCTATTAATAGTGATAATACACACTCGCTTCGCGGATTTATATGTAAAGATGGTGCGTTCACTTTTGCAAAAACACTTGCGTTTTCTGTATATGATAGAATAGGTGCTGGAGATGCTTATACGAGCGGGATTATTCATGGCGAGATAAAAGAGTTTGCACCAGAGAAAGCTGTTTCATTTGCGTCAGCAGCTGGAATGCTTGCACATACAATCGTCGGTGATACGCCAATGTCATCAGAGAAGGATATACTTCGAGCAATGACGGCATCAGTAGGTGATGTAGAAAGGTAGTGGGTGTAACGGTGAACGTAACGAGGAAAAAAGGACCATTATATTTACAAATAAAAAATATTATTCGTGATCGAATATTGCATGGTGTATATGCGATTCATACGAATATTCCTTCCGAACCGCAGTTAGAAGAAGAGTTCAAAGTGAGTAAAATTACAGTGCGAAATGCGATTAAAGAACTCGCTCAAGAAGGATATTTGGAAAAGAAAAGCGGTAAAGGAACGAAAGTTATCCGCAATACTTCTGCGACAAAGTTGTCAAAGGGTAAGAAATTTACTGAAGTGTTAGTGGAAGAAGGATATAAAGTACAAAAGAAATTGATAAAAGCAGAAATCGTTCATAATGAAGAAGGAACGGTGCCATTTCGATTATTCAGCAAGGAGAGTTTTCGTATTGAACGTTTATATACGTTAAATGATGCACCTTACATTCATTATACGCACTATTTCTCAGCAGGAATGGCAAGTACAGATTTATCGGACTTTGACTTGCAATCGCTTTATGATTTAGTTGAAGACCGAGGCATTCACTTAGAAAACTTCAGAGATGAATTCGCTGTTGGACTCGCGCCTAGTTTCGTTGCAGAAGCGCTAGGTGAAAAAGAGGGGACAGCGTTATTAAAACGTATGCGCTATTCTTATGATGAAGTTGGCGAAGTAATTGAATATAGCGAAGGCTACTACAATACAGAGATGCAGCATTATGTAGTGAATTATGACGTATAAAAAAGAGGGGATGTTCCCTCTTTTTTTATAAAGTAAAACTTTAATTAGTGGAGGAGGGCATCATCCACTAATTATTAGCTCACACCAATCGGGATAAAAGTAAGGGGAATGAGAGATGGATATATACTTATTAATCGTCACGTTACTTGCGATCACAATTGTTATTTTAGGGGTATCATGGTGGAAATGGCATGCATTTATTAGTTTAACAGTTGCGAGTTTATTTTTAGCTATTATGTCTGGACTGAACTTAACGAAAATAGTGGCTGCCTATGAAACTGGTGTTGGTAGTGTACTAGGGCATTTAGTTGGTATTTTAGCACTTGGAACAATTTTAGGAAAAATGATGTCCGATTCAGGGGCAGGCATGCAAGTTGCAGATTTCTTTATTCGATTTTTCGGGGTAAAAAAATTACCTTGGGCTATGTTATTTGCAGGGTTTGTTATAGGGATTCCCGTATTTTTTGAAGTGGGGATTGTCATTTTATTACCACTCGTTATTTCCATTCGAAAAACGACGAAGCAAAATATATTATTAATTGCGTTACCTGTCATTGCAGGATTATCTATTGTTCACGGGCTCGTACCACCACATCCAGGGGCGATGACAGCAATCGGTATTTATAACGCGAACTTAGGAAAGGTACTTTTATATTCATTAATTATCGCGTTACCAACAGCCATTATCGCAGGCCCAATATTTGCAAAGTGGGTACATAAGAGGGTTATACCTGAAAATGAACCGGAGCTTGTTCGAGTTACGACAGTATCAACTGATTTGCCAAGTCGTAAAGTTTCATTCTTTATTATTTTATTACCAGTTGTATTGATGATTTTATCAGTAGTTGCACCATATATTTCATTACCGGAAAAAATGACTGAATTTTTTGTGTTTATAGGGAGTCCAGTAATCGCCTTACTTATTTCATGTTTCGCAGCATTTTATTTACTTGGTATCAAACAAGGTATTAATAAAAAGATGATTAAAAAATTAACAGATGAAAGTTTATTGCCTGTCGGTTCTATTATTTTAATAATTGGTGCAGGCGGTGGATTTAAACAAATATTAATTGAAAGCGGCGTTGGAACGGCGATTGCGCAAATGGCAGAACATATTTCGTTATCACCAATTGTATTAGCTTTCATGGTAGCTGGATTAATTCGAATTGCAACAGGTTCAGCTACAGTAGCATTAACGACAGCAGCAGGGATTGTTTCACCAGTTATTCAGCACATGTCTGGTGTGAATTTAGAGTTGCTAGTTATTGCAACCGGTGCAGGATCATTAATGTTTTCTCACGTAAATGATGCAGGGTTCTGGCTTGTAAAAGAGTATTTAGGTTTGACGGTGAAGGAAACGTTTAAAACGTGGACGGTACTCGAGACATTGTTATCATTTATTGCATTTGGTTTTGCTCTTTTGTTGAATATGTTTCTTTAGGGAGAAAAGCCCATTTTAATTAATAAAACCCACAGGAGAAATTCAATTTCTCTGTGGGTTTTGCTATTTTTTAATCGTAGTTACTTACAAATATACAGGGCAAGGTGCTTTTTATATCTTTTTTCTATTGTCCTATTATTTAATAGAACGGACATACTGATTTTCTCCATCGTCTTTGACAAAGACTCCTAGCTCATTCAAATCTTTGCGTAAATGCTTCTTTTTTTTCGAGTTTCCTTCTCGAAGGGCATTTCGTCTTTCATACAAAATAGTATTTATGCTTTTATTAAATCGCGCATCCTCTAATTTCCATAAGCTATACTCATGTTTATAAGGATCTTGTTCCACCCAGGGGAAGCCGTGCATTAAGAAAGTATCTTTAATTTTGCTTGGGGTAATGTCAGATGTTTCACGTAACCATTCTCGGTCTTCTTGATCAATGATAACCACTTGACGCTTATCTACAAAAACGGCTTTTACATTTGATCTGGTGATTTGTTTCTTTTGATCGTCCTTATTCACGTGAATGCTTTCCGAAGTAATGTTCATTTTTAAAGCTTCACTATAAATAATTAAAGAAAATAAAATTCCTGCAATAACACCAATTAGCATGAGGATAATAGGAAGCCAGAAGGGATTAATAAAATTTAAAAGTTCTATAATTTTTGAATCAGAAAAGAGAGGAATCTTTTTTATAATCTCTATTAATTTAGGTGAAAAATATCCAATAACGCTTAAAAGGATTGGACTTACTATAGCAAGTAACTTTTCTAAAAAACCTAATCCAATGACAGATGCCTTTTTCATGTGTAGTTCATCCTTTCTTATATATATTTTTTAACCAGGGCATGTTTTAAATAGTGAGTTTTTTCACCATTTTTATGAGCTCATCTGAGTAATTTTCTATGGATATAGATGAATTTGCCTTCAACATTCTTTCTTCGATTGCTCCTAAAATAAATGAAGCTAATGTGTCGGTTTGAAAAGAGTTAGAAAACACACCATTTTGTTGTCCAGTCTTCAAAATATCTAATAACATCGTTCTAAGAGCATCCTCTTCGTCGTCTTCGATTCTGTAATAAGGAATGTTCTCTTCATTTCTTGCATTAAAGACAATCTCAATTAAGGCAATATTATTTTTGTAATGAGTTTCTTGATAAGCCAAGTGTGCTTCAATAAAAGCCTCTAGTTTATTTATTTCAGATTGAGCTAATAGTACTCGATTACTAATAAATTCATGTTGTTTGGCAACTAAAAATTGTAATGTACGGTTCATAAGGTAAAGCTTATCATTAAAATGATAAGAAATAAGTCCGGTACTAATCTTAGCCTTTTTTGCCACCTTCGTTAAGCTCAAGTTGTTATATCCAACCTCTTCTAATGTATCAATACATGCAAGAATAATTTGTTCACGCCTAGCCTCTGCAATAAAAGAATCAGTCATGCTATTCAACTCCTGATTTATATAATTTGAATGTATAATCAAAAAATTGATTGATCGTTCAATTAAATATTAGTAAGAAATTATTAGTATGTCAAATGTTTTATACCTACATCTTGATAAGGCTCATTTTCTGAAACAAGCCCGTTTTTAGGTAAGCCAAGCTTCCTATTCGCCCTGAAAACATAATATAAATGGAATCCCCTCATTTAGAGCAAGGTGAACTTGTTATGAATGATACTAAAGGAGGAATAGGGTAATGAGCGAAAAGTGTGAACACAGACATGATGATTGTAACCGCAGACATGGTTGCGGAGGCGGTTTTGCGCTTCTAATCGTATTGTTTATTTTATTAATTATCATCGGTGCTAGCTGCTTCGGCGGCGGCGGTTGTGGTTATGGCGGTTACGGCGGCTACGGATATGGTGGCTACGGCGGATATTGCTGCTAATTATTAAAAACTATTGAAAATGGCCTTGTGCAATATGCACAAGGCCATTTTATTCATATTTTTATATGCTGTGATAATTTATTAATGTACAGAGAACGGATTAAGAAGAAGAAAATAATCTCGATAATCCCGAAAAAGGTGAGTACGATACATGTCTCTTTTAGTAATGAGAAAGAAAACATGCTTTGTAAAAACTTAACCGCAAATAACGTGTGAACACCAGCAACGATGTAAGGAACGAAAAATAAAATTCCTAATTGAATGGTAGCAGAGCGATACATTTCTGATTCAGTTAAGCCAAGCTTTGTAATCGTAATATACTTTTGTCTTTCAGTTGTTAAGTCATTATACATACGGAAGTATAAAACACTAGCCGCACCGATAAAGAAAATAAAGCCGAGAAATGCCCAAATAAAGAATTGAGCAACTGCATTTCCTTTACCGTAAATGAGTTCATCCGTAGCCGTATGTATGAAGAAAGGAACTTGAGCGTTCTCTTCTGTATGCTTTTCGTAGAACTCACGCGCATCGCCACTAATAACACGTAACATATTTTTGGTTGGAACGATTGCATTTTCCCAGTTTTCTACGAAGTAGTTATAGATTACAGTTGTTTCAATATGAGGAATCATATTATCAAATACATAATCTTGTACGACAGCTAAATGTGGGAATGCAAAGGATGGTTCGATTCCCTTATTAATAAACCCTTTAATATGAAATTCTTTTTTATTAGACCCGAGTGTAATCGTATTTTGCTTTGCAAATGGATTAGATACGAGATCGAGAAGTTCTGGTGAGTGGCGAGAAATAATATACACTTCTGTAGAATCAATTGTTATTTCCGGTCTTTTCAATTGTTTAGCAATTGCGTTATAATCACTCATCTTCATAAGCATAATATCTTCTTTGGAAGCTGTATCTTTTAATACTGTAAACTTATATTTTTTGTAAAGAAAATTATTAGTTGTAAGCTCCGTTTCAATTGTAGAAATATGCTTTTGTTCAAGGGAATTGTCACCTTCTGATGTATACGTGAAGGGAACGGGATATCGCTCTAGTACTGATGCCTTCGTATTGTTATTAGCGGCGAATAATCCAATAATAATCGTAAATGCAAGTGCAGATAGCATAGAAACAATAAAGAGTACATTAATATTACTGCGTGTACGAGAAACTAAATCTGAAATCCATAACATATTTATTTGTTTCAAATAAAACTTTCTGCGCTTCTTTAAAATATAGATGAAAAGAAGGAATGTTTGTGAAAAGAATAAATATGTCCCGACTATTACGAGCGGTAAAATAGATAACATAATAAAAAAGACAGATCCATTTTGCACATTTTTTTCCGTTACGTAGCCTCGCGGATAACCAGCGATATAATAGCATAGCCCTAAACAAATTAAAGCGAATAAAGAGATGAGTATAGATGGTCTTTTTTCAGCTGGCATTTTCTTGTTCCCTTTAATGAGGTGGGCTGTTTTTCGAGTACGAATAAACATTGGTGTAAACGTAGAAACGATTAAAAATAAAATGATAAACGTTACGGTTGTAACGATAATCGCTTCTGTTGGCCAATATAAATAGAGACCTTTCGCACTTGTTAATTTCGAAGTGACTAATAAGAAAAAGTTAGAAAATACAAGTCCACCTTGAATGCCGATAAAGATAGACAATATCCCGATTATCATATTTTCAGTAAATAACAGTCTCTTTAATTGTCTCTGTGAGATACCAAGAATAGTGAGTATCCCGAATTGCTGCTTCCGAACATTTAAAAATGTTCCAATTGAATATAAGAGAAAGAAGAACGAGAACATAACGATCACAAGTTGTGCTGTACTAGCTAAGTTCATTAGAGGATCACGTTCTTGAAAGCTTTGTACACTCTGTAAGCGCGGATGATACGCGTATACAGTAAATGAAAAGAAAACCATGATAGAAAAAGCACTACTTACAAAGTAGGCGAAATATGCTTTCGAATTACGTGAGACATTTTTAAATGCGAATTGCCAAAATGTCATCCACGTCTTCCTCCTAATAACGCTAGAACATCTAATATTTCTTGATAAAATTTCTCGCGATATAATCCGCGGTGTAGTTCATTGTAAAGCTCTCCATCTTTAATGAAAATAACACGGTTACAATAACTTGCTGCAAACGGATCGTGCGTAACCATTAAAATCGTTGCATCTTCTTCTTTATTTAATTTCGTAAATAACTCCATTACGTCAATTGCCGCTTTTGAATCTAAGTTTCCTGTCGGTTCATCGGCTAGTAAGAGAGAAGGGTGATGAATAACAGCACGTGCTACTGCGGTACGCTGTGCTTGTCCCCCAGAAACTTCAAAAATACGCTTGTCCAAAATATGATCAATTCCAAGCTTTTTTGAAATGTTATCAAGCTTTTCATCCATTTCTTTTAATGGAACATTATCTAATGTTAAAGGTAGTACGATATTTTCACCGATTGTTAGTGTATCTAGTAGGTTAAAGTTTTGGAAAACAAATCCTAACTCTTGTCTTCGGAAAATAGCTAACTTCTCTCTACGAAATGTGTGCGGTTTTTTTCCGTTAATTACGACATCACCAGAAGTCGGAGAATCGATTGTAGAGATAACGTTTAAAAATGTAGATTTTCCGCTACCAGATGGTCCCATAATGGCAACGAATTCCCCTTTATCCACGTGTAAATTTATATTTTTTAAAGCAGTATGAGGGACTTTCCCCTCATATACTTTTGAGACGTTTTTTATGTGTAATACTTCTTCCATAGTAATCACCTTTCTACTTTTTAAAACTTAATGTGTTGTGATAATTTTTGCATATAAAAGGAACGAATTAAAAGGAAAAATAAAATTTCAACTGTTCCAAAAATCAACAGTACGACTGTAATTTCAGCGAAGAACGAGAGATGTAATATTTCTTGTAGCATCTTTGTCGCAAACATCGTATGGATTGATGCCATAATGTAAGGTACGAAGAAAAGAATCGCAAGCTGAATTGTCGCTGAACGTTTCATTTCAGTCTCAGTTAAGCCGATTTTCGTAATCGTTATATATTTTTCTTGTTCATTTGTTAAATCTGTATACATCCGGAAGTAAAGAACACTGCCAGCACCGATAAAGAAAATAACTCCTAGGAAAGTACCAATTAAGAAGAACGAAGCGACATTTAGTTTTGTCTTATATAGAGAATCGCTCGCTTCACTTGCATGGAAAGGTGGATGCTCTGCTTGAATTGCTGCATTATCGTTATGGATTTTTGTTATAAACGATGAACCGATATTATGTGCTTTTTCCCAATCTGTAACTTTGAAGTTATATACACTCATTTGTTTGGAAACGGTGGATAAGGCTTCTACATTTTCATCAGATAGTATGAGTAATTGGTATATTAAGCTGTTTGGGAATGGGCTATAACTTTTATATTCTTTCACTTGTAGTTGTAAATTGTTTTGAGTAAGTGTAAGAGTATTTTTCTGTTCTTTATTATGGAGCGTTCCAATAACTTGATCATCTAAGTCTTTCATAAGAATATAAGATTCATTCTTATTGACCGTGAGCGTTTCCCAATTTAAAGCCTTAGCAAGTACATTATAGTCACTTTGTTTAATGGCATAATAGAGCTGCGTGTTATCTTCAGCTGAAGATACTTCATATATATCTGTTTTAAATTTTGTATAAGTAAAGTGCTCTTCATTAAATTTCTGCTCTAACCAGTTTAAATGTTCATCAGCTAACGTATTTTCAGTATGCGATAAATAAGTAAACGGGAAAGGATTTTGTCTAATCGCATCAAACTTTGTAAATTTCCCGAAGCCATATAAGAATGTAATCATTGTAAAAGCGAGCGTCGATAGCATCGCTACAATAAAGAGCATGTTAATGTTTGTCCGAATACGTGATGCTAGATCTGAAATCCAAAGCATATTAATTCGTTTCATATAAAACTTTCTTCGTGTTTTTAAAATACGAATAAGTAAAAAACTAATTTGTGAAAAGAAAAAGTATGTTCCAGCTGCAATAAGCGATGGGATGACAAATATACTAGAGACGGCATATAAAAGCCCAATTATGTCACCTAGCGACATAAAATACAGCGGATTTGCGGCTAACGCATATCCACATATTAAACAGGTCGCACCAAATAGAGAGATGAGCACGGATGCTTTTCTTTCTTTTTGTTGTTTTCCTTCTTTTAAAAGACGTACGGCTTTTCTCGTACGAATGAGCATCGGTGTAAAAGATGATACGAGAATGAAGAGGCCGAGAAAGATGATGATAGTTAAAACGATAGCACTTGTAGGCGGATATAAATATAAACCAGGTACGTGTGTAATTTTGGCGGTAACTAACAAAAAGAACTGTGAAAAGACAAGTCCAAGTTGAATGCCAAAAAATATAGAAAGAGCACCAATTAACATATTTTCTATAAATATGAGTCGCTTTAATTGTTTTTGAGATATGCCAAGCACTGTTAAAATCCCGAACTGTTTTTTTCGTACTTTTAAAAACGTCCCGATTGAATACAGTAAAAAGAAAAATGAAAAGAACACAATGACAACTTCTGAAATTGTCATTAATATGTTCAGAGAAAAATTCACGTCTGTCATATGCAATTTAGGATGAAATAAATAAACTGCAAATGAGAAAAAGATTGCGATGGAGAACGCACTGCTTACAAAATAGGCGAAATAAGCTCTGGCGTTTCTTGTGACGTTTTTAAATGCAAACTGCCAAAATGTCATTCACCTAAACCTCCTAATAGGGTGAGGATGAAAAGAGTATGAGAGATACTCTTTTCATCAAGTTTGTTTTAAATATTTTGTCCACTCGTGTAATGTGATAATTTTTGCATATAAAGTGAACGAATGAATAAGAAAAATACGATTTCAACGAATCCAAAAATAATAAGAACGGCTGAAACTTCTTTGAACAGAGATAAACCAATTACATCTTGTAGCATTTTTGTTGCGAACATTGTATGAATGGATGCCATAATGTACGGAATGAAAAATAAAATACTAAGTTGAATGGTTGCAGATCGTTTCATCTCTGTATCTGTTACACCGATTTTAGAAATCGTTATATATTTCTCTTGTTCGTTCGTCAAATCCGTATACATTCTAAAGTAAAGAACGCTACCAGCTCCAATGAAGAAAATAACTCCTAAAAATGTCCCGATTAGGAAGTACGCGGCACTACCTGATGTTATTTTGTATAACGATCCTGCTGATTCAAAGGAACGAATAAGAGGCCCTTCATACTGGTATTTATTTCGATCTTTTTGCACTTTTTCTATAAAATTATCAGCAATTTCATATGTCTGTTCCCAGTTTTGAATTTTGTAATTGTATGCTGATATATGTTTTACGGTGTTAGGTAAGTTATTTACGATAACATCAGGCAACACTATCGTTTGATATGAAAAGTCAGATGGGATTGCGTTTACATGCTCATAGCCTTTAACTCTTAATTTCGTATTTGTACTAGAGAGTGTAATGTAATCTCTATTGTAGCTTTGCTCAAATTCGTTGAATATGGTGATATAAGATGTCCCTGTTAACACATATGCTTCGTTATCATCCATAAATAGTTGTTTCATTCGTAAAGAATTCGCAAGTTTGTTATAGTCACTTTGCTTAATTGCGTATACGTCATTATAAATAGCTATATCTTTATCTTCTTTTAGTGGTGTTTCATATATATCAGCTTTTATTTTTTGATAAGGGAAATGCTCTTTTTGTAATTGTTGCTCAAGCCAATTTAAATGCTCTGTAACAAAAGGGTTCGCATCATAAGAGAAATAAGAAATTGGGAAAGGGGAAGTTCTATTCACCTCTAGCTTAATAAATTTCCCGAATCCATATAGGAACGTGATCATTGTGAAAGCAATTGTAGAGAGCATCGCTACAATAAAAAGCATATTAATATTCGTCCGAATACGGTTTGCTAAATCTGAAATCCAAAGCATATTAATCCGTTTCATATAAAATCTTCTTCTTTTCTTTAAAATATAAATCAGTAAGAAACTAATTTGAGAAAAGAAAAAATATGTTCCTATTGTAACAAGCATTGGGATAACGAAAATACTCGAAACCATATATATAACACCGATTTGCGGGCTTACTGATACGAAATATTTAGGATTTCCAGCTAACGCATAACCACTAAATAAACAAATCGCACCAAATAATGAAACAAGTATGGATGGTTTTCTTTCTTTTTGTTTTCCACCATTTGTTTTTAAAAGGTGTACCGCTTTTTTTGTACGAATAAGCATTGGTGTGAATGCAGATACAATGATAAAAAGACTAAGGAAAACAATGGTTGTTAAAATAAACGCGTTAGTAGGACTGTATAAATATATTCCTGGAACATGCGTAAGTTTGGCTGTTACTAATAAGAAAAATTGAGAAAAAACAACTCCAAACTGCATGCCGAAAAAGATAGATAAAATCCCGATTAACATATTCTCCATAAAAACAAGACGATGTAATTGTTTTCTCGATATTCCTAAAATGGTCAAAACACCAAATTGTTTTTTTCTAACTTTTAAAAAAGTACCAATGGAATATAGTAAAAAGAAGAAAGAGAAAAATATAATTACTACTTCTGAAAATATCATTAATCCTGAAATTTCAGAGGTCATGTCAAAGTTTTGTAATTTAGGATGAAACAAATAAACAGCAAATGAAAAGAAAACAGCAATCGAAAAGGAACTGCTTACAAAATAAGCAAAATAAGCTCTGGAATTACGTGTTACATTTTTAAAGGCAAACTGCCAAAATGTCATAATACATACCTCCCGCTAGAAGGAAAATATGTAGTTGTATTGCAAAAAATGTATGAGAGTGTGTTCTCATACATTTTGCCTGCATATGTTACGATCATGCTTCGGTCACCTTCTCCGTATGTTCTGCTTGATTATTTGCAGCGTTGTGGAAGATGATTTTAATCGTCGTTCCTTTACCAACTTCAGAATCTAGTTTGACAGAGTGACCTAAATAATCACAAATTTTACTTACAATATAAAGCCCCATACCAGTAGATTCTCCGAATGCGCGACCGTTTTTCCCAGTGTAAAATGGTTCAAATACTCTTCGAATATCTTCTTGCGGAATACCAACACCTTCATCGCGAACTTCTAAAATAATATCTTTTCCGTTTCGGTAAGCAGATAAGAATACTTTCTTTCCGCGTTCCCCAGAGTAACGAACAGCATTTGTCATTAACTGATAGATGATAAATTTTAGCCATTTTGCATCAGAAGCAACTTTTAAATCAGAATGGACTTCTAAAACAGGGAAGACACCATTACGAATGAATAGTTCTTTTAATCCGTTAATATTTTTTGTTACCGTATCTTTTAATGAAATCGTCTCGACATGGAAATCTTCATGGAAGTTATTTAACCTAGCCATGTATAAAGCCATATCAAGCCCTTGGTTTAGACGCTCTAATTCTTTTTTAAACTTTGGAATTAAATGCTCGTCTTCCATTTCTAGCACCATAAGCTGCATAACAGAAACAGGTGTCTTCATTTGATGTACCCAGTGGTTAATAAATAATTGATGTTCTTGTTGTTTTACTTCATACGATTGTAGTTCTTTTTGGAAGAGGCGGTACTGCGTACGCACGAGTTCATTGACACCGTGAGGCATCGGAGCAGTTGCTCTTTCAATAAACGCATCTTCCATTTTTTCTGGTTGCTCGCTTAATCTATGGTACATTCTACGATTGCGAACGTAACGGTAAGCGAGGAAACAAATAAATAAATATAAACTTAAAACGACGAAGTAAAATTTATTGTTTTGAAATCCATCTACTGCATCATAAAGAACGAAAATGATACCAAAGTTTAAAACGTACAGTAGGAAAAATGCAAAATGATCACGTAAAAATAGCTTCATGCTTATTCACTCCAAGTTGCGTTAAAGCGATATCCAAGTCCACGTACTGTTTCAATAGAGTTCTCAATACCAAGCTCATTAAACTTTTTACGAAGACGCGTAATGTTTACGTTTAATGTATTTTCTTCAACGAAGCTTTCGTCATCCCAAAGTGCAGCTAATAAATCTTCACGGCTTGCTGTACGAGGGAATTTAGATAATAACATTTCAGCTAAAATAGCTTCTTTTTTCGTTAAAAGAACTTGTTCAGATCCGAAGTGAATTTCAGGACGTTCTGGGAATAGTTTTAAACCTTCTACTTCAACGATACGTTCAGAAATATTTGGTGCATAATCACCGTAAATACGGCGTAATTGTCCTTTAATTTTTGCCATTACAACGTCGTAGTGGAATGGTTTTGTAATGTAATCATCCGCACCGCTTTCAATTGCCATAATTTGTTCCATCTCACCAGCACGCGCTGAAATGAAAATAATTGGACAAGTAGATTCATGACGAATTTGACGGCACCAGTAGAAACCATCGAATTTCGGTAAGTTTACATCAAGTAAAACAAGATGTGGTTTCACAGCGTTAAACGATTCCATAATATCATCGAAATTCTCTGCAACAACAGCTTCATAACCGTACTTCTGAATGTGAGATTGCAGTAATGATGAAATATTTGGATCGTCTTCAACGATTAAAATTTTATACATATGTATATTCCTCCTCAGAAAAACAATTGTAGCTATAGTGTATCATGTGTTTCAAGTCTTTTCATTATGTTGAAAGATAAGCTAGTAAACAGTATAGGATAAAAGTGAGAAAAGTAAAAAGGGCCTCGTATATAATTGACAATCAACTGAAATCATTTTAACATTTAGATAAGTATCTAAATGTCTAATTATCGAAAGGAAGAAAGACATTGAATCAAGCATTCAAAGCATTAGCAGATCCAACAAGGCGAAAAATTTTAGACTTATTAAAAGAAGGGGATCTAACCGCTGGTGAGATCGCTAAACATTTCAATATGACAAAACCAAGTATTTCACACCACTTAAATGCACTTAAAAATGCTGAACTTATTCAAGATGAAAAGAAAGGACAATTCGTTATGTACTCTTTAAACACAACGGTCTTTCAAGATTTATTGACTTGGGTGTTTACATTTACGAATAAGGGGGAAGAGGGGAAATGAAAAAACATCTTTTTGCAATCTTATTAATTGTTATAACTTGTTTAGCTTGGGCGTTTGCTTGGCCACATTTGCCGGATACAATTGCAACGCATTGGAGCGGTGGTAAGGTAGATGGATATTCTTCTAAATTGTATGGAATGATTTCTATGATTGGAATTATGATTGTTTTATATATTTTTCTAAACGTGTTACCAAAGATTGACCCAAAGAAAGTAAATTACGAGAAGTTCTCTAAAGCTTTTATGATGATGAATAACGGGATACTACTGCTACTATTTGTAGGGAATATAGATATTATTACAAGTGGATTAGGATACAACTTATTCATTAATCGTGTGCCGGAATTATTAGTTGGTATTTTATTTATAGTCATCGGAAACTATTTACCACAATGTAAACCAAATTACTTTGTAGGTATAAAAACACCGTGGACATTAAGTAACGAGGAAGTATGGAGAAAGACACACCGTTTTAGCGGAAAGGTGTTTGTTATATTAGGAATTATTATGATTCTAAGTGTTTTTGTACCAGTAACGTGGAAATCTTTCGTAATGGTTGGAATTATTATTGGTGCAGTAGGATTAACAATGGGATATTCATATATTGCTTATAAAAAAGAAATAGGGGCCTAATAAAAAATTATGGGGGAGAGAGGATGAAAAGACACGTATTACCATGGAGTTTAATTATTGGCATTGCAATTGGATGGTATATTGTATGGCCATATTTACCAGAACAAATTCCACGCCATTATAATGCAGCAGGAGTAGTAGATGGATATTTTTCTAAAGTAGAAGCAAGTTCTGTTTCAATAGGAAGCATGATGTTGCTGTATTTGATATGGCTAGCTCTTGGGTATATTGACGTAACGAAAGATAAGTATAAACAGCATGCTAAAGTCCTTTCCGCAATCCGTTATGCTATTCTTTTGATAGGATTCGGCTGTAACTTATTTGCGCTATTAGCAGCGTCTAATTATATTGCATCGGGCTCAATTGCATTTAATTTTGGACTTGGAACATTGTTTCTTGTACTAGGTAATTACATGCAACAAACGAAGCCAAACGGGTTAGTAGGCATTCGAATGGACTGGACATTAGAAAATCCTGTAGTTTGGAGGAAAACACATAGATTTGCTTCGAGGGTATTTGTAATAGGTTCACTTTGTATATATGTCGGGGCTTTGCTTCCAGATCCATTTAATATTTTTATAGGGATTGGAATCATATTAATATGCATTATCGTATCAACAATAAAGTCATATAGTATTTATAAAGAAGAGTTGAAAATGTAAATGTAAATAAAGCTGCTTTTCCTTTTAGGGAAGAGCAGCTTTGTTTTTTATCACTTCTTCAAAACCGGTATCCAAATTTCACTTTTAAAGTTTGGAGAAGATATATCTTTCTGTTCATTCCACAATATTTCCGGTCCTTCCGCTAGTTCATAGTTCGAAGAAGGGAACCATTCAGAATAAATACGTCCCCATACATTTTGTAATGCATCAGGAAATGGACCGAAAGCTTCGAATATAGCCCATGTTGAAGCAGCGACTTCAAGTTGCGCGAATTGCTCTGGGCAATCTTTCGTTGTGGCTACTCCAATGTAGTGATCGAGTTCGCCTTTTTCCTCCATTCTTCCTTCAGAAAAGTTAGTAGAAGCACTAATGATTCCACTCGGTTCCATGTTTGAAAGTGACTTTAACGTTTGAATGGACTCTGGGTTTAAACTTTTCCACATAGAAGTGATTTCTTCATTTACACCGTTAAAAACGATTGGTACTCGTTTTGTAATACCTATAATTCGAAATGGCTCTTTTTCTTCAATTCGATAGTTCATTTCATTTCCTCCTTGAATGGATAATTGGAAGGTCATTGGTGAATAAGCCTTCAAAGAATGGCTACTATTTCGGGCCTCTGAAGGTGTTATACCGTGCAAGTTTTGAAATGCACGAGCGAATGAATCTGGTGAGTTGTAGCCATATTTTATAGCGACATCAATGACTTTTGCATCGCTATTTTTTAGTTCAAAGGCAGCGAGAGTAAGACGTCTACAGCGAATATAATCAGATAGTGATATACCTGCTAAAAACGAAAACATTCTTTTAAAGTGATACTCAGAACAGAGAGCTAGCCTCGCAACTTCTTTAAAATCAATTTCATTCGTAAGGTTATCTTCAATATAGCGCATAGCAGTATTCATATTTTTAAGTGAATCCATATTATGACCTCCTCTGTACATAGAATAGCAGGAACGAAATAGCTCCACCCGACATTTCGTGCACAACTTTGTAGGGGACATTTTTAACCTTACAAAATTGTAATGTTCCTGTAAGGAGAATGAATGGATGGTATGATATCCCAATGTTATAGTAACAAAGTACTTTTGTTCAGTAGGTTAAATTTTTATATCTTTACTTATGCGTCTTACATAACTGTCATGTTTGTGTAAGAAACATCGATAGTGGCAAGAGTAGAGAGTGTATATAGTTGAAAATAGAGAATAGAAGAAATGAGGGATGTCGAGATGAAAACAGTGTTAGAAGCAAAAAATATTGAAAAAGTGTACGACACGGGTGGGAATAAATTTGCAGCGTTAAAAGGTATTAACTTACAAGTAAAAGAAGGTGAGTTCGTTGGAATTATGGGACCTTCTGGTTCTGGTAAGACGACTTTACTAAATGTTCTTTCTACAATTGATAATGCGACGAACGGTGAAATTTTAATTGATGGAAAAGATATTGTAAAGATGAATGATGATAAGTTAGCGTTATTCCGCCGTGATCATTTAGGTTTCATTTTCCAAGATTATAACTTATTAGATACGTTAACGGTGAAAGAGAATATCGCTTTACCACTTGCGTTATCAAAGGTGAAAGCGAGTGAGATTGATCGCCGCGTTCTTGAAATCTCAAAGAAATTCGGTATTGATCATATTTTAAGTCAGTTCCCATATCAAGTATCTGGTGGACAGAAGCAGCGCTGTGCAGCATCGCGTGCAATTGTTACGAATCCAAGTATGATTTTCGGAGACGAGCCAACTGGAGCACTTGATTCTAAATCTGCAACAGATTTACTTGAAAGTATGAAGTCGTTAAATGAATATGATAACTCAACAATTTTAATGGTAACGCACGATGCGTTTGCAGCAAGTTATTGTAAACGAGTTATTTTCATTAAAGATGGTGAACTATATAAAGAATTACACCGCGGTGAATCGACGCGTAAACAGTTCTTCCAAAAAATTGTTGACGTAATGTCTTCTATTTCTGGAGGTATGGCTGATGACCTTATCTAGCATTGCCCTCCGCAACATACAGCGGAACTTTAAAGACTACTTTGTATATTTTGCATCTATGATTTTTAGTATCGTTATTTATTTTACATTTAAAGCACTGCAATATAATTCACAAATGGAAAAAGCAGCAGAAGCTTCTAAAAAGATTAGCGGAGCGTTCCAAGTTTCAAGTGTGATGCTTATCATCTTCGTAGCAGTGTTTATTATATATTCGAACGGATTCTTTACACGTAAACGTAAAAAAGAAGTTGGACTCTATTCCTTATTAGGTATTCGTAAAAGACAAATTGGTAAAATGCTCTTTTATGAAAATATGTTAATGGGATTAATGTCATTAGTAATTGGGATTGCGATCGGTAGTGTCCTTTCAAAATTATTCCTTGAGTTATTAGTAAATATGATGGGATTAAATTTAAACGTTCATTTTGAAGTACCGATGGCTGCCATTATTGATACAGCAATTATTTTCTTTGTGATTATTTTATATACATCACTTCAAGGATATCGTTTAATTTATCGCTTTAAGTTAATTGAACTTTTCCGTGCAGAACGTGAAGGAGAAGCAATGCCAAAAGGATCTGTCATTATGGCATTAATTTCAGTTTTCTTAATCGGTTCAGGTTATTTTTTAGCATTAATGTACATGAAAGCAGTTATGTATGCAGACTTTATGGTCGTTGCATTATATATTTTATTAGCGACAGTAGCAGGGACTTATTTACTGTTCATGTTCTTCACAGTATTTGTATTGAAACGTGCAAGAAATAATAAGTCAGCATTTTATAATGGTATGAATATGGTAACGACATCACAGTTACTATATCGTATTAAAGGAAATGCGAAATCACTGGCGACAATCGCTATTTTAAGTGCGGTAACATTAACAGCGGTTGGTACGTCAGTTACGATGTATTACAACACATTTACGCAATCAAAAGTTGCTGCGCCGTATAGTTATTCCTATGAGAAAAAAGATGCAGCATTAGATAAAAAAGTAAATGAAATACTTGCTGGAGAGAAGAATAATCACCCAGTCACATATGAATCAGAAGTTGAAATGATTCCTATGAAAGGAACATTTAAAGGTGAAAGAGCTGATCAAGTTCTGAACACACACTATAATGTTACGAATCAGTACCAGCTTATTTCTCAATCAAGCTTTAATACACTTGTGAAACATTTAGATGTAGAACCTGTAAATTTAAGTGCGAATGAAGCTTTCGTATATGATAGCTTATATATTGAGAAACTTGATTTTGGTCCTCTTTATACAGGAAATACAGCTGTATTCCCTGTTGGAAACGAGTCAAAAGAATTAAAAATTAAAGGTGTAAATAATAGAAGCCTTACAAATTTAAATGAACTATTTGTAATCGTTCCTGATAAAACATATGAGCAAGTGAAACAAGTAAACGAAACGCGTACTGTAAAAAATATTGATGTAAAAGGTGAGCGAAATAGTAAAGAGTTAACAGCAAAATTAGCAAGCATTATGCCAGCTGGAGAATCAGAAGTTTTAAAACCATTTAACGATTTCTATACAGGATTCCAAATGGGGCTTGAAACAACAGGCTTAATGATGTTTATTGGGTTATTCTTAGGATTAGTATTCCTATTAGCAACAGGCTCAATCATTTACTTTAAACAATTAACAGAAGCAAGTGCTGACCGTGATCGCTACGTTGTTCTTCATAAAATTGGTGTAACGAAGCAAGAGATGAAGAGAGCTATCGCAAAACAAGTGAGCTTTATCTTTGCTATTCCGTTAGTAATTGGTATTTTACACAGCCTATTTGCACTAAAAGGTTTATCAAATATATTACCATTTGAAATTATGATTCCGCTTCTAATTAGTATCGGAGTATACGGCGCGATTTATATTGGATATTACTTCTTAACGGTTCGTTCTTATTATAAGATCGTGAGTGCGAAGTAATAAGGGACAGCTATCGCTATAGGCGATAGTTGTTTTTTTATTCTTCATAAAATCTTAAGAAATCTCCTCAATTTTTGTTAAGAAATAATAGTTATACTTAGAAACAAGTTAAAAACTATTGAACGAATGAGGAGAGGTTTATATGCAACTCATAACATTCTTACATGAATTTATTAAACATCCGAAACATACTGGTGCAATTGCGCCAAGTTCAAAAATATTAGCAAAGAAAATGGTAGATGTAATTGATTTTAATAAAGCGAAATGCATTGTAGAGTTAGGTCCTGGTACAGGAGTCTTTACGAAAGAAATTATGAAGAGAAAGAAGAAGGAAACAATATTTCTTCTTATTGAAATTAATGAAGTGTTTTGCAAGGAACTAAAGAGAAAATTTAAAGATGAGCAGAACGTCATTGTTGTACACGGTTCAGCCGAAAATATAAAAAAGTATATAGAAGATCTCAATATAGAATGCGTGGATTACGTTTTATCGGGATTACCTTTTACCTCTTTACCAGAAGAAGTTTCAAAGCGTATTTTAAACAATGTAATGGAAGGGATACATGAGAATGGTGAATTTATTACATTTCAATATTCACTTGTGAAAAAAGGATTTATACAGCACTTCTTTCCTGAAATTACGCTAGAGAAAGTGTGGCTCAATTTCCCACCAGCGTATGTCTTTAGCTGTAAAAAAGAGCTAAGGAGAGCATATGCATAATGGAATTACATGAATTATTATCTTATATTGAACAATACGGTTATTGGGCATTATTTTTCTGTTTATGGCTAGGTATTATCGGTATGCCAATTCCAGACGAAATGATCGTAATGAGTGGTGGCTTTGTATCTTCACTAGAGATATTAAGTGTCATTCCTGCATTTTTATTAACATATTTAGGTGTTGTATCTGGGCTTTCTTTAGGTTATATATTAGGGAAAATATTTGGTACGAAAGTACTTGATAAGCTAATGAAAAAGAAAAAGGCGAAATATCTTTTGAAATCTCAACAAATGGTAGAGAAGTATGGTCATTATGCGTTAGTCACAAGTTACTTTATACCAGTTGTAAGACATATCGTACCGTATTTAGTTGGAATGAATAACATGTCATTTAAGACGTATGCTTTGTATTCTTATACGACAGGATTTGTTTGGACACTCGTTTACTTTGTGCTCGGTGCTTTATTTGGACAACATATTGAAAGTATTGTAGCGATCGCGATAGAATATGGCGTGTATTTTGGCGTGATTGTTTTTATAGTTACAGGTATTCTTTATTTATATAGACAAAAAAGAATCACACTGATGAGTAAATAGAAGTAAAGAAAGTTTCTTCCAGTATGAAGGACAAGATAGGATTATAAGTATAAAATTATCTTTATTTAATGGTAAAATATAGGTAAGTAGTTAAGGAAGGAAGAGCGTTGTGCTACTTATTTTTAGCCTTATCTTAATTGGAATTATGTGCAGTATGAAAATAGTATCCTTACACATGATAGAACGACAAAAGGTAGAGGAACGATATGTATATTGTCCAAAATGTGATACGAAAATTAGAAGAGGAAATTCAGCTCCTTTTTGTTCAAAATGTAATTTAATATTTTAAAAATAAAAAGTCCGAAATCACTTTATATAGTTTCGGACTTTTTATTTTTAAGTAAACATTAATCCACCTAGTTCTCTTTCGTTTGTTTATTAGCTAAAATGGATTATGAATAACAATAGTATGTAAACGAAAATAAATATAAATGTACACATGGAGTGTTATATTTGGAGATTTTAATCATAGTAGGATGCCTAAACTGTATGGATGTTAACCTTTTTAGAGAAAGATATCCCAGCTAATTTAGTTTGGAAGATTGAAAGAATAGATTGAAAATAGATGAGAAGTGGAGTGCATATGATGGAGACACAAATCGTTATTGGAGTACCTGGTTTATGGAAAGATAGAACAGAATTAATACAAGAAGTTGTGAGTAAAAGTAACTATATATTAGCGGGAAATGTTATGCACCATAAGGAGAAAGAGATTGGCTTTGAAATTGATATATATGAACAAGAGGATCCATTTTATAATCCGTGTGGGGTATGGAAGTTAGAGAGTGCTTCGGCAAAGAAATCTATCTTTCAAAAATTGGGGAGTGTGCTAAAAGGATGGAAAAATACATAAAAGAACAGAGGAGTATATGTGATAAATATAAAGCGGAGTATGTAGAATCTCCGAATGACTTGAAATTAGGAATAGCGCAAAATGTGAAAGATGGTATCGCTCCGATTAATGGGTTACGAATGCCTATAGAAAACGGAACGACAGGTTGGTACATTTGGGCTGGTGAAGAAATGGGGACAGAAGAAGATTTCTTTCTTCCTTTACACGTTCAACATATTGATGAATGGGCACCTGAAATAAAGAAGTATTTAGGGTTACCACCTGGTTGGAGATTTTTAATTGCTGGAGATTACGAGGACGTGTGGTATGATCCGAATTTGTTTGATGAAGATTTAGAAGAGGATGCAGATGAATGGGAAGAAAATATGCTACAAGAGTATGGATGGTACATGCATAGCATATTAGCAGAAGATATTGATGGCATCCATGCTAATTATCATACGCATGGTCTAAGAGATAACTTTAATCATCAAGATTTACAAATAGCATTAAATATGGATCCTGAAGTCGCGCATAGTGTTTTTTGTACCATAATAGAAGAAATAAAGAGAGGAAAAAAGTTTGAACAAGGGATTGAGTATACGAATATTATTGAAGGATATCCCATTATTATGAAGTCTTTCGTAGAGATGGATCGAGAAGTTTTGAGGGTTTTATTACCTGATGAAAGAGGGATTCTTCCTACGAGGCCAGAGTGTGATGAATGTTATAAGACTCAATTGGATGATATTGAGGAGAGTTGATAAAAAAGAGCTTGAAACTATTCAAGCTCTTTTTTTATCACTATTTATGTCCTAAAATATGCTCAATCTCATGCAAACTTAATTTACTTGCCTTAGCAATCGTTTCAAGTGGTATACCAAGATCATACATATTTTTAATCATTTGAATTTTTCCCTGCTGAACTCCTTCTTTTCGACCTTGTTCAATGCCCTGTTCAATGCCCTGTTCAATGCCTTTTTTAATTCCTTGTTTCATCCCTTGTTCCATTCCTCTTTTTATTCCTTCTGTCTCTGCATGGGCGAATTTTGCTGCTTCATCCATTAAAACTTTCTCCCTTGCGTCATAGGCTTGTCGGAAAGATGAATCTTGACTCATACGTTCCCATTTATTTATCGCTTTTTGTAAAATAGGGTCTTGGTTCATAGCAATATCCTCCAATAGTTTAGTTAAGTGCTCATCCTCATTTGCTGAAAGCAATAAAAGCCAACGAACAAATGGATCTTTCCACGGATTTACTTTTTCTTCATGCCATTGTTCAGTTAACTTTGGAATTTCTATAATGTGGATTTCAATGTCGTCACTCAGGAGTTTTTGTTGTTGTGTATTCCATAATATGCTTGTTGTATGGAAGGCTGGGTGTTCCGAAAACATTACGAAGTTTAGTAAGTTTATGGTGATGGTTTTGTGAAGTGCACTGTAGGGCATCCCTTTTTGTAGTTGAGATGTGTATAGTCTTCCCCAATAATATAAACTGCGTTTAACCATATCGTGATTATTATTGAGTTGTATTTCTATATTGACTTTTGTTCCTGTGTCTAATGTTGCTGAAATGTCTAAAATAGATAACTTATCCTCTTCATATTCCCTGTGTAAATGTGGATCTTCTAGTTGTAGAGAAGCAATGGGCGACTCTAAAGACTCTTGTAACATAGCATTTAAAAATGCAATTAGAATATCTTCGCTACCATTCGTACCAAACAATTGTTTAAATGCAAAATCAATGCGTAAATTAACTAACTGTTGGTTGAACAAAGTTTGTCCTCTCCCTTATATGAAGGTACTTCTTTCCTTCATTGTACATAAAAAGAACTAGAGTATGCAAACAAGCCATTCTTCTATTTTATTAGAGGATGCTTAGAGATTCCTATCATTGATTACCACGAAAATTTTATTTGGACTGTGTGGGTATCACTTAGTAAAGAAAGTTATGATGAAGTATTAGAAAAGTGGGATGAAAGAGGCAGGGAAAATAGTGATCCTTATTTTGGATGGTTATCTGTAGAGATACCAGTTTATCCAGAAACATTAAATTTAAAAACAAATGTACATATAAGAGAAGTTGGAATGGCACCATATGTTGAATTAGAGCCAACCGACCATCTTTTAGCGATTGAACAAAGAAATGGAATTACTTTAGGTAGAGTTAAAGAAATACAAGAAATGATTCAACGACATAACTAGATTAGAAGAGAAAAAACGAGTGCTAGCACTCGTTTTTTTCTTTACACAACCGCAGGATTATAAATCATCGTAAAGTGTCCTGGTAATAATTCAATGTGACAAGGTGTATGAAGCGAACTTTCTCCATCTGTATCTACTTCTTTTTCTTCTTTCGTTTCAATATGAATGGATTTCGCTTTTACGTGGAAGATGTCATTTTCATTTGAGTCTTCAAATAGTTTCTTTCCGATGTAATCTTTAAATGCTTGAATACCTGTTGATTTGACTACGAAAATATCAAGTGTTCCGTCATCACATTTTACGTTCGGAATAAAGGATGGAATACCACCAAGATATTCACCATTTCCAACCATGACAAGGACAGCTTCGTCTTCATATACTAGTCCGTCATAAGTAATTTTTACTGGGAATGTTTCAGCATTTTTTACAGTTCGAATTGTGCTTAAATAGTAACCGATTTTACCAAGCTTTGCTTTTTCTTCTGCATCGATATTGTTTGATACTTCAGATACGAGTCCAATGCCCCAGAAGTTTAAGAAATGTTGTTCATTTGCTTTTGCAACGTCAACTGGTTTTATATGTTCTTTTGTAATAAGTTTTGCCGCTTCTGCAATGTTTTGCGGAACACCAAGTGTGCGAGAGAAGTCGTTGCAAGTTCCACCTGGAATGATTGCAAGTGTAGGTCTAGTTTCGAGAGGTGCTAAGCCATTTGTGCATTCAAATACTGTTCCATCACCACCAAAGACGATAATTAAATCTACTTTACTAGCAAACTCTTGGCAATATTTTGTTGCATCACCTTGTTTTTTCGTATGAAGGATATGTAGATCAGGAAAAGCTGCGGCAAGAGGTGGTACGATTTTCGTTAAATTTGTATGTAAGTCACCTTGACCAGCTTTCGGATTTACGATGAGGAGTACTTTTTCAAATTTTGTCTTTGTCATATTTCATCTCTCCCTGTAGTTTGTAATGGAAAGAAAGGAGCTGTTCCCATGTATTTTAGAACAGCTTCTCCCTATTAATTGGGTGCTAAGATTGTCAGTTATTGTCGGTAAGTCGATATATTTAAAAAATCGCCGATATACATTTTATGTACTATCGATTTTTTAAGTTATACGATTATTCCGTTACAACTGAAGCAATGAATGGTAAGTTACGATATTTTTCAGCACAGTCGATACCGTATCCAACGATGAATTCGTCTGGAATTTGGAAGCCAACATATTCAGCTGTTAAGTCTACTTTACGACGTTCTGGTTTATCAAGTAATGTACAGAACTTGAGTGCTTTTGGTTTATGCATAAAGAAGTGATCTTTTAGGAAATGAAGTGTTAAACCAGAATCGATAATATCTTCTACAACAATTACGTTTTTCCCAGTAATGTTTACGTCGATATCTTTTAGTAGTTTCACTTTTCCTGTTGTTTCTGTTTGATTTCCGTAGCTAGATGCAGAAATAAAGTCAATTGTTACATCATTTTTGATGTTACGAATTAAATCAGCAGCAAATACGAATGAACCTTTTAATACTGCGATAACTACGATTTCTTCTCCTTCAAAGTCACGTTCGATTTGAAGTGCTAATTCTTTAACTTTTGCTTGTAATTGTTCTTCAGAAATTAAAGTGTCTTTTATTTCAATATTCATTGTAATCCTCCTACAGTGTAAAACTTACGAACATTTCGACTGTAAAGGATAGAATAGAAAAAGTCAAAGGAGATAGTAATTTTTTACAAAGATAACGACAAAATCATCTGATGATATGATATACTAAGTATATAAAGAAAACGCTTCCATAAAGGGTGAATATGATGAAGAAGAAACAGTACACAAGTGTAACATTTATAAAAGCATTACTTTTAACAATTGTTCTTGGCCTGTTGGCTTACGTAATTGATGTACCTGCGATTCGTATTTCATTAATTGGAATGACTTTAGTGTTAGGAGCAATTTCGCACGGTATGATGTCGCAGCTAAAAGAAGCTGGACTTGATGATATGAGAGATCATATAGATAAAAAGTGAGAAACCTTCATTATATAGAGTGAAGGTTTTTTTGTTTCTTACAAAAATGTAAGGTAGTTGTAAGGCAAATCGATAGTTGCATAAGAGCATTTTGGATAAACTATGGGTGTAAGGTAAAAGGCAAGCATATTTTAGGTAAATTAAGTTTTAGGCACTCTATATGTGAAAAAGGAGTAGGAGGGCATGGAGAAACGTTGGACGACCTTTTCTTTTTTAGCGACTAGTAACACCGTAATGCTAGATGGAAAAATGGATTTTTTGCACTTGTTTGATCGTGAAAATGATCATTCTTCTTCTAAATTTACAATGAAATGGAATAAATGGAGCGAGAGTTGTAAGATTGAAGAAGAGGCCCCTAACGAAGAGCAAAAGATTATTTTAACAAACCCTATTAAAGCGTGGGTTGTTCAACGTCGTAAGTGTAACGTCAAAAATCACTTCAAGAAAACTGAGCCGAGACAATTAGTTATCGCTCCGGCCCGTTCTACTTCCAAATCACGCGAAAGTAACATGTAAATAATTGAGACACACACCCGAAAAAAACATCGTACATATTGCGATGTTTTTTTCTTTTTCTACAATGAAATCTTTAAATGAAATATATTTCATCTGCATCTTATATTTATATCTCTTGCTTATTCTAGTAATACATCCGATGCGAGTAGATGTGAATAAAATATAAGGAGAGAGTGAAAATGAAAAAGAAACTATTACCAATTTGTGCAATGGCACTTTTAACAGTAGGATATTCTTCAGTAGCGAGTGCGGATACTGGAACAGTAACAAAGGAAGAAGAAGCGCAAGTACAACAGGATAAAGCTAAAAAAGAAGAAGCAATTAAGGAACAGCAAAAAAGTGAAATAGAGAAAAAGCAAGCGGCACAAGTACAAGAAAAAAATGATATGGCTAAAAAAGAGGAAACAATAAAAGCTGAGAAAAAAAGTGAAGAAGAGAAAAAGAGAATAGCGCAAGAACAGTTAAAAAACGATATGGCTAAAAAAGAAGCAGCGATAAAAGCCGAGCAAAAGAATGAAGTAGCTAAAAAAGAAGAAGCAAAGCCAGTTGTACAAGGTGAAAAATTACCAAATACAGCATCAAATAATGTAGCAATGATGGGATTAAGTGCATGTCTTGTAGCGGTAGGTACATTATTTGGTTTGAATCGTCGCAATAAGATTCAAGCGTAAATAAAATATTTTCCTATAAAGAATGGGATAATTTCATATATTAAAAATGGTAGGTTACTCCTACCATTTTTGGCATGGAGGAATGAAGAATGAAGTTACTCAATTATATCGGTATCATATTGATGGCTATAGGGCTATTCATGGGATCCTATTATGCTGTGGAATGGTATAAAGGAAGAAGCTCTGCCGGGCAATTAACGGCAGAAGAAATAAAGAGCCTTAAAAATATACAAGATACTCAACTTTCTCATGAAACACCTGTAACTTCTCAAGTGCCTTCTTCTCAAACAGAACATAAAGAAGGAGAAAAGGTAGCGATGTTAAACATACCGAAAATAAAGAAGAAGTTTTCTATATATTGGGGAGCAGATGATACGACTTTGAAAAAAGGAGTGGGTATGTTCGTTAGTGATTTAACGACAACTCCATCTGGAGGGGGACATACTGTACTGAGTGGACATCGAGATACTGTATTTACAGATTTAGAAGAGTTGAAAGAAAAGGATACCCTTGTTTTAGAGTATGATAATAAAACGTACACATATGAAATTCAAAAGACATGGATTACTCATGCGGATGATCGTACTGTTATTATAAAAAAAGAAGAACCGATATTAACACTGACAACTTGTTACCCATTTGATTATATAGGGGATGCACCAGATAGATATATTATCGAGGCGAAGTTAACTGGCAGTTATTCAAAGTGAAATTATAGTTTCTGAAAGCGAGAGGGGGATATATAAGTTATGTCAAAAAACATTTTAATTGTTGAAGATGAAGACATATTACGTGAAATATTAAAAGATTATTTTTTAAGTGAACAATATGTAGTGTTTGAAGCGAGGGACGGGAAAGAGGCTTTAGTTGTATTTGAAGAAGAAGAGGTTGATTTAGTTATTTTAGATATCATGTTGCCAGAACTCGATGGATGGTCTGTTTGCCGAAGGATTAGGAAGACGTCCGAGGTGCCTATTATTATGCTGACGGCGCGTGTAGATGAAGACGATACGTTACTTGGTTTTGAACTTGGAGCAGATGACTATGTGACGAAGCCGTATAGTCCTCCAATTTTATTAGCAAGAGCGAAACGATTATTAGAAAGTAGAAAAGCATCGAAGAAACCTTTAGAAAACGAAGATGATACGTTATCGATTCATGGCATCCATGTCCATTTTCCGTCGCGTACTGTTACTGTTGATGAGGCAGATGTTAGTTTAACGCATACGGAGTTTGAAATATTGGTGTATTTCATGAAAAATCAAGGAATCGTTTTAACGCGAGAGCAACTCATTTCAAGAATTTGGGGATATGAATTTGCTGGCGATGATCGAACGGTGAATAGCCATATTCGTAATTTAAGAAATAAATTAGGAGAGAAAGCAAAGTATATTACAACTGTAGTACGAACTGGTTATAAATTTGAGGGGAATGTATGAAGAAAGGAATTGTACTAAAATTATTTACTCTTACAACAGCATTATGCATGTTAATTTTAGCGACGATATTTATTGGACAAACGATATTTTTTAAACAATATTATGCGAATCGAAAAGTGGAAGATATTAAAGTGAATTTAAATTCCTTTGAGAAGAACTATTTAAATCGTGCAGGAAATGCAGAAGAAATTCAGAAACTAGAGCAAGACTTTTTAAGAGAAAATAATACGTGGATTACGACATTAGATAAGAACGGGAATTTAAAACATGCAGATGATTTTTATTTTGAAGTAACGATAGATCGTAGGCAACAAAAGAGCTTTGGACAACAAATATTTAAAATTCCCTTAGGTAATCTCGTCAATATAGAGGAAATTGATAATAAATTATCAGAGCAGTTTTTAGGGCAAGAAATTTATTTTTCTGGAGTGAGAAAAGAAGATAGTTTTATTCCATTCTCTTTTTCTTTATCTAAGCAGAATTTAAGTGGATCTAATAAACCGTTAGAAAAAGCATTTAATGAGAAAATGAGCAAATTAAATGAGGAGAAAAAGAGAGCAGTTGAGGAACAACTTGTTAAGGAAAAGAAACCAGCTGTTCAGGAGCAAGCTGCTCAGGAATTAGGCGTTTACATAGGAGGACGTGTTACAAAAGTACAGTTACCAGATGTAAAAGGTCCTGTGAATCCAATTTATAAAAATGGCATCTTCTTAGATAGCATAAAAGAATTTCAAACTAATTTATTATTAAAAGAGAGCAAGCCCATACAATATACAACACAAACAATGGACTATGAAAAAAATGATATTAAATATAAATTATTAATCAAGCCAATAGAAAAAGACGGATCAGTAACATATATTTATGCGATGGCTTCTTTACAGCCCGTAGATGAAGCTGTACAAATGGTGCAAGATTATTACATCTATATCATTGCATTTGTAGTTGTTCTTATTTTTTTAGCTTCGTTCTATTACTCAAAACAAATTGCCAAACCGTTATTAAAAATAAATGATACGACGAAGAAAATAGCACAATTAGATTTTACAGAAAAAATACCGATTACTTCAAAAGATGAAATTGGAGATTTATCGAAAAATATTAATGTGCTATCAAATAAACTCCATTCCCATATTGGACAGTTAGAAGAAGATATTGAAAAGGAAAGAAAGTTAGAAAATACACGGAAAGAATTCATTTCTGGTGTTTCGCATGAATTAAAAACACCGCTAAGTATTATGAAAAGTTGTATTTCCATTTTAAAAGACGGGGTAGCTGAGCATAAAAAAGAGTATTATTTTCAAGCGATGGAGAGAGAAGTAGACAAAATGGATACTTTAATTTTGGATATGCTTGAGTTAGCTAAATTTGAATCTGGTACATATAAAATGAAAAAGTCTTCGTTTTATATTGATACAGTAATTGAAGATATATGTGAACATCTATCTGTGGAAATAGAGAAAAAAGAACTTCATGTTCATAAAAATATACATTCATTTGAATTGATTGCAAATCAAGGCCGGATTGAACAAGTCATCGTTAACTTCATTACGAATGCCATACGTTATACACCAAATAAAGAAGATATTATTATTTCTACAATAGATGAGAAGGATCGTATAAAAGTGTGCATTGAAAATAAAGGTACTCACATTGAAGAAGAACAATTAGATAAAATTTGGGATCGTTTTTATCGAGTGGATACAGCTCGTCAGCGTTCACAAGGTGGGACGGGACTTGGGCTTGCTATTTCTAAAAATATTTTAGAATTACACGATGCTGAATATGGAGTGAAAAATACAGAAGACGGTGTATTATTTTACTTTTACTTACCGAAAAAAGCGTAGATAATGCATGCTACGCTTTTTTTAATTTATTTTCATATTATCTTTACCTAATCTTTATTTTTAAGCGATATAATCTGGTTAGAAAATGAGGTTATGTAAGGAGTCGATGAACCGTGCATAGCAATTGGCTAAGTATAATGGTATTTATTTTCTTTTGCGCATTTATTGTATTTTTAATTAATATTACGATATGAAAAAAGAGCGCTCATTAAGCGCCCTTTTTTTGTGTATTCATTTGATAAGCACTGATGCTTTTGAATAAGCGTGGGGAAGTGAGGAATAAAAATATAAGTAAAACTGTACATAAAATAAAAGAACCAAGCATTGTACTTCCATTTACGATTAATGAATATAACACAGCTGATTGACCCTTCGGCGCATATTGTCCCCAGAAAATAATACCGGCAATAAAGTGACAGAAATAGCGAGCAAAGCTACCGACAAATGTAGCAAGGATAATGTAAACAAGGATTTTCTTACCATGGTTTTGTTTTGCTGAAGGTTTTTCATTGCGACTACCTAAACTTGAATGTTCTTCACTATTTTCATTAGACGTTAAAAGTGCTTTTTGAATTGGACGATAGAATAAGCCAGCAAATCCGATAAAAGCAAAGGCAATGAAGTACTCAATGAATGCTTGAACAGGTGTTAAAATATAAGCATCCCCCACGACTATTTGTAATAGTCCCCAAACTAAACCACCTAAGAAAGCTGATTTAAAGCCCCAGCGGTAAGCAATAATAAAAATAGGAATCATAGCGAATGAGATAGAACCGCCTGTTGGAAGTTTAAGTGATAATGGTAAAATATCGATAATCATGGCGAAGGCTGCAAGAATAGCAGATTCGATCATCGCTTGTAAATTAGTGTTACGCATGTTGTCTCCCCCTAAATCCAAGTTGTACAAAAAAGAATAGATATCATAGGAGGATACGAAATACGTAAATAAAAATGAGGTATGTATTTCGGACGTTTGCACAATCCCTGCGTTAGCATTAACTAACAGGTTCGAAGGGTCGGAACGAAGTGTTCCCTCTCAGCGGCATGGCTCCCCCAGTGATAACGAGATTCTTTATTTGCTATTGTTTATTGTAAGCGAAATGGATGAGAATGGCAAACGAATACAGTATGACAATAATTGAAATAGAATTGTAGCGAAATGTTAATAAATATGAAGCAAAAGGGTATAGTACAAGAGAAATTGGGTGTGGTATAATTTTTTTGAAAATAATTATCATTCTCTTCTGAGGGGGAAGGTTATGAGCTTAGTAGATATTAAAATTGGAGAGAAAGTGTTAGTAAAAAGTATTCAGTCTTTAGATCAGCTATTAAAGCGTAGACTAGCTGCTTTCGGTCTTGCTGAAGGAAGCGAACTTCGCCTGAAACAGAAAGCGATGTTTAAAGGTCCTTGTACATTGGAGTGTCGTGGACAGTTAATTAGTATTCGTCATTGTGACGCGAAAATGATAAAGGTGGAATTAGCGTGAATAAGGTAGCTTTGCTAGGGAATCCGAATACAGGGAAGACATCATTATTTAATGCACTTACTGGTTCTTATGAGTATGTAGGAAACTGGAGCGGTGTAACAGTAGAAAAGAAGGTTGGTAAATTAAAAGATAGACAAGGAACATTAATTGATTTACCAGGTGTTTATGATTTAAATCCAGTTTCACGTGATGAAGGTGTTGTAACAAACTTTCTATTAACAGAAGAATTTAATCATATGTTAAATATCGTAGATTCCTCGCAGTTTGAAAGAAATATGCATTTAACGTTGCAGTTACTTGAATTTGGTAAGCCAGTCTCAATTGGTTTAAACATGGTTGATGTGGCGAAGCAAAGAGGAATTGTCATTGATGTAAAACGATTATCAGAACTAGTAGGTGTAACAGTCGTTCCTGTTGTTGCAAGGAGTGGAAAAGGCTGTGAAGAACTGCTTACGACTCTTAAAGAAAATGACAAAAAAGAGAAAAAGCCATTCCTTATTTCATATGGTGTACAAATGGATGAAGGAATTGGAGAAGTAATTGCTCTTTTAGAGACAGTGAATTACGAGCATCCGAGATGGTTAGCACTTCAATTTTTAAGCAATAACGAAGTAGTAGAAAAAGAAATGAAAGCATTACCAATTTATAAGGAACTCATAGCCATTCGATCTCGCTTAGAAGGAAAACTTGATTGTACGTTAGAAGAGCACATTTACAAAACTCGTGAAGCGTATATTGAAAAGTTAAAAACAAATGTTATGAAGCATGAGAAAGAAGGGGAAATTCCTTTTTCAGAAAAAATTGATAGATTAATTACACATAAAATTTTAGGACTTCCAATCTTTTTAGCAGTTATGTTTTTTATTTTTCAGGTTACGTTTACGTGGATTGGTAAACCTTTATCGGATATGTTAGATGAGTTTTTTGGTGGCCAGCTTACGGATTGGGTGACGGCTGGACTTACAAGTATTGGAGCTTCTCATTTTATTCAAGCACTCGTTACAGAAGGTATTATTGCCGGTGTTGGTGCTGTATTAGTATTCGTACCACAAATCTTTGCACTATTCTTTTTCATTTCATTATTAGAAGACTCAGGGTATATGGCGCGAATTGCAGTTGTTATGGATAGAATTATGGAGTTTTTCGGCTTAAACGGAAAAGCTTTTATTCCGATGATTATCGGTTTTGGATGTAACGTTCCAGGTATTATGGCTGCGAGAACGATTGAACAGGAGAAAGAACGTTTACTTACCATTTTAGTAACACCATTTATGTCTTGTTCAGCACGATTACCTGTATATGCATTATTTGCGGGCGTATTCTTCCCGCATAGTCAGGCGACTGTTGTATTTTCTTTATATGTTGCAGGGATTGTTCTTGCGTTATTAGTTACAAAAATTATGTCTCTTACGATTTTGAAAGCGGAAAAGTCTATTTTCGTAATTGAATTACCGCCTTACCGTGTGCCACAAGCGAAAACATTATGGCTGAGCACGTGGGAGAAAGGAAAAGGATTTGTTCGTAAAGCTGGTACATTCATCTTTGGTGGTTCGGTTGTCATTTGGTTATTAAACTATGCAGGTCCATCAGGATTTGGTGTTGATATGGGAGACAGTTACTTAGCGATGATTGGTGGATTTATCGCACCACTATTTGCACCGCTCGGCTTCGGAACGTGGCAAGCTGCAGCATCCCTTTTAACAGGATTTTTAGCGAAGGAAGTTGTCGTTTCAACAATGGCAATTATTTATGCAGTTAAAGAAGATGTGCTTGGAAACGTAATGGGAGTACATTATACAGCATTATCAGCTTATGCATTTATGTTCTTTATTTTATTATACGTTCCATGTTTAGCGACGGTGGCTGTTATTAAACGTGAAACAGGATCAGTGAAATGGACGATTTTCTCAGTCGTTTACCCGCTTGTTGTTGCTTATGTATTAACGCTTATTATATACCAAGTTGGATCTTTACTAGGATTCTAAAAGGAGATGTATAATGATGGTCAATATTATAATTGGAGCTATCATTTTTGGTTATGCAGCATACACGTTAGTTAATTTTGTAAAGAGAAGTAAAAAAGGAAAATGCGCAGCATGTTCTTTAAATAAGTCATGTCAGTCGAAAACTTGTAGTCCAGATATGGAACAAGTTGCTCATAATAAATAGAAAAAAGCTTTGCGAATGTCGCAAAGCTTTTTTGTTTTACTTTTTAATTTTTACAAGTTGAGAAGCTTCGACGCCGTTGTAACCAGGGAATTCTTTACTTGGGTCTTTATCAAATTTTAATACACCTACAGATTTTTCATCACCTTTTACATTGTTGTAAGTTGCGTCATCGACAATCGCATACATATCTGTATATGCACGGCCACTTCCGATAATTGTGTTGCCTTCATATTTTAATTTCGCTCCATCAAGTGTAGCATTTTCTACTTTTTCTTTTGCAAATAATACACCTTGTTCTGTTGTTACAGCTGGTAATTTATCAAGTGGTTTCGTGTTGTCTTTTTCATCAACTTTGCTAAGTAACTCTTTTTTCACTAGTTCCTCACCAGTTTTCTTATCCATTACAAGAACTTTTTTACCATCTAATGTTGTCATTTTCATTTTATAGAAGTCTTTTTCTTTCACTTCTTTTTTGTTTTTATCTGTAATTTGCTGAACTTGTTCTTCTGAGCCGTACAGTACAAAACCGTTCGCTTTCTCTCCTAATAAAGAACAACCTGATAATGCTCCAAGTGAAATTGCTGCTGCTAATCCGATTCCTACTAATTTTTTCATGATGATTTCTCCTTTTATATGTTTTATATTAAATACAATTTTTGTATTATTGCTTACAAGTGAAGAAGCTTGTTTGTTGCTTCTGGTATTAGTGTATAAGAAATATTAGAATGCAACTATCGAGTTAGCTTACAGTAACATTACACTTATGTAATTTAGTGAAATTGCATAAAAGTAAGTTAATTTCAAAAAGGGATAATGAGAATATATTAGAAATACAATATTGTATATAGAATGTCATATTATAATGGATGTATTTTTGAAATAACATGTAAGGACATATTAGTTTTGTTATAATAAACACATAGGCTGTAAAAATGAATATTCTTTACTGTAAAGGGAGATTTTTCAGTTTTCCAAGTAGTGAATTTGAAATATGAGGTATATCATAGGAGGAATTTAGATGTCTGTATTCAAACGATTAAGAGATTTAACAATGTCGAATGTATATTCATTAATTGAAAAAGCGGAAGATCCAGTTAAGATGACTGATCAATATTTACGCGATATGCAAGCGGATGTACAAGAAGCTGAGAAAAGTGTAGCAGCTCAAATCGCGCTTGAGAAGAAATTCAAAATATTATTTGAAGAGCAAGAAGCACTTGTGAAAAAACGTGAAGAGCAAGCTCATATGGCTGTTCAAGCTAATAACTTAGATCTTGCGCGCCGTGCACTAGAAGAAAAACAAAATGCGGAGCAAAAGATGAATGAGTATAAAGCAAGCTATGAGCAAAATAAAGCTGCTGCTGATAACCTGCGCCTAAAGCTAGAAGAAATGCGTAAGCAATTAAATGAGCTGAAAAATAAACGTGAGACACTTGTAGCGCGTGTAAATGCGGCGAAAGCACAAAAAAATATTAATCAGGCGATGTCTGGATTTGATTCAAACTCAGCAAAAGCTGGTTTAAGCCGTATGGAAGAGAAAGCTCTTCAATTAGAGGCTGAAGCAGAAGCAAGCGGTGAAGTTTATAAGAAAGAAAAATCATTAGATGATGAATTCGCAAGCTTAAACAAAAATTCTGCTGTTGACGATGAATTAGCTCGTATTATGAAGCAGTATGAGAAATAATATAGAATAAAGACAAATGAACCGACATGTCTAAATATATTCATGTCGGTTTTCTATTATATTTAGAGGAGGTTTTGCAATGACATGGATGAATGTAGTTGCCATGCTTGTATGGACTGGAGCGAGTGCAGTACTTTTATTTGCAATTATGTGGGTTGATTCAATTTTTACAAAATACAATGATTTAAAAGAAATTAAAAATGGAAATACAGCTGTAACAACTCGTTTTATTATGAAATTATTTGCACAAGGATACATTTTATCCCAATCAATTACGAAAGCAAATGACTTATGGCAGGCACTTCTTGCTTCAGCAGTTTCTTTCGTTATTTTATTAGTGGTAGAAATGTTTATCGAATTTGTATTAAAGAAAATGTCTGGTCTTGATTTAGAAGAAGGTACGAAAGAAGGTAGCGTTGCACATGCGATGTTAGCCGGATCATTACATATTGTTGGTGCACTAATTTTAGGTGCTTGTTTATAAAGAGAAAAGGAGGGGTAGATCATGAGTTTATTTAAACGAATTAAAAATATAATGAAAAGCCCAGAGCCACCGAAGCCGGAAAAGAGTCTTTTAACGTTAGCTCCTGGCGATATGATTGAAGTGTCATTAGTTATGTATGAATTAATTGGGAAAACGAGTATGCATTCGCGTAAGGAAATTGTTTTGACATTGCAAGATGGAAAAGACATTCGTTATTTAAAAATTGAAGATCGTGAAAATACGTATTACAAATTATATACACCAATTGATGGTCGCTTAGATTCAATTGATGAAATTCCGACGACAATTGAAATGGATGATACCGAGTACCATATGGAAGAACAATATAACGGACGTGTTGTTGTTATGGGAAAAACTCCATTCTCAGCTTCAGAAGAACAGCACGTATGGGAATTCCAATCAGACAATCGAAAATTATTGCGTATTGAATGGCAAAATGGTCGCACAATGATGTATGAGGGAGAAGCAATCATTCCTGCTGATGTACAAATTATAAGAGCAACGTAAGGGGGCGTAATCATGTCAAACCGATTGTTTACCATGATTAAATCGTTTGTAATCCCTATACTTGCTATCGTTATATTACTTGTTGTTGCTGGTTATGCCTTATCAGGTTGTCAAGGCGGGCAGACAAAGTCGATTCAAGACCGTTATCCACTTGAATCTGTTGCCAAGGAAGGTAAACAAGAATCTTACGTGTATAGGGCCGCCAATCGGTCAGTTCCTGAAGTAGCGAAGGAACTCATTAACGAAAGAGAACCGAAGCAAGCATCTAAAGAAGACGAAAATCAAATGTTCCTCGTTTATTCTGATAAGATTTATAACCTGCAAAAGGATAAAGAGAAACCATCTGATACGTTAATTGAAATAAGTAATAAAGAATTTGTCCGTCAAAATTACCAACCGTCCTTCTTGCAAGGATATATTATGGGTAGCATATTAAACGATATATTCGGTTCAAAAAGATCATCATCCGGTGATTACCGAGGATATAATGACAGACAAAATCATCAACCAGTTATTCCAGAAAGACCACCTACGAAAGAAGAAAAGAAAACCCCACCTCCAATTACGAAGGAAGGGAAAGGATCTATCATTAAGCGAGGCGATAATGTAGATTCGAAACCATCAGTAGGTGATAAGGGAAGTATTACTGAAAAAGGAAGTAATACGACGCCCCCACCTTCTACTGGAAGCAAGGGGAAAATTACGAAAACACCAGGCGGTTCAAGCGGATCAGATGTGAAGCCAAAATCATCTATTAAAACGCCGCCAAGGAATACATCTCCTCCGAAAACGAGGGTCGGTGGTTCAGGAAAGATTACGAAGAGAAGATAGTGTAGAGACCGAAAAGTGTAAATTGCTTTTTGGTCTTTTTTTGTTATGGGAATTAATCCCTTTCAGTTGGTACGATTTAGGCATAAGGGGGGAAGTAAAAATATATCAGCGATTATTAGAATATATCGACCACAACTTAAAATATATCAGGGATTATTGAAATATATCGACTTACCCACAAAAACTGACAACGATAGCAACTTAATAATAAACAGAGGGTGTGCCAAAATTTTGGCACACCCTCTTTTATATAACGATTAATGAATATCACGTTTCTTGAAATTACCGCCTTTTACTTCTGCTACGTCATAAACTGTAATAAAGGCGTGTGGATCGATTTCATTAATAAGTTCTTTCATTTTACTTTCTTCTAAACGGTTAATTACGCAAGAAATTTCTTTGAATTTCTCTCTTGAATAACCACCGTATACTTCGTTATATGTTGCACTTCGGCCTAAACGATCGCGAATTGTTTCTACCATTAATTCAGGCTCTTTTGTAATAATTTTAAATGCTTTTGAACCACTTAAACCAACTTCAACGATATGAATCACTTTCGAAGCGATAAAGTAAGCAATTGCCGAAAGGATAGCTCCCTGAAGACCGAATACCGTTGATACGAAAATAAATACGAACATGTTTAAGAATAAAATAAGGTCACTCGTTCCAAATGGTAACTTACGAGAAAGCAATACAGCAAGCATATCGATTCCATCTAATGCCCCACCGTTACGTAATGCTAGTCCCATACCAAAACCGATGATAATACCACCAACAACTGTAACTAATAATGTATCGCCTTCAATAATAGCTGGTATTCCGTGCATGACAACGGTACCTACTGCTAATGAAGCAATTCCGATAATAGAATAAATCGCAAAGCTTTTACCGATTTGCTTATACCCTAACCAAACGAAAGGAATGTTAATAACTGCGATTAGAGCTCCTAATGGCAATCCAAATAATCTTGAACTAACGATACTTAAACCAGTCACACCACCGTCTGATACGTTATTTGGAATTAATACTGCTTCTAATCCGTACGCTGTGATAAATGCCCCAATAATAATCATCAAAGCTTTTGAAGCAATTTTTAGCTTATTGGGCTTGTTTTTGATAATTTTCTCCATATAATTTCCTCGTTTCAAACTAGTTTCTTATTTGTTACGTCATTCACACCTAAATTTTATTTTAACATTTAATTTGAAAAAATTCTCCTTTAATGGATGTATGCAGGGAATATTATCACCATATTATCTTTAAAATATTTTTGAAATCAGTATAAGAAATCCCATCCTTTCAAAGGATGGGATGCTATTAAGAAAATATAAAACTAAGTATTGATACGAATAAAGCGAAACCTAAAATAGTTCCACATATTTTCATATGGCGCTTACGTCCCATTACGACAATCGCAACATATTCGCGAATCATTGCGTTAGGCCAGTAATAAAATGCAGTTTTTGACCCGATTCCTTGGCTATTAAGACCAGCTTGTCTAGCGTATATGCCAGCGCGGAAAAGGTGGAAATTATTTGTGGTAAAAATACTTTTATATTTACCTTCAGGTTTTAAAGAATCCATAATTTCTTTAGAGAACAACATATTTTGATATGTGTTTACAGAGCGATTTTCTTGCACCGTATGTTCAAGAGGAATTCCTTTTTCAACAGCATAATTTTGCATTGCTTCTGCCTCTGGAAGACCTTCATCTGGACCTTGACCACCAGAGAAAATAATTGTTGGTGGTGTATTTACAGCTGCTTGTTTCCAATAGAAGTCGATAGCTTTATTAATGCGGCTTGCAAGTAATGGTGGTACTTTATCATTAATTAAGCCGCTACCAAGAACGATAATGAAATCTTGATTACGTCTTGGTCTGTTGAATTGGTATAAAAAATATGCGCTTAAGAAGTTAGATAAGTGTATAAAGAAATAGAAGCTTATAAGAGAAATAGCTGCAAAAATAGGCTCTAAATGCGATGAGACCAAACTTGCTGGGTTTATGATAGGGAGTAACATAAAGAATAACATCCCTAAAGCAGCAAGGAGTGTTAAACAGTTAGTGAACCGTCTTCCTTCTCGCTTCATTAAAATTCTAGCATTAAGAAATAGCCCAAACATTAAAGCAACAATACCGAAAGGAAGCATAATAAGAAGTGCTAAAATAGGTAAAATTATAATATAGCGTAGGACATCACTACTTGAATTTACAGATATAATCACACAAAAAAGAAGGAAAAAACAGACAAAGGAATTAAATAAAAAGCCGTTTATTATTTTTCGCGGATCTTTTAAATATGAGATAAGAAAAATAATAAATAATATAAGAGGAATAATTCCGAAATACATCATAAATATAGTACACCTCAATTTGTATAAGAATTTGACATACCTTTTATATTACATGATTTTATAAGTGAAAATGAAAGAAAAAGGATTTTGAATTTTCTCAATAAAATATATGGATACATATGTTACAATATATTCAAAGCGATATATTAAAAGTAAAATGGTTGAAAAGGCACTCAATAGAGTGCTTTTTCTTTTTGTATGCAATTGTGCATATTATATTTTTTTTCAAATGAAGAGGATTACAATATAATTTGTAGACAGACTTTATAAAGCAGAATTTAATACAAACATTTCCCTCTACTTTTTGTATCTAACAATCGTATAACAATAAATAATTCTGTTTTATAGTGTCTGTTTTTGAAAGGTGTCTTTTTTGAAGGCACCTTTTTTTATTAGTATAGATAGTTTTCACTGTTAGCATAGTGTAAACTATCTATACTAAACATTAGCAATCTTCCGTATAAATATTATCAATTTACTATATATTCCAGTGGTGTTAACCTACATATGAAAGGCTTTCTTTTTCAAAATATTACCCCTAATAAAATTTTGAAGAAGTCAACTGTCTCCAAACTTGTCTTTATGCTTAAAGAAAAAGCACTCAAATTGAGTGCTTTTTCTTATTGAAACATGCTATTTTTCTAGGCGATTTTCATAAAATAAAAGTAAAGAAATGAAAGTGGGTGACAAAATGCCGGCAGTTGTGGAAGGTGTTATTATTGAAAACTGCAATGGAACAATTAATGTAGGGGATAAATATAACGTACAGCCGATTGAAAAGACGAAAGCTTATAATGGATCGGGATCATCAAATACAGGAATGAAAGTACAAACGTTTAGCGGGATTAGTACGGCGGATGTAAGGGATAATGATGCGTATGATCAAGTTATTCAATCAACGTTATAATTTTAAAATGCAAAATTGCATAAAGTAACATGTTTGTTGTATGTTACACTCTAGCTGTGAGCTGTTAATGATTCTTCTGTATTATAGTTGTTAGATTAGAAATATAACATCTTATCGAAAATCATACGTACAAAAAAAGACACTTCAAACGAAGTGTCTTTTTTTACTTTAGTGATACCCTTTAGCAGAGTCTTTATGAATTTTATTTTTAAAAATACTGTAGCTCCAAAGCTGATATCCAATAACGATTGGTACCATAACCATTGCAACGAAGAACATAATTTTTAAGTTTAATTGACTACCAGCTGCGTTATATAACGTTGTACTGTATGCATCGTTAATACGAGATGGTAACATTCTTGGGAACATACCTGCAAAGCCAGTTGTCATAAACATTGCGATTGTTAGGCAAACGAATGTGAATGCAAGGCCAATTTTATGTTTGTACACCATAATAAGTGCGAGTACACTCATTAGCATTGCAAGTACTGGAAGAATGAATAGTACCGGATATTCCGTAAAGTTTTGGAATAAGTTTGTCCGATTAGCAGTTGCTACATAGAAGATAGCTAAAATAATAGCAGCTGCCATTGAAAATGGTCTTGCGATTTTATAAGCACGATCAGATACTTCACCAGTCGTTTTAATCATGACCCAAAGGGCACCGGATACGACAAATATAGCAGTGAAGAAAAGACCACCTAATATACCGTAATGGTTTAGTAAGCTAAGTAAATTTCCTTCATAGCCATTTTTTCCGATTTGTAGTCCGTAATAAAGATTAGCGAACGTAACACCGAATAAGAAGGCGATTAGGAAACTGCCAATTGCAAATGCCCATTTACAAGTTTTTTGCCAAATTGGTGAATCATCTTTATGCATGAATTCCAGTCCAGCGGCACGAGCAAATAGTGCAAGTAATACTAAGAATAACGGTGTATATAAATAACTAAACATATTAGCATATGTGACTGGGAAGGCAGCAAATGTTGCGCCACCAGCTGTAATTAACCATACTTCATTACCGCCCCAGAACGGGCCAATTGCTTCTTGTAATTGATTTCGTTCTTGTCGATCTTTCGTAACGAAAGGAAAAATCATTCCGTTACCAAGTGCATACCCGTCAAGAATGAAGTAAACTGTCCAAATCACGCCCCATAAACCGAACCAGATGATTGCAAGCATATCATGAGACATGAGCTACACCTCCCTCAGTAGCAGGTTCTTCTAATGCGGCAGGTCCTTTTTTCGCGAACTTCAGCATTAAGTATACGTCTGCGATTAAAAGTAAAGTGTAGAATAAAATTAAACTAATTAATGAGAACCAAATTTGCGGGACAGATATAGGTGATACAGATTCTGCTGTACGCATTAGTTTATATACTGTCCATGGTTGACGACCTACTTCAGCGACAATCCATCCTGCGTTAATTGCGATATAAGGAAGTAAGACAGACCATATTGTAATTTTCAAATAACGTTTTGAGTTTTCTAGTTTTCCTTTTCGGTTTAAATAGAAGCCATACCAAGTTAATGCCATAAAGAACATGCCGAGTGCAACCATTAAGCGGAAGCTATAATACACGAGGTTAACATTTGGACGTTCATCTTTCGGAATATCTTTTAAACCAACAATTTCGCCATTAAATGAATTTGTGTAGAAGAAGCTTCCGAGTTTTGGAATCGTAAGGAATTCAAAGTTCTTCTCATTTTTCACATCAGGAATTTGAACAATTGAGAAGCCTTGTCCTTTTCCAGTTTCCCAAACTGCTTCCATCGCAGCACCTTTTGCGGGTTGATATTTAGCTGCTGATACACCAGATTGATGTCCCATAAACGGTGTAATTGTTGCGGCGAATAAGCCTAACATTAAACCAAACTTAAATGATTTTTTGAAGAATTCTACTTCATTTTTACGTAATAAGTGATAGGCACTAATTGCCATAACGAAGAAAGCACCTACGATATAACAACCAACTACAGTATGGAAGAACATGTTCCAAGCGTATGGATTCGTAACGAGTGCCCAGAAATCATTTAATTCAGCGCGGCCGTTACGCACGACGTATCCAACAGGGTTTTGCATAAAGCCGTTTGCTGTAATAATCCAAAGGGCGGAAATGTTTGTTCCAAGTGCAACCATCCACATACAGAAGGCACGAAACTTTGGTGAAATCTTGTCTTTACCGAATAACCATATTCCCATGAAAGTAGATTCTAAGAAGAAGGCAACAAGTGCTTCGATTGCGAGAGGGGATCCGAAAATGTCTCCCATATATTTGGAGTACTCAGACCAGTTTGTTCCAAATTGGAATTCCATCGTAATCCCGGTTATAATCCCCATTACGAAGTTAATTGTAAATAATTTACCCCAAAAATTTGCCATTTTACGGTATGTTGGATTCAATGTGCGGGCGTATTGAGTTTCCATACATGCTACTAAAATGACAAGTCCGATTGTCAAAGGTACAAATAAAAAGTGATAAAAAATAGTAATTGCAAATTGAAAACGACTCAGTAACAGAACGTCGGACATAATAAATATTCACTCCTTTTTTACATTATCTACAATCAGTTTATAGTGAAAATACGTTTAAAGTATGTGAAACTTGTTACAAAGATGTGTGTATATTTTGAAAGAATTATGTCGATTATCTGAAAATATCTTATTTTTACTATAAAGCGATATCCTTTTTGAGTTTTTCATATTTTGGTACACTATTTATGTAGTGTAAACGAGAGAAAAGAGGGTCCTTTACTATGAAGTCATTAGAAGAGATTTTGCAGTACAATGAGAAATTTGTTGAAGAGAAAAAATATGAAGAGTTTGTAGCGGGGAAATTTCCAAACAAAAAAATGGTAATTATTTCTTGTATGGATACACGACTGGTTGAACTATTACCGAAAGCGATGAATATGCGTAACGGTGATGTGAAAATTATTAAAGTAGCAGGCGCTGTTATTTCACATCCATTTGGAAGTATTATGCGTAGTATTTTAGTCGCTGTATACGAACTTGGCGCTGATGAAGTATGTGTAGTTGGTCACCATGATTGTGGTATGGCAAAAATTCAAGCAAGTAGTACGATTGAGAGAATGAAAGAACGCGGTATAACAGAAGAGAAATTAGATATGCTTCGTTATTCTGGAATCGATTTAGAACAATTCTTGCGCGGTTTCTCTAGTGTGGAAGAAAGTGTAGAACATAGCGTATCAGTACTTCGCAACCACCCATTACTTCCGGAAGAAGTACCTGTTCACGGTCTTGTTATAGATCCTGATACAGGAAAATTAGATTTAGTTGTGAATGGTTACGACAATTAAGAATTTACTTTGTCATCCTTTTTATCTGGGACAGGATCAAATCCTCCCGGGTGGAAAGGGTGACATTTTAATATACGCTTACAAGTAAGCCAAAAGCCTTTGAGTGCACCATGTTTTTGAAACGCCTCTAATCCGTAATGAGAACAAGTTGGATAAAAACGACATGTTGGTGGCGTCATCGGAGAAATGAACTTTTGATAAAAGCGTATAATCCCAATAAAAATCTGTTTCATAACGGTCTCCTTTTCAGCATATTCTTAAAGTATTATAGCACGACTGTACATAATACTTTACTAATGTGCATTTCCGTTATATCATATTGGATATAACGGAATTAAATTAAAAGCGGGAGAGATGTTGTATGCCATCAGTAGAAAGCTTTGAATTAGATCATACGATTGTAAAGGCACCTTATGTAAGACATTGCGGAGTTCACAATGTAGGTAGTGACGGTATTGTAAATAAATTTGATATTCGTTTCTGTCAACCGAATAAACAAGCAATGAAACCAGATGTTATTCATACGTTAGAGCATTTATTAGCATTTAATTTACGTAAATATATTGATCGTTATCCGCACTTTGATATTATCGATATTTCACCGATGGGCTGCCAAACAGGATATTATCTTGTAGTGAGCGGAACGCCGACAGTTCGAGAAATCATTGATTTATTAGAACTAACATTAAAAGATGCGGTTCAAATTACAGAAATTCCGGCTGCAAATGAAACGCAATGTGGTCAAGCGAAGCTTCACGACTTAGAAGGAGCACAACGCTTAATGAACTTCTGGTTAAGCCAAGATAAAGATGAACTTGAGAAAGTTTTTGGATAAAAAGAAAAACTGCCTGTGAAAGGGCAGTTTTTTTATTGTGCTAAGAGCGACCATACTCTTCTTTTGTATGAAAATATATTAGATACTCCAACATATAAAATAAAGGCAGAACAGAGAAAATAAACAAATGCTTTCGCTTTTTGCTGCTGCTTTATTTCATCGATTCCCAAAAGGATGAACACGTAAGGTAAAAGAATAGTGAAGTTTGCAAAGAAGCTAAATAGGACGAGAGAAAGAGCGATAGTGGCGATTATAATTCGAATGTTTTTTAACATGGAATCCCCCTTAGTAGAAAGACATAGTTACTGAGAGAAAATAATTATAAATGCTAAATTGGTCAAAATTTCATTCTACATATAACGAAAGTAGTTTGATATTAAAAAGAAGAATATGAGACTGGAAACGAAAAAATACGGGATACTCATTGATTTTCGTCCGGATTTTAATTCATTAATTCCTAGAAGAATAAAGGAACAACTGAGAATAAATTGTACGTATGGAAGAAGTGAAAAATTATCGGTAACATGGACATAAGTGCTTAGAGTGAGTAAGAGAAGCATGAGAAATGCTAAAAAACTCCGTAATATAGTTAGAGTTAGCATTGTATAGCCTCCTTTAGACCATTTACTAGAATATTTCTGTGAAACCAATAAATAAAGCAGCGGCCCCTGCTAGTAGAGCGAGCAGACTACCTCCTGTTTGTCGTTTTAATATTTCCTCTAAACTTATGGTGAGGGCCATACCTCCTAAAAAGATGAACATATAAGGCATTATTTCTCTACTACCAGTAAAAAATCCATAGATTGCTATAGATAAGGCAATAAGTGATAAAGTAATCCGACCCCCTTTTAGCATAAAAGACCTCCTCTATTTTATGTAGGTAATAATGAGAACTATCCAAATGAAAGCACCGGCAATAATACAAATAAATCCAGTTGCTGCCTCCTTTTTCTTTATTTGTTCAAATGCGATGAGAAACATTAAAGCCCCTAATAGAAATTGTGAAAGAGGTAAAAAATTATTTTGACCTGTATATAATCCAATTGCCGACATAACGATCACAGTGAGTGCTACTATGATGCGAAGTATACGAAGCATATTAGGAATTCTCCTTATTCTTTTTTGTATAAGGATTGTCTTCTAGTTTATCGACGGAATGTTTATAAGCATAGCCTTTATTAATTGTCATGATGGAGAGTACGAGGATGATTAGGACGATGATAATACCGATAATTAATATTTTGAACATAAAATCCCTCCTTTTCTTTATTTTACATAATTTTGTAATTGATGAAAACAATAGAAAATAAAAGGATGAAAGAAGGGTGTTACATGGAGACGAAAAAAACATATTATATATCAATAGGAAATGGTCAAATTTCACAAGTGAAGACGGCGGATACGTATAATTTTGAGATTTCCGCAAATGATGAGGAAATTACGGAATTAAGAGAGCACTTTGATCAAGCATATGTAGAAGATTTAGGGTCATTTGTACGCTCCCACGTTCCATTTGTTGAGTATCATCACGATTCAAATAATGACCGATATGATGAACAACTACAAAAAGCATATAAAATGATTTACGATTTAGGAAATCATGAGACGAAAGAATTAGTCGCGCAAATGGGAATAATCAATGGATTGTAATTGGATAATATTATGCAGAAAAGCGAGAATATGCTACAATTTGTGGTAGGAAAAACTTGTAACCATCAATAGGGGAGTAATGGCATGTACAAATTTAAAGATTATTACCACAACACTGTACAATTATCGTTTGAACGTTATCCATTTTCTCCTGAGCCAAAGCATGTTTGGGTTGTATGCCGGTACGGGGATCAATGGTTATTAACGCATCATTTACGTCGCGGTCTTGAATTTCCAGGTGGTAAAGTAGAACTAGGGGAAACACCGGAAGAAGCGGCAGTTCGAGAGGTTCATGAAGAAACCGGCGGCATAGTTTCTGATTTAACTTACTTAGGACAATACAAAGTATCTGGAAAAGACAAAATAATCATTAAAAACATTTATTTTGCAACAATTAGTGCGGTAGAAGAACATACGCATTACGAAGAAACGAAAGGGTCTGTTTTATTAAAAGACATTCCTGACAACATTAAAACGAATAGAAAATTTAGCTTTATAATGCGCGATGACGTATTAGCGCGTACGATGAAACATATAGAAGAAATCGGCTGTTTTACGAAGTAAAGTAGCCGGTTTCTTTTTTTGTATGTAAGAATAAATGTAAATATATCTTTACATTATTTTGGGTATATTATACAATTTTGTAAAGATATCTTTACATTTTAGGAGGGGGAAGATGGATAAAAGAAAAGAAACGACTGTTACTGTTTCGATGGTTAAATTAAACTTTTCTTTATTTTTTATAATAATTGCTTTGTCGTTTGGAATTGGTTATTTGCATATATTTCTTTCAGGTGGGGTTCAAGTTGAAGTTACATTATTAACGATGTTTCTTTTTATTATCGCAATGATTGTTCTCGTTTGTATTCATGAGGCGATACATTTAATTGGCTTTCGCTATATCGGAGGTGTTCCGTGGAGTGAACTAAAATGGGGCGTTAATTGGAAATTAGGTGTTGCATATGCTCATTCTAAACAGGCGGTTACAGTAAAGCAAATGAAGAAAGTGTTAATGCTTCCGTTTTTACCAACTGGAATTTTGCCAATTGTATTGGGATTAGCTATGAATCTGGAGCCACTCTCATTTTTAGGAATTCTACTAACAGGAGGTTGTATCGGTGACATTGCCGTATATCAAAAAGTTTCAAAGTTTCCAGATGATGCGCTAGTAAAAGATCATCCGAGTAAACCTCAGTTTACAGTGTATGAATAATAAGAGGAGGCGTTTGTGAAAAACGCCTCCTCTTATTATTGTTACTTTTGGTTGGTGAATTGATATATTGTGAAAATCGCTGATATAATTTATTTGTTATTATTGTGTTGATACCTCCACCTCTAAAAACGAAAGCACCTCCAACAAATCATCTACGATACGTGAATGCTTAAAATTCCTCCAAAACGAATCTTTTTTCCAAACACCAAGAATCCCTACTTGTTCAGAACCAAGCACATCGTTTTCTGGATGATCTCCAACATAAAGACATTCTTCTGCCTTCACATCTAGTCTTTGCAAAGCACGTTCGAAAATTTCAGGATGAGGTTTTTTAATTCCTTCAGCTTCTGAAACGAGAATGGTGTTTGTATACGTATGTATATGTAGTGCTCGAAGGTTGCTCATCTGAAATTCAGTAAAACCATTTGTAATAATACCAATTTTAATGTTTCGCTGCTTTAACTGTTGAAGTAGTTCATGCGTGTTTTTGAAAGGAATACAATGATGTTGGAAGTTTGTAATATAGTCGTGTAGTAGTTGTTCTTGCGTTAAAGTAGTAATGTTGTATTCAGAAAGGAGAGTAGCATATACTTTATCCTTCCACGTATAGCCATTATTATCGAGTTCAAGAAATCGAGAACAATACTTTGATTTCTCTATGCTCTTCAAATGTGAGGCGAAGCGATTATATTGCTCACAAATAAATTGTTCTAAAGATTGGCGCCGATCTAATAGTGTTCCATCTAAGTCGAATAAGATTGCACGAATCATGGGAAGCCTCCTTGCAGTTTTTATAATTAATTATCGCATATTCGCAAAAAAATGATTATGATATTTTGTAGAATGGAATAATGGGGGATTGTATGAAGAAACTGTATGGCAAGTTAGTGTGTTGTATTATAGCAAGCAGTTTAGTTGCAGGATGCGAGAGTGCTATCGAGGTTACGAATGAAAAAGAAATTTGTAAAACAGAAGAAGAGTGCACGCAAATAGGAGATAAAACATTACAAAAAGTATATAAAAAGATAGAGGGACTTTCAGAACTTGAAAAAGTAGAGGATTATGACATAGAAGAGTATGAAAGTATGAATATGAAAGAGGCGGAACAGAAAAAAGAAGAGGATGACAATTACTTCTTTTTAGCTTCTTATTATATCGATGATGATGAAATTGTAGATCCTTATTTTGAGAAATTGGATCGTAAGAGATTGAATAAAGTTTTTGCAGATGACAAAGTAGCAAAAGATGATTTGTTAAGCCAGCGGCAAGATAGAGAGTATCATGAAACGTTATGGGACATGTATCGCACTCTCATTCCAGTGAAATATCGTGAGAATATAACAGGGTTGGATTTAATAACGGATGGTTATGACGGCGTTGTTGCCCATGTCATGCCAAGTATGGATGACCCGAGAGATTGGTTGCTTAGTTTAGACGTGCTCGATTCTGGGGTGAATATAGATGAAGTGATGAAAACATTAATTCATGAAACGGCTCACGTATTAACGATTGGGCATAAACAAGTACCAGTGGATAGGAAATATTTAGAGGCGTTTGATGAAGAGAAAGACATTTCATCATATCGAAATAAATGTAACACGGTGTTCTTGAAAAATGGATGTGCGAGAAAAACTTCGTATATTAACCAATTTTATAATGAATTTTGGAAACCAATTGAGCAAGAGTGGACAGAAAAGAAAGTAGAAGAAAGTGAAGAGGCACAAATTGAATTTTATAAAGAAAAGCATGATGATTTTGTATCGCTGTATGGAACAACAAATGTAACGGAGGATATCGCAGATACATTTACAGCGTTCATTTTACAAGATTCAAAAAAGGTGAAAGAAGGAACAGAGTTAAAATATAAAAAAATTGCTTTCTTCTATCAGTTCCCTGAGCTTGTAAAAATGAGAGCGGAAGTGCTGTCGGGATTATATGATGTTTCAAAAACGATAGAACAACAAAGTGGAGACTAATGTGAGTTATGCTTTCGATATAGTTTCGTTAAAGAAAAGCGTGAAGAATTTTTAATTCTTTGCGTTTTTTTATGTTGATAAAATTGAAAATTCTGTATTTTCATTAAAAAGAAGAAGGAACTTGCGGTATAAAATAGAATTAGTATAAAAATGTCACAATTTAGACACAATTATAATGCGCGTGTTGTAGGGACTATAAGTTTACTCTCGAGGAGGTAATGAAACGTATGAAAACGATTCTTGCTGTTGCTGGTCTCATTTGGGTAATGTCTCACGGTTTTCCGATTTTTGAAGGGGAGCAAATTCGTAGTGCTTTGAATGAAAAGTTTAATGATTATCATGTGATAGATCGAAAAGATAATGTCGTTACAGTACGTGTGAAAGACTGTTTCCATACAGTTACGGTTGCGGATGGAAACATTACAAATGAAACGAAAATGTGTGATAAAAGGTAAAAGAAAGAAGCTGACTATAGCGCACTGTTTTGAGTCAGCTTCTTTTTCTTTTTCCAATTAGAATTTTTTCAAATGCCTCAACAAATACATACATAAGAGTTGCAAGAACACATGTGAGTAGTACGCTAAGTAAGACGAGTGTGAAGTTAAAGACTTGGAATCCGTAGCTAATTAAGTAGCCAAGTCCTTGTTTGGAAACGAGAAGTTCTCCGAAAATAACACCGACCCAGGATAAACCAACATTTACTTTTAACGTTGAGATAATTGCTGGAAAGGATGCAGGGAGAACGACTTGCTTATAACATTGCCATTTATTTGCGCCAAATGTGTCCATCACTTTTATATAGTTAGAATCGACTTCTTGAAATGCACTGTAAATAACGAGAATGGTAATGATGATGGAAATGATTACTCCCATTGCGATAGAAGATGAAATGTTTGGACCGAAAATAACGATGATGATTGGACCGAGTGCAACTTTTGGCATTGCATTTAGGACGACGAGGTAAGGATCAAGTACGCGGGCTAGAAGTGGCATCCACCAAAGAAACGTGGCAATAATAGCACCGAGTACCGTTCCGAGAATGAAGCCTACTCCTGTTTCCAGCAATGTCGTCCATATGTGGACCCAAAGTGAACCGTCGATCCATTTCGTTAAGAAGAGATCCCAAATACTCGAAGGAGAACTAAAGAGTAAAGGATCGATCCATTCTTTTTTGCTAGCTATTTCCCATAGTGCAAAGAAAAGAATAAGTAGTAAAAGCTGTAATGAGCGAGCAATCCAAGCACGCCTGCGTTCTTTCTTTCGAAATTGTTCATGTAGTTGTTTTATATTATCCAAGTCGTTCCAGCTCCTTCCATATATCTTGAAAGAGGGCTGGGAAATCGTAGTGATGGCGTGCTTCTAACGGTGATAAAGAACGGATACTTTCCGGGACGATAAAGGTTTTTGCGATTTTTCCAGGATTCGCTTGCAGTAAATAAATACGATCACTCATCGCAATCGCCTCTTCAATATCGTGAGTAACAAGTAGTGATGTTTTTTTATATTTATTTAGTAAGTTGAAAACGAGTTCTTCTAGTTTTAATTTCGTTTGATAATCGAGTGCGGAGAATGGTTCATCTAGTAATAAAATTTTCGGATCAGTTGCTAACGTTCGAACGAGAGCAGCACGTTGACGCATACCGCCGGATAGTTCACGAGGATATTGTCCTTCTACCCCATGTAGACCGACTTGTTTTAAAAGATTTAAAGTATGTTCTTTCATCTGTTCATCATAAATCTTTCGAATATGAAGTCCAAGCATAATATTTTCTTCAATTGTTTTCCACGGGAATAAGTAATCTTGCTGCAACATATATCCCATAGATGAAGTTTTCGTTGTAATTGGTTCACCATCTAAAAAGACGATACCATCAATTGGATCAAGTAGTCCAGCAATGATTGAGAGGAGCGTTGTTTTACCGCAACCACTTGGGCCGAGTATAGAAATAAATTCTCCTTCTTCCACTTGTAAGCTCATATCTTCGAGAATAAGTTTGGCGTTCTCTTTTGCGAAAAAACAGTGAGAAACGTTACGTATTTGTAAAAAACTCATACACTTCGCCTCTATTTCTTAATAACGCTTTCGGCAATTTTTGTATTGACGAGCGCTTCATGTGGGACTTCTTTTTGTAATTCACCAGCGTCTTTCATAATAGTTTGGAGTTGTTTCCATTCTTCCGCATCTAGTAGTGGATTTGTCGCATAAGAATGTTGTTTTTTATACCGTTCAATTACTTTTACTGTAATGTCTTTTGAAGTGTCTTTAAATAGCGGAGAAACAGCATCAGCAATCTCTTCTGGACTATGTGTATCAACCCATTGCTGTGCTTTATAGAGCGCACGTGTGAACTTTTCAGCAGCAGCTTTATCTTTCTTTAAGAAACTTTCTTTTGCCATGAACGTTGTATAAGGAACAGTACCAGATTCATTTCCGAATGAAGCGACGATATAACCTTTACCTTCTTTTTCGAATATGCTTGCAGTCGGTTCAAAGAGCTGCACAAACTCTCCTGTACCAGATGCAAAGGCATTTGCAATATTAGCAAATTCGATATTTTGAATTAAGTTCGTATCTTTCCGAGGATCAATGCCATTTTTCTTTAAAACGTATTCCCCAACCATTTGCGGCATGCCGCCTTTACGCTGTCCTAAAAATGTAACACCTTTTACGTCATTCCAATTAAAAGAGTCTAGTTTTTTACGTGAAACTAAAAATGTCCCATCTGTTTGTGTAAGCTGTGCAAAGTTAATGACAGGGTCTTTCGCTCCTTGTTGATGAACGTAAATAGACGTTTCAGAACCGACGAGAGCAATATCAATTCCGCCAGATAATAGGGCGGTCATCGTTTTATCGCCACCAGCTGTTGTTTGTAGGTCAATATTTAGTCCTTCATCTTTAAAAAATCCTTTTTCAATCCCGACATATAATGGGGCATAGAAGAGAGAATGGGTAACTTCGCCAACGCGAATGTTTTGAGTTTGTTCTTTCGTACTTTCTTTTTTACTACTACAAGCAGCAAAAGTAAAAACAGCTAGTAACATGATGCAAAAAATCGCGATTAATTTTTTCACTATATAACACCTCCTAGAAGTCACTCTACAAGCATGATATGTAGGTAAGTGCCCATATGTGAGTGTAGATAGCAGGAATTTTTTGGGTGGTAAAGAAGTACAAATATAAGGGGTGATAAAATGGAGTACGAATACGATGATAGCGTACATTTACATCTTGATTATTTCGGGACAGAATGTGATATGGAATCGATCGCTTATAAGAGGAAGAATGAAGACGTATGGGATGTGTATTTTAATTTTGGAGTATACGGTATTCAGAAAGACGATGTAGAGTTAGGTAGGTTTATGGACGAATATGCCGGTTATTACGTTTTTTCTGTACATGCTCGCGATCTTAGTTGGGAATTTGGAAGTGCCCAGTTTGAAGAGTGGGTTTTGAAAAATCGGATAGTAGAAAAAACGCTACAAAAATAGGAGGAATTTTGTGATTGGATTTCTCATCTTATTATTTATTTTTGTGGCCGGATTTTTTATTATGCAAATGCTTATTTACCGATTTGCAAAGAAAAACATCCATAAATATACAAAAATAAAATGGTTTCATATGTGGCTACATATGAATATGAAAAAAGGACCGAGATTAGATTTTTTTGATTTTGTAGTTATAGTGCTCGTATGTATCGTATGGAAAATATGGCTGTTTCCTTTTATATAATACACATACTAATTATTTTCTCTTTTCGTTATAGTAATAGTTGTAAAAAACTTGCATTTATACGTAAAACAGTGAGTGGTGTTGTGAAAGATATTTTGACAAATACAGACACACATACATACGGAATTAAAGTGCGATTACAGAATGGACAAATTGGCCGTATGTAAAGTGTGGGGGAATAAGAAAGAGGTCGTCCAACGGTGGACGACCTCTTTCTTATTATGCTTGATTAGTGCGGAAGAATGGAAGCTTCTGCACAATGTGAATTAATCCGTATGCAAGAATTAAGCACATAAGAGGATTAATGAAAAATCCATAGCGATTAATTGCTAAGAATAAGTTTGAGAAGATAATGTAAATAATTGAACTTGCTACTAGCATCATAACGCGTTTATGTTTAAATGAATTTAGCATGAAGCAGAAGCTGCTCAAGAATGTACCGATGATAAACACTCTATGACATAGTTGCATAAAGTTGTGAATACGATATTGGTCTACAGCAGGAGCTGTTTTGAATAATTCAATTGTTTTACCGACAGTGAACCAAGAGAACCAATAAGTGAAGTCCGTCTTAAATCCGTTCTTAATTAATTCTTTTGCGTATGCACCTTTGTCATCTAAGCCTTTAGCTCTCATTTCATTTACTATATTTTCATATCCAATTTTATTAAATGGATCTGCACCGGCAATTAGTGGATCTGCACCTTGGGTTGAGAATAAAATAAATTGGTTGAGTGCTAAGTAGTTACGAACAACCCATGCGCCAATAATAAAGAAAGGTCCGATAAACCATAACAATCCGATTCGAATGGATTCTTTAAATCCATATGTAAATAACACAACAAGAACAGGAATGAGCATCATTGGAGCTGGATTTGGACGGAACATAAGTAAAATTGAAACGACAATTCCAAACCATATATGGAATTTCACTTTATTGTATTTCCATGCGAGAACAAATACATATACACATAACGCCAATAAGAATATGGATGGAACTTCTGTTAGCAATGTACGGAAGTATGTATAGTTACTTGGATAAATAGCATATAAAATACTTGCAACAATTCCATAAATGTTTTTTTCGAACAATTCTTTTCCTATTAAGAATACTAATAGCACTGTGCAAAGGTTCATGATCATGTTAATAACAGTTGCTACGTAATAGTAAGGAATTGATGTAATATCAGAAATAATCATAGCGCCAGCTAATAGTAATGGCTGACCTGGTGTAATATATGCATTTTTCCCTGGAACTTCACTAGGTTCTAAATACACATAACCAAATACACCATGTTTTAATAGTTGTTCAGCTGTTAACGAATAGTTAAAGGCATCATTTGCACCATATGTTACTTTGACTAACTCTCCATCTAATCCTGGCTGTTTTACTAAACAAAAAACGTGCAACAGGAAAGAAAGCGCCAAAATTGCATATACCGCTTTAGGCAAACTCTTAAACTTAGTAAGCAAAAATGAGCAACTCCTTTTTTATTAATTCTTTCGTATTTTTATGTGAAATCTTTAATAGTATTAAGGATTTCCAAAACATAGTTATTATATCATAAAGTGGAATGCTGAAATTAAGTTTTTCAAGAATGAGTAATTTGTATACCACAATTTAACTGTTGATTAAGGGAATATTAAGACAATACATTTATGGTAGAAGCAAGTATGCAGACGAAATATGTAATATATGTTATTTTAATAGAAATAGTTCTTTCGATGCGGGGGAAATTAAGACATAGAAACGAGGGAATGAATTGAAGTATGGTTCTACACTTTTTCATCTTCCAAAAAGAAATATATTAATTTCTAGCATTATAAGTAGTATGGTGACTTTATTAGTAATAACTATGCTGTTTATGATTTTAAAGGTTTTTAATTTAGACATGATGAAAGATCATTTAAATCAAAAGCTTGTTTTAAGTGTTATGATGATTTTCATATGGGGCATAACGTTTTATATTACGCATTTCAATAAAAAAGAGATGTCTATACTTAGAGCATCCCTGCGAGTGCATTTTATATTACTTTTATTAGCTCATACAGTAGCGTTATTTTATATTGTCATGCAAGTTAATATGAGTTTCATAGAGGCAATGAATTGGATTTACTTTTATAATATGCAGTTTATATTAAGTTTTGTAGTAATTTATGCAATATATATTCTTGTATATAATTTAATAGGTAAGGTTTTTCTAAGTATGGTTTTAACGAGCTGTACGTTAGTCATTTTATGTATTGTGAATTATTTGAAGCTTATTTTCAGAGGTGATCCGTTATATCCTTCTGATTTCACACAAATTACGCATATGCAATCTGTTATACCGATGGTGATGGACTATTTTAGTTGGAGTTATATTTTTGTCATTATCGTAAGTATCGTAGCTTGTATTGTAGCAGGGATATATATGAGAAGGTATATTCAAAATGTAAAGATTCATCTAGGAATAAGAGCCTTATTAGTAGTAGGATCTATTTTTGTTCTATATGCGTACGGTAATTTTGCGAATACATTTATGAATAAAGTATTTCAAAAATCAGGTGTAGATTTTGTTTTGTGGAATCAAAATGAGAACTACGCTTCAAATGGTTTTGTACTTGGGTTTATTAGCAATTTAGATACAACAGTTATGGAAAAACCAAAAAATTATTCTAAAGAAAATATGCTTCAAATAGCAAACGATATAAAAAAACAATATAGTGGAAATATAGGGAATCAAAAGAAAAAAGAGAAACCGAATATTATTTTTGTAATGAGTGAATCGTTTTGGGATCCGACGAAAGTAACCAACCTTTCTTTTAGTGAAGATCCTGTACCAAATTTGCATCATTATATAGAAAACTTTCCTGGGGGACAAACTATTTCTCCTACATTTGGGGGAAATACAGCGAACGTTGAATTTGAGGCATTAACAAGTTATTCAATGAGTTTGTTAAAGCCAGGTTCTATACCATATCAGCAGGTTATTACAAATAAGAAAGAAATTCCATCAATCCCTACGGCGTTGAAAAAAGAAGGGTATTACACAAGTGCAATTCATTCATTTGGTCGCACATTCTTTAAACGTGATGATGTATATAAGGTGTTAGGATTTGATAAGTTTAATGCAGAGGACACGATGAAAAATGTGGATATTGATGGAGATTATATTAGTGATTTAGCGATAAGTAAAGAGATAATTGCTGAGTTAGAGGAACAAAAACAGCCTACATTTATTCATGCAGTTACGATGCAAAATCATTTTCCATTTACAGAGGGCCGATTTGGTGAAAACCTAATAGAAATTAGCGGGCTAGAAAATGAAGAATCAAAGGGAGAATTAGAGACGTATACAGAAGGGTTAAGACGTTCAGATGAGGCACTTCAATATTTAATAGAGCAACTAGATAATTTAGATAGACCTACATTATTAGTATTCTTTGGAGATCATCTTCCATCACTAGGAACAAATAAATCTTTTTATAAAGAAAACGGGTATATAACGAATGAAAAAACACCGAGTGAACGTTTAGCGATGGCGCAAACGCCGCTATTAATGTATGCAAACTTTGATATGCCAAATGATAATTTAGGTTTAGTAAGCCCAATTCATTTTTCTAATCTTATTTTTGATTATGCAGGATTAAATAAATCCTTATTTTATCAATTTTTATCGGAACTTTACAAGGAAATACCAGTGCTTAGAGATGAATTAAAAGTTGATAAAAATGGAGAAGTAATCAATGATTTAACAAAGAAACAAAAAGAAATGTTAGAGCAATATAAAATGCTCCAATATGATTTACTCGTTGGAAATCAATATAGTACAGATATCCTCTTTAAATAAAAGAAACAAAAAGAACTTGTATAACGATACAAGTTCTTTTTTCATAGTATTTAACGGGGTAACCAGACAAGCTGGGTTTAGGGAGTATTACCTGTACATTTAGTATATATGAAAATGTAATCGTTTTATTTGTGTATTTGTGAGAAATATGTGAATTTTATGTTTTGTGAAAAAATCTATTATATTAACTTTCGTTCTTGTATTGCAGTTGTTATGCATGTAAAAATTTTATCAGTTCTTTATTTAATTCATCCGCTTGATCGATTGGTGAACCATGACCACTATTTGTAAGAGCATGTAACTGAGAATTTTTAATTCGTTGTTGCGTGAGCTCAGCACTTTTGTAAGGAATTAGTTGGTCGTGAACGCCGTGGAAGATTTTTGTTGGGACGTTAATTTTATTTAAATCTTTCGTTACATCTTCATTTGCAGCTGCTTGTAAAATTTTGATAAGGGCATAAGAAGCGGACTGCATACCGAGATAAGAAAACCATTCAAGGGTTGCAGCCCCTAAGTTTCTATTGAAAAAGGATAAAGATACGTCATTTAAAAATTTTGGTAAATTAGCATACATTTGATTAATGAGAGCATCTGCTTGTTCTTTCGGTACACCGTAAGGGGACTCTTGATTTTTAACGAAAGAGGGGGAGACAGCGTCAATTAATGCGAGCTTAGAAATGCGGCGCCTATGATAGCGAGACATATAGCGAATAGAAAGAGCACCACCAACTGAGAAACCGACTAATGTAGCGTTCTCTACTTGGAGTGCTTCTAGAACAATTGCGATATCATCGGCTAATCGATCATACGTGTAACCAGTCCATGGCTTATCAGATTGCCCATTCCCTCGTATATCCATGGCGATACAACGAAAGCCATGCTCTGGTAAAACATTGAGTTGATATTGATACATTTGATGATTTAAAGGCCATCCGTGAACGAAGAAAACAGTCTTACTACCTGGACCAGGATTAACGTCTTGCACAAAAATATGCACATCTTTCTCGACAGTAACAAACATAAAACTCCCCCTGTTCTATCAATAGGCTCCATTCTAAAAGCTTTGTTTTACTTTTTAGGCCGTCTATATAAAACATCCTCCATAATATACGTATTAATGATCATAGATTTTATGCTCTGTATATAGTCTAAATATATTGCGTTTTTGGTACGATTTTCCTCAAATGTTCGATTTATCTTTGTTTGTCTATGAAAATCATTTATTATAATAAATGGTATTCTTTGAGATGTTATTTTGAAGGGGTGTTGAAGTGAAAGAAAGTTTTCTATCATATAAAGAAGAAGAAAGGAATGCAAAACTCCTTTTATGGGTGTTATATGTCATTGTTATTGTATATCAAATTTTCTATGCAATCGTATTAGAAGATAAATCAATAATGGATAAGGGATACAACATAATATGGCAAGTTATTTGCGGAGTAGCAATACTATGCGTGAATATATATTTACTGAAAAAAGAGAAGGCAAACCTTGTTAAATATGCATGGATATTTGCATACATAGGGATAGAAATCGCTAATATAGTTTCGTATATTTTTTATAATAAGGCGGCGTTTGATGCGACAAATATAATAGAAATTATTCTCATTTTCTTTGTACCCATATTTTTAAATAAAAAATTTTATGTGTTTTTGCTTTCCTCTATTGTAGGAAAATATTTAATTTATTTATTTGTATTAGAGGAAATAAAAGCATTTATGTTCCTTATTATGTGTACACTTATGTTAATAGTTGCATATATCATTTTAAATCGATTTTTACAATATCTTTCAGCCGTAAAGGAAAGTATTGCGATTGCTAGTGAATCACAAAAATTAGCAGTAATCGGAAAAATGGCAGCGACTGTTGGACATGAAATTAAAAATCCACTGGCTTCATTAAAAGGATTTACGCAATTACAACGAGAGAAGCATGAAGAGGATCCTATTTATAAACGTATGATTTTTGAAATAGAAAATATGAATAATATGATAAGTGAGTTGATGGAAGTTGCTACATGCAAACCTTCTATTTATAAGAAACATGATGTAGGAAAAATTGTATTACAAGTAATAACAAGTCTTCGCGGAAAAATGAATGAATTAAACGTGCAGTTTATTTCTAATGTGGAAGAAAAAACAATAGAAGTTGAATGTGATGAACGAAAAATAAGAGGAGTCTTTTTATATACGATAAAAAATGCTTTAGAGGCAATGGAACAAGGTGGCATATTACATTTGCAATTAGAGAATAAAGGGAAAGAATATGTAATAATCAGCGTAATCGATAATGGTCATGGTATTAAGCAAGAAAACTTAACCCGTGTTACAGAAGCCTTTTATACAACGAAACAAGATAAAATTGGTCTGGGACTTACGGTAGCGAATCGAATTGTCGCCGAGCACCTTGGTGAGCTGCATATTTCAAGTGAAAGAGATACTGGAACGAGAATAGACATCATTCTCCCAAGGAAGTGTGGAAATACTGAAATCCAAGTGGAAGAAAAGCTAGGAGTTACCATATGAATAAAGGCTATATATTTAAAAATGAAGAAATAAAGGCATTGAAAGTATTTTTAAGTTTATTTTTTATTATATTTTTTGTGTATGATCTTGCCTATGAATTTATCGTACCTTTAATCGCGGGAGAGCAAGAAGGCGTAGGAAAGTTTGAAGATGGTTTAGGTTTATGGCTTTACTTTTTGACGGTAGTATTGTTTTGCAGTGGAATATACTTTATGAAATGGAAGAATGTTTTTGTGGTAAAGTATATTATTCTAATTGGCTATAATGTATTAGATTGTATCCATAACATTATGATTTATTATGGTAGCGATGCGGAATTTGACGGTGGAAATATAGTAGAAGTATTTTTTATTTTGTTCGCACCAATCTTTGTGAACAAAAGATATTTCTGGTTAGTTCCAGCGATACTTGTCGGGAAGTACGCTCTTACAGGAATCATTATTCAATCTTCTCTCGTTTTAATCCCAATGGCATTATATAGTGTATTTACTATTATATGTTGGATTATATTTTTGAGGGTTCAGTCTTACGTTCGTACGCTTGAGATGATGGACAAAGAAATAAAACAGACAGAAAAACTAGCAGCTGTTGGAAAAATGGCAACGGTTATTGGTTATAAGATTAGAAGACCTTTAGCAAACTTAAAAAAACTTGTGAATAAACAAGCCGACAAGCATCCAGAGGATAAAATTTATAGTGATATTATGAAACAAGAAGTAGATCGGATTCATATAATTGCTACAGAACTTAGTGGATTTGAGAAATCTAAATCACTAGAATCAGAAACTCATAACATACAAGAAATTATCTCTTATGTTATTCGAGTTATGGAAAAGCCTGCTTTAAAACAAGGAGTCCACATACAAGGTATTTACAGTAAAGACTTACCGTCCATTACATGTGATGAAAAACGATTAAAACAGGTCTTTTTTAATTTAATCAAAAATGCAATTGAAGCAATGTCAGTTGGGGGAACAATTACGATTAAAGTTACTGTAAAAGATGGAATCATCGTTCAAGTGAAAGATGAGGGATGTGGTATTCCAAAAGATAAAATTCCAAAGTTAAATGAAGCCTTTTATACAACGAAAGAAACAGGAACTGGTCTAGGTTTAGTAGTTACAGAAAAAATTATTAAAGACCACAATGGTAAAATGAGTTTTGAAAGTGAAGTTGGGGTTGGAACAACGGTTGAGGTTATGTTACCACTGCATTAAATAGAAAAAACATCACTTATTTGGAAGTAATGTTTTTGTGTTCTTCTTAGGTAGACGTTCTAAAAAAGAGGACGATAACGAAAAATAATATATTGATAGTGTAAAAAGAAAATAATGGATGTTTTACTATGAAAAATATATAATGGCTTTGTCTGTTATTTGTTGTAGTTCATTTATATTTCTATTTGTTGACCCGAATCTCGGGTCTTTTTTTTATGAAATGAATTGCTATATGTCAGTGATTAGAAAAATAGAATATATATTCATGCTGTAATACTGGTAGCACCAGTAAACTCGGTGCTACCAGTAGGTTCGTTTTCCGGCACAACGAAAGCATTTACGTTGGTACAGGTGGTGCTTTCACATTTCTCTATTTTTCTGTGGTCGATTGTATTGTGTATATAAATTTAAAAAATGATAGCGTTAGAGCCACCATTTCTCCTGCGGAAGCAAAATAACATCCACATCAAAATTTTCTTTAAACCAATCATACATCAATGTCTCTTTCACTAAATATTCAGAGGCAGAGTGTGACACACCAATTAGAGACATATTCGTTTCTTTTACATAATCCATAATGAGCGAGTATTTATGTCGGCCGTAATCATTGTCGATATGGCAATGGATTTCTCCTGTAATATATGCTTCAGCACCTTTTTCTTCTGCTTCCTTCATTAAAGATACAACATCGCCACACCCAGCGATAATTGCGATTTTTTTAATGTAATCATGTCGTTTACCTTCGAAGTCTGTGTAAGGAATCTGGAAGAGTTGTTTTAGATGTTTTTGGAGTGCTTCTGTTGATGTTTCATCTATTTCACAAATAAGGCCAATTGGTTCTTGTTCTGGACCTCCATATGCAAAGTCGTCCACTACAGTAGCGTTTAATGCTTTTGCAATTGAAATACTCGTTCCATGCGTTTGATGAAAATCCATTGGTACATGACATGTATATATAGAAAGTTGTTTTTCTTTTATTCCTTGCAAATATTTTTCAGGAATTGGTATGAAACCGCGACCTGATCTTCCAAGCGGATCGCCACACTCCATTACAAGGGGATGGTGCATAAAGAGTAAATCACCAGGTGTGGATTGTGAAATGAATGTTTCGAGAACGTCATCTGTAGGGAATACAGCTAAAAATACTTTGTTTACATTTTCAGATCCGTGCATCATAAGGCCGTTAAATAAATCTACAAAATTTGCTTCGAAAAATTGTTGCCAAGGAAATTTGATAGGATCATATACGGCTGGGATAAATCGACTAAAGGCACTATCTTTTCCGTATTTTTCAATTTGGAATAAGTGATTGAGTGATTGCTCTATTTTTTTTAAGGCTGGCATGTTTGATAATCCTCCTTAAGATGATTCTTGCTTTATGAGTTGTTTGTATTCTTCGTAGTAAAATAAGAAGCGGATAGGTAACAAATAAAACCTAGAATCCAGCCGATAGAAGGAGGATAGGGAAGTACATGCTGTAATAGCATTCCGCTAGAAATGAAGAAACTACCCAATAGACCTAATAATATAGGATATCGTTGTAGTTTGAACACGGATAGTAAACCTCCTTTCTCCTGCATGAACTACTCATAAAAGCTCGATTGCTGAAACTTTATCACATACATTGTATATTAGTCTTAATTTTCTGTATATAACTTTTAAGAAAAATGGTGATACAATATATGAATGATAAGAGAAGAGAGGATGAAGATTAACATATGTACGTTACTGTAACAGAAGCAGCATATAAAAAGATTATAGATACGATTCCAAGTGAAGCGAAATATATAAAGTTATTTTACGATAATGAGGGTTGCGGTTGTGTCATGAGCGGAATTATCGATTTAGTAGCTGTAGCAGAGAAAGATGAGCGCGATGTGGATATTGAATCAAGCACAATGAACTTTATCGCTGATCGTACAAAGCTTGTATTTATGGACGATAAGTTAACGGTTGATTGGCATGAAGGTGGAGGAACTTTTCAGTTGAAGAGCCCAAGCCAGTTTTATAATCCAAATATGAAGTTACACGTTCGAATATAGTAAAGGAAAGGTGATTCCAAAATGTATTTTGGAATCACCTTTTTTATTTTATAAGTCGCTATTATTGTCGATTTTTGTTGATAAGTCGATATATTGAAAAAATCGCTGATATAAATGGAGTTGCGCTGATATATTTAGGAAATCGCCGATATAAATGGAGTTGCGCCGATATAATTTCATTTACCAAAACGTTTCAAAAGTAAAAAGATTTTTTCACATAATGAAATGTACATGTGATTGAATTTTCTGTATAATCTTCTTTGCGGAGGGGATACGCATGAGAAGATGGGGAATTGAGTTGTTAATTTTAAGTGTTGTTATTATTTGGGGGATTAACTATACAATTGCGAAGTATGGACTTTTAGAATTTACAGCAATTGAGTTTACTGCACTTCGCATGATGGCGGCGGCACCGCTTCTGTTACTCCTTACCTTTTTTATTGAAAAGTCGGTTTATATGGAGCGAAAGGATATACCTAGATTAATTATCGTTAGCATTGTAGGTATTGTACTGTATCAAACGTTATTTATGGAAACTGTCAAATATACATCTGCTACAAATGCCTCTTTACTCATTTCTATTTCACCTATTTTTACAACTGCATTTGCGATTTTCTTGAAACAAGAAAAGTTTTCTTCTCGAAAGTTAATCGGTTCTATGACTGCCTTTGTTGGTGCAGCATTAGTTTTAGTAGCAGGACATTCGCTTACTAGTTCTTTTTATGGCAATGGAATTGGACTTATTACATCAATATGCTGGGGGCTTTATCCTGTTTTAGCAGGACCATTAATTAAAAAATATTCAGCATTACGTGTTACAGCATGGTCTGCATTAGTGGGTGCGATTCCGCTATTATTGTTAAGTGGTCCACATGTGTTTGTCATGCCATTTCACATTACTCACGGAATGACACTATTTGCTTTACTATATTCTATTTTCTTTGTAACAGTATTTGGTCTAGTAATGTGGTATGTTGGTGTTCAAAAAATTGGGGCGTCACATACGATGGTATATATGTATATAACGCCGCTTGTAGCTGTTTTATTTGCAGCTGTCTGGGCAAATGAATATGTATCGTTTCAACAAATCATCGGTGGAATTATCATTTTTGTCGGTCTATGGTTTGTGAAATCGGAGAAAGTAAAAGTTCATTCTATTGCAGGGGAACCTATATCAAAATAGGAAAACAGATCACCTATGATCTGCTTTCCTATTTTTTTATTTTTGGTAAGAAGATGAGAAATAAGATAGCAGTAATAAGTGGAATTAAGTTTAAAAATGGAATACGGAAGAGTGTAATAAGAATAATACCTGGAAGAAGAACACCGAGGACAGCGTAAAAAATGCTATGGTTTTTCGTGTACCAATACAATGAAAGTCCAATAAGTGCAGGGATAATGAGGTGAATGAGAGCCATTAAAAAATAAATCATTAGACGCCCCCTTTATTTGTGTGCTTATTACATCATATCCGTATGTTCATAGATTGATATCATTTTTTTCATAAATGGACGAAAAAAGTTTGAAAAACCGTCACAAAATATGAGAATATGATGTTTGAAATCTTGTATAATATTATTTCCTAAAAATATTTAAACAACATAAACATACTGTTTATGTTGTTTTTAATTTGAGTGAAATGGATTTAAGGAATATGAATTTGAAAGAAATTTTTTGTTGGATAGATAAAAATTACTGAAGAGGAGAACAGCATGATTAGTATGTCATTAAGATCGTTTAAAATTCAATCGTATTATTTACTAGGTTTTCTTTTACTAGGCTGGATGTTAACGCCGTTTTCAGCTCATTTTCTAGGTGCTGGAATTGGGCTTATTGTAAGTATGTATTGCGTTTGGCTTTTAGGGAGACGAATTGAGAAGCTTGGAGATAGTATTGTAAAGAAGACGAAAGCACCGACACTCGGTATGTTTAACCGTTTTGCAGCTGCAATTTTGGGTGCTATTATTATGTACGAAATTGAGCACCACATGGTTATGTGGGCATTTGCAGTAGGGATTTTGGGTGGGTATTTCTTAATTGTTGTTAATTTAGGATACTATAGCATGAAAGATGAGAAAGAACTAACAAAGAGCTAAAAAAGGTAAAAGACTTCTTTTTAGATGGAATAGATGATCCAGCCACGGATAGAAGCGGTCAGGGCCTTTTTTAGCCCCATACGATGTGAAACCCAGTAGGGATATAATGTATATATTCGAAGCTGTAATTTTATAATCTAGGTCACAGATGAAGAGATTAGCGTTTCACTTTATATAAGATATAGAAAGAAGCTTACGTTTTCACGTAAGCTTCTTTTTTATGTAAGTGTGTATAAACCGTTAAGCCGCATTGGGTTTTGTCGGTGAGTACGCGAAACTTTACGGTTACACGACACTTATTCATATGAGTAAAGGGTTATTTCAACAGAAAGTTTTAATTTAAGCGATTGGACCGCCTAAGTTAATAATGTCTTCAGATACGCTGTCGAACTTTTTGAAGTTAGCTTTGAATTCATTTGCAAGTTCGATTGCTTTTGCTTTGTAAGCAGCTTTATCAGCCCAAGTTTGTTCAGGCATTAACACTTCGTCAGGTACACCTGGTACGTGAAGTGGAACTTCAAGACCGAAGATGTCATGTTTAGCTGTTTCAGTTTTCGCAAGTTCACCGTTTAATGCAGCTTGAATCATTGCACGAGTGTAACCTAAGTTCATACGTTTACCAACGCCGTATTCGCCACCAGTCCAGCCAGTGTTTACTAAGAATACTTTCGCATCGTGTTTCTCAATTTTTTCACCAAGCATTTCAGCATAGCGAGATGCATCAAGTGGTAAGAATGGTGAACCGAAGCAAGTTGAGAATGTTGCTTGCGGAGATGTAACACCGCGCTCTGTTCCTGCTAGTTTACTAGTGTAACCACTTAAGAAATGATACATAGCTTGTTCTTTTGATAACTTACTGATTGGAGGCAATACGCCAGATGCATCAGCAGTTAAGAAAATGATTGTATTTGGGTGTCCAGCAACACTTGGCAGTACGATATTGTCGATCGCATGCATAGGGTATGCAGCACGAGTATTTTCTGTTAAAGTAGTATCGTTATAGTCTGCGATACGCGTTTGGTCATTAATGATAACGTTTTCTAAAACAGATCCAAATGTGATTGCATCGAAAATTTGTGGTTCTTTCTCGTGAGAAAGGTTTACACATTTCGCGTAGCAACCGCCTTCAATATTGAATACACCGTTATCAGACCAACCGTGCTCATCATCACCAATTAATTTACGGTTTGGATCAGCAGATAATGTTGTTTTACCTGTTCCAGATAAACCGAAGAATAATGCTACATCGCCTTCTTCACCTACGTTTGCAGAACAGTGCATAGAAAGAATATCTTGTTCAGGTAATAAGAAGTTCATAATAGAGAAGATTGATTTTTTCATTTCTCCAGCGTATTCTGTACCACCAATTAATACGATGCGTTTTTCGAATGAAACCATAATGAATGCTTCAGAGTTTGTACCGTCAACAGCTGGATCAGCTTTGAAATTCGGTGCAGAAACAATTGTGAACTCTGATTCATGAGTCGTTAATTCTTCTTCAGTTGGACGAATGAATAATTGATGTACAAATAAATTGTGCCATGCATATTCGTTAATAACTTGAATTGGTAGGCGGTAATTGCGGTCAGCGCCTGCAAATCCTTTGAAGACGAATAACTCTTCTTTTTCTTTTAAGTATTCTAAAACTTTAGTATATAATTTATTAAAATGTTCTTCAGAAATCGGTTGGTTCACAGCTCCCCAAGCAATTTTGTCAGCAACCGATGCTTCTTTCACAATAAATTTATCTTTAGGAGAACGTCCTGTATATTTTCCTGTTGAAGCAGAAACGGCACCAGTAGAAGTTAATTTCCCTTCATTTCGCATTAATACTTTTTCCACTAATTGCGGAACACTTAGTTGAATCTGTGCATTGCTTCCGTTCAATAATTCGTGTAAACCAATTTGGACATTCACAGTACTCATATTTATATACCATCCTTTTCATTTAATGAAATATTTCTCGTAATCCCCAACAAGAGTATAACACAATTATATAAATAATGTATACTATTTATTTCTTTTTGTTTGTGTGAATGCATTATTTCCTTATTAATATTTCATTTCAGGCGTATTGAGAAAAACTTTCAGGAAAATGTGAATATTAATTGACAAATGAATATCATTTCTTTAGTATAGGTTGGGACGGATACTCTCTTATCCCGAGCTGGCGGAGGGACAGGCCCGATGAAGCCCAGCAACCTCACTTGTATTGATAAATGCAGGTGAATAGGTGCTAAAACCTGTGCGAGGCTACAGGTCTCGAACGATAAGAGCGAAGGGCAAAAAGCAGTATGCAAGTAGCAAATTAAACCTTTCCTCTATGTAAAGTAGGAAAGGTTTTTCTGTATGCTTGTGTGGGAGAATAAATGTATGTCGCAGTTTGTGGCAAATTAAGGATGAGTTCCGTACAATATATACAATTACTGTAGGGAGGTTTACCACATGACAAAAAAACGTCATCTGTTCACATCTGAGTCTGTAACTGAAGGACATCCAGATAAAATTTGTGACCAAATTTCTGATTCAATTTTAGATGCGATCTTATCAAAAGACGCAAATGCACGTGTAGCTTGTGAAACAACTGTAACAACTGGTTTAGTATTGGTAGCGGGGGAAATTACGACTTCTACTTACGTAGATATTCCGAAAATCGTTCGTGAAACAATTCAAGGCATTGGTTACACACGCGCAAAATACGGATTCGATGCAGAAACTTGTGCTGTTTTAACATCTATCGATGAGCAGTCTGCTGACATCGCTATGGGTGTTGACCAAGCGCTAGAAGCACGCGAAGGTCAAATGACTGACGCTGAGATTGAGGCAATTGGTGCAGGGGACCAAGGTTTAATGTTTGGTTTTGCATGTAATGAAACACAAGAATTAATGCCACTTCCAATCTCGCTTGCTCACAAATTAGCTCGCCGTTTAACTGAAGTACGTAAAGATGATACATTATCATACTTACGTCCAGATGGAAAAACGCAAGTTACAGTTGAGTATGATGAAAATGGTAAACCAGTACGTGTTGATACTATCGTAATTTCTACACAACATCACCCAGATGTTACATGGGAAGAAATCGATCGCGACTTAAAAGAGCACGTAATTAAAGCTGTAGTACCAGCAGAATTAATGGATGGAGAAACGAAATTCTTCATTAATCCAACTGGCCGCTTCGTAATTGGTGGACCACAAGGTGATGCTGGTTTAACAGGACGTAAAATCATCGTTGATACTTACGGTGGATACGCTCGCCACGGTGGCGGTGCATTCTCTGGTAAAGATGCAACGAAAGTTGACCGTTCTGCAGCATATGCAGCTCGTTATGTTGCGAAAAACATCGTAGCAGCTGGTCTTGCTGAAAAAGCAGAAGTACAACTTGCATACGCAATCGGTGTAGCACAACCAGTATCAATTTCAGTTGATACATTCGGCACTGGTAAAGTATCTGAAGACGTACTAGTAGAACTAGTTCGTAACAACTTCGATCTTCGCCCGGCTGGTATTATTAAAATGTTAGACTTACGTCGCCCAATTTACAAACAAACAGCAGCTTACGGCCACTTCGGACGTACTGATGTAGATCTATCATGGGAACGTACAGACAAAGCTGCAGCTTTAAAAGAGCAAGCTGGTCTATAATATATGAAAAAAAGCTTTGCGCGGTGAGCGCAAAGCTTTTTTTATTTATAATTACGTTGGAATAAAGCGAAGAGTTCAATGTCATGCCAAGTGCCGTTGCGGAATATAGCTTCTTTACAAGTTCCTTCATGTTGAAAACCAAGTGATTTATATAATTTAACTGCTCTATCGTTAAAAGAAAATACTCGTAAAGAAAGGCGATGTAAATTTAATTCTAAAAATGCATAATCCAATAATAGGGTTAAAGCTTCCTGCCCATAACCTTGCCCCCAGTAATCCTTTTTACCAATATCAATAATGCATTCAGCGTTTCGATTATACGAATCAATATGAATTAAAGAAGTAATACCAATTGGAAGATGCGTAGCTTTTTCTTCAATGATATAGCTCTTAGAGTTCGAAGAATGAATAAATTGCCGGCAAAGTTTTTCTGTGTCTTGAAAGGAATATTTATCAAGAGTGAGTGTAGTTGAGCTCATAACGTCTATATCATTATGCCATTTATAATATGTTAGAATATCATCTTCGGAAAACTTTCGTAACTGGATACGGTTGGATTCAAACAATGTAAACACCCCTTTTGTATTTACTGGTTTTTGTTCATTATCTCAACACACGAACTACAATAAATTTGTCCTTCTAATTCAATATACTTTTTCATATTTGTCATGCCATTCGCCGGAAAGGGCATATGAATCCACGCTTTTTCATACGTTTGTATTTCTGTTTTACATGATTTACAAAAGATTGATTTCTTTTTGAACATATGTAATCAACCTTTCATTTGACGTGCTTTACTTGCGCAAAAGGCACTACTTAGTAAAAATAGTGTCGCGAATATAATGCTTACTAATGTAGCGTATGGAATTGCGCCTTTTAAGGAAAAGCCGACAGTGATTGAAGCGATGAATAAGAGGATAAATGTTGTTGTTAATTTTTTATAAAGTTCCATACTATGTAGACCTCCAATTTATTTTTTAGTACAAGTTTTAAAATTGAATTCTATTATGTAGAAAATATAAAGAGTAGCCAAAGATGTGTAGTCTAGGAGTATAAGAAAGTACACTTTCCTTTTTGTGGGTTAGTATACTTATATTGTATCATGGCGCATGATTGGCTTCATACATAATTGTGTAAAGGTATGTATGATAAAATGAAGAAAAGTCTTTAAGAAAGGAAAGATAAAAAATGAGTGTAACTGAACATAAAAAACAAGCTCCAAAAGAAGTGCGTTGCAAGATTGTTACGATTTCCGATACACGTACGGAAGAAACAGATAAGAGCGGACAACTATTACATGAATTGTTAAAAGAAGCGGGACATAAAGTAACTTCTTATGAAATTGTAAAAGATGATAAAGAAAGTATTCAGCAAGCGGTGTTAGCTGGTTATCATAAGGAAGATGTAGATGTTGTATTAACAAACGGCGGTACTGGTATTACGAAACGCGATGTCACAATTGAAGCAGTATCAGCGTTATTAGATAAAGAAATTGTTGGATTTGGTGAGCTGTTCCGTATGATTAGTTATTTAGAAGATATCGGAAGCAGCGCAATGTTAAGTAGAGCGATTGGTGGTACAATTGGGCGCAAAGTAGTCTTCTCGATGCCAGGGTCTAGCGGAGCGGTTCGACTTGCGATGAATAAATTAATTTTACCGGAATTAGGCCATATTACATTTGAGCTGCATCGCCAATGAGTAAGTGTGCTGGAATTGTATTAGCGGGCGGTATGTCGAGTAGATTTGGTGAGCCGAAAGCGTTAGCAATTTGGAAGGGAACTACTTTTGTTGAGCATATTGTGAAAGTGATGGGAACTACTTTGCAAGACATTGTAGTAATTAGCCATACTGATATAAAAGAGCGAGTAGAGCAATTCGTACAAGTTCCTGTTATAGAAGATATCCCGCACTATAAAGGAAATGGACCGCTTGCGGGCATTGTATCAGGTATGGAATACATAGAAGCAGATTGGTACGCTATTATGCCTTGCGATGCACCAAACGTTTCGCATCAATGGTTTGCCATTTTACTAGAGCAAACGAGCAATGAATATGATGCGGTTGTACCTATTATTAATGGAAGAAAACAACCGCTACTTGCGGCGTATCATAACCGCGTGAAAGAAAAGATTTATGCTTTACTTCAGGAAGAAAAAAGAAGTATGGGCCAGCTTTTATCACTATGTAATGTGAAGTATGTTTCTGGAGAAGATGTACAGGCGAATGCGGATTGGTTTATAAATGTAAATACGAAAGAAGAATATGTGCAGGCTCAAAAAGACCTTTCAAATGAATGAAAGGTTTTTTGATATACAGAATTGGGGAACAATTGCTGTATAAAGGTATGTGAGTAAGTTGATTTTAAGGGGAATTCTTAAAATCATTATACAGTTTAAAATACTGTATAACCATATATTAATTTTTATGGGTTTTTATTACAAGTCTGTTTAGTTATGTTTATTTTTGATATAATTAATATAGAAATAAAACAATGTTTAACCTTATGTATCATTTATTAAACTAAAATTTATGACCATGTAATAAACTCCCTTCGTTTTTTTGAAGGGAGTTTTTCTATTTAAGCAAGCAACTCTGATGCGTTATGCTGCAGGACTTCTTCATATTGGTTAAGCAAACCGCGAAAGATCTCATCCCAGCTCTTTGATTTCGCAAAAGATGAAGCTGCTATTCCCATCTGCTCAAGTTTTTCTTCATTTTGTAATAAAAAATAAATGGATGATAGAAATGCATCTTCATTTTTAGGAGGACAAAGAACTCCCGTTTTTCCATCTGTAATAATATTTTTAACCCCGCCACTACTTGCACCAATGACAGGTGTACCGCATGCGAGTGATTCAAGTACGACATTTCCGAATGTTTCAGTAGCTGATGGAAACACCATTATGTTAGAACAAGCATATGCTGCAGCTAAATCTGCACTTTGTAAATAGCCAGTAAAAGTGATATTTGTTTTCGGAACAGCTTCACGTAAACTTGTTGCTAGAGGACCGTCTCCTGCAATGAGCCAATGAATATCGTTTCGAGTATGTGCTGTTTTAACGATAAGGTGTTGTAGCGTATCAATATCTTTTTCAGGAGCAATTCGTCCAACATAGGAAAGGACATACTTCGCTGTAATATTATATTTTTTTCGGAATAGGTCTGTATTGTAAGCAGGATGAAAGAGTGTGCAATCTACACCACGTCCCCATATAGAGAGGGTCTGAAAGCCTTTGTTTTTTAATTGATGTAATGTTTCAAAGGAAGGTACAAAATTTTTTTGCATATGACTATGAAACCATTTTAAATAGTTCCACAGCATATTGGAGAGGAATTCGATTTTGTAATAACGTAAATAGGCATCGAAATCAGTATGATAAGAACCGACAACTGGGATGTTTAACTTTTTTGCATAATACAATCCACAAAGTCCCATGTTGAAAGGTGTGGCAATGTGAATAATGTCAGGTTTAAAGGAAAGTAGTTCTCGTTTAATGCGCGGAGTAGGAAAAGAAAAACGACATTCTGGATATAATATTGTTAACGGGATACTTCTCATCTTATTCACATTCGCTACAAAATTATCTTCAGCTGTATGCTGAGGAGCGAAAACAGAATAGGAGATCTGTTCTTTCTGAAAATATTGTGTTAATCGCTCTAACGTTTTCGCAACCCCGTTAACTTGTGGCGTAAAAGTATCGGTAAAAATGGCGACTCTCATCATATCACTCCTTTATGTGAAAAGTGGGATGAATTGATAAAAAGAGATGATGCCAGAGCAAGTGCCAAGGCACATACCGACGAATACATCTGACGGATAGTGAAGTCCTAAATAAATACGTGAAATACCGACGCATAATGCTAACGGTAATAGGAAAGCAAGTAAGCTTGGATTATAGCAAATAAATGGAATGAAGACAGAGAAAACGGCTGTTGTATGACCAGACGGGAAAGAGTGGTCTTTTAATGGATGGACTGGATATTTTGCATCCTGAATTGTTAAATAAGGACGTTTTCGCGGATACCACCTTTTTAATATTTGCACAGGAATATGGCTAATTGCTAACGAAATAGCAGTTGCAATTGCAGCTTGATGCAAAGTTCCCTTTGCGAAAATTAAAAAGAAAAGTGTGAGTGCGATGGAGAAAGTCGCGCCACCGATATGAGTAATATTGCTGAAAAAGATATTTAATGTTTTTTGATCAAAGTAGCGGTTAATTCCTCTGAAAATGTAACATTCTATTTTATATAACCCACTGACCTTCATGAAAATTCTCCTCCCTCATCTACATATATATGGAGATATTAGCTTTTATTTTAATAAGATTTTGTTGAGGGAGTAATAATGTTTTGTAAAGAAAAAGTTAGATTTTATATAAAAAAAGCTGCCAATCTTATGGCAGCGGAAATTTACTTCTGTAATGATTTATAATATTGACCTTTTTCAACGTATTGCGTGCGAATACGCTCCATATCTTTACGGTCTTCTTCTGTTAATTCACGAATGACTTTCGCGGGACGACCGAAAGCTAACGTGTTTGGTGGAATTTTCTTTCCTTGTGAAACGAGGCTTCCAGCGCCGATAAAAGCTCCTTCGCCAATTTCAGCACCATCTAATATAATAGATCCCATTCCAATTAAAGCATCTTTCTTAATATGGCAACTATGTAAAATGACTTGATGCCCAATTGTTACGTCGTTTTCTAAAATAAGAGGATACTGCGGGCTTTGGTGAAGTGTACATTGGTCTTGTACATTTACTCGGTCTCCAATGATTGTCGGTGACACATCACCACGGATGACTGTATTAAACCAAATACTTGATTCCTCGCCAACGGAAACATCGCCTGTAATCGTAACATAGTCAGCGATAAAAGCACTACTCGCAATTTTCGGTTTTTTTTCTTTGTAAGGATATATCATGTAAAGTCTTCCTTTCCTAGAGACTAGTTTTAGTGTATCAAATTATGAGAAAGAGTGAAATGGAGGAGAGCCGTATGTGGAATTATGAAGCGGAGGAAGCAAAAGCGGTCATTGTTATTGTGCACGGCGCAATGGAATATCACGGACGTTACGAAGCCGTTGCGGAAATGTGGAATCATATCGGCTACCACGTCGTGATGGGGGATCTTCCGTCACATGGAACGACTTCAAGAAATAGAGGACATATTGATTCATTTGATGAATACATAGAGGAAGTTAAATTATGGGTGAAAGAAGCAAGAAAGTATAGGTTACCTATTTTTCTATTCGGTCATAGTATGGGTGGTCTTATTATCATTCGTATGATGCAAGAAACGAAGAGAGAAGATGTAGAAGGTATTATTTTGAGTTCGCCTTGTTTAGGGGTAGTGACTGGACCCTCTGCTCCGCTTCAATTTGCTTCAAGAATATTAAATGTTGTGGCTCCAAAATTGCAATTTGCAACGAATCTTACGGTGGAAATGTCAACACGTAACCATGAAGTGAGAGATGCAATGGAGAATGATTCTTTGTTCTTGCGCAAAGTATCAGTACGTTGGTATAGTGAATTGATTAAGTCTATTGAAATTGCTCATAAAAAAATAGATGATTTTCCAGATGTTCCGCTCTTGCTAATGCAAGCTTGTGAGGATAAACTTGTAGATAAAACACGTGTCCGCACTTGGTTTGATAGTGTTAAAATAAGTGATAAGGCTTTTAAAGAATGGCCGAATTGTTATCACGAGCTATTAAATGAGTATGAGCGTGATGAAATTTTGAGTTATATTCAGTCATTTACTGAAATGCATGTCAATAATATAGTAAAAACAAACAAATAAATCATTATTTGTACATTTAATAGAGGAGATGAAGGAAGAAGTGAACGTACCGAGTAATCCCATAACGCTCATGGCGAAAGTATACCGTGATGTGTTTCCGGTTGTACACCATGAGCTAGCGATGTGGAAAGAGCGTGCCTACCATATTCCGAATGATGAGCTTCATAGTCAGGCAATCGCAAGTATTGAGCATAAAACGTTTCATTGTGAGGGCGGTGGCATTTTAGCTCTGCTAGCAAATGAACACCGAGAAGAATGTATTCGTTTTATCGTAGCGTATCAAACGATCAGCGACTATTTAGATAATTTATGTGATCGCAGTACATCACTTGATCCAAATGATTTTGCCGCACTGCATGAATCGATGTTAATGGCATTATCACCTGAAGTAGAAGGCGGCGGTAATTATTATCGTTATCGTGATGATCAAGATGATGGTGGTTATTTAGATGAACTTGTTGAAACATGCCAAGATGTTTTAAAGAAAACGAAGCACTATGATAAAATTGCTCCTGTTCTTCATGAACTTGCTTGTTATTATTGTGATTTACAAATTCATAAACATGTAAAATTAGAAGAAAGAGAACCACGATTACAAACGTGGTTTGAAGCACATAAAGAAAACTTACCTGAGATGAGTTGGTTTGAATTTTCAGCATGTGCCGGTTCTACACTTGGGATTTTCTGTCTTGTCGCATATGCATTTCATGATGAATTACATGATGAAGATATTGCGAAAATTAGACAAGGATACTTCCCTTACGTACAAGGACTTCACATTTTGCTGGATTATTTCATTGATCAAGAAGAAGACCGTATAGGCGGAGATTTGAATTTCTGTAGTTATTACGAAAACGAGCAAGCGATATTAGATCGGATGAAACACTTTGTAGAAGAAGCAGAGAAGAGCATTGGTGATTTGCCTCATGCGAAGTTTCATCGCCTTATAAGCCGAGGGTTACTTGGTATTTATTTATCAGATCAAAAAGTATCGGCACAAAAGAATATGCACAAAATGGCACGGCGCATTGTAAAGTACGGAGGCCTCACTTCACGATTCTTCTATTGGAACGGGAAGATGTACCGAAAGAAAACAGCGCAGTGATGAAGAAAACCACTCATGTAGAGTGGTTTTCTTTTCATTATGATTGTATTTTTGAAAATACATATATAAGAAGTTCAATCGCAAAAATCACTAATACAGATAATCCAAATAAAGGCATGACAGCGCCCAGTATAACCATCATGATAAAGAAAACGAATATACTGTTCTTATCTCTTTGTTTTGGAGGTGCTGCTAATTTTCCTTTCGGCTTTCTTGCTAACCACATTTTTACTCCGTAATAAATAAGAAGTAGTAGAGATAATGTTGTTAGTAAGCATAATATTTTATTTGACCATCCAAATAAATGTCCTTCATGAAGCGGGATGCCGTAAGTGAACCATTGTGCAAGTATTCCATAATCACGATAGTCCGTTTTGGAAATAAGCTTTCCGCTATATTGATCAAAGTAAGCTGTTATCTCTTCATTTGGTGCAACATGCATACCTGTAATACCAGAACCGCTCGATTTCGAAACAGTGAATACACCTTTCGGATCAGCTGGTAGTGAGATAACGTATGGCTTCTTTATTTCAATTCCTTTTTGTAATTCATCGACAGAAATAGCTTTCGGTTCATTTGAATCCGATTCAGGAGGAGCTTCTTTTCTTGTTGCCCATGGCAATTCTTTTACCTTTGATTCAGGCGGCGCCATATACAATTTCGGATATCCGAGCGATTCATTCGACGACGCAATTTTATAAATTTGGTTACCCATAAATCCTGACCATGGCAATCCAGATGCGACTAGCAGAAAGAGTGGAATTGTAAATATAATACCGATAATAGAATGACGTCGTTTTGCTTTTTCTCGCTTATTGGATGCTGGTGTGTTTTTGAACTGTCGTATACTCATATACAAACCAGTTACAATTAAAAAGATTGTCCAGCACGCCGCAAGTTCTACAGTATAGTTGATGACAGTGCCACCAACTAAAAGAGAACTATGTAATTCCCGCATTATATTGGCAAACGTTTCACTTGCGTTTTGATCTCCGACAATTTGATTATTGCTATCTAAATACACATACTTTTGTTGCCCTGTATATTCATTTGTAATCGTAAGTCTCGTATTATAATCCCCATTAAACTCACTAATTTTCGCCACGCTATAATGTGGATATTTTTTTTCTGTTAAGGAAATAGAATCAGCCATCGAAATAGATTCTGTTTGGGCGCTCTTCCCAAAATATAAATCTTTATAGATGAAATCTTCAACTTCCTCCCGAAATAAATACCCAATTCCGCTTAGTGACAACGTAATAAGAAGCGGCGTAATAAAAAGCCCAGCATAAAAATGCCAACGCCAAAAAATGTAATGAAGCGAACGATCTACTTTCATACTTTCAGTTCCCCTAACCTTCCCTATATGAATAACTACTTATTTAATATAGCGAGATTAAGTGTGATTACTTTGAAAGAATTGTGAAGAAAGTTAAAAGTTTGTGGGATTTTTATTAAACAGAAAACACATTTTAGAAGGAGTGTTTTTTATGTTTATGAAGATCTCATTATATTTGATAAGTACATCCTAACAACCGCTTTCGCAAGACATTGAGAAGAATCAACAAAATCCTCACTAGCCACAACATTCAAATCAGTACATGCGATAATTACCGTATCAACTTCCTCTCTCAATTGTAAAACGAGCGCATTCCACAATTCGCGAGCTTCTTCAATCTCTCCAGATTTAATGCAAGTAATAATTTGATTAATGCTTTCCTGCCATTTTTCATGATGAATGTATTCTATATTACGCTTTGTAATCCCATCTTGGTAAATCCTAGATTGAACAGTTGCTTCTGTTGCGAGAAGAGCGACTCTTTTTATATTTTCAGGAATTGCTTGTAACGTTTCATCGACTATATTTAAAATCGGGATAGAAAGAGAACGCTGTAATTCTTCAAAATAAAGATGCGCCGTATTGCACGGCATAGCGATAAAGCTTGCGCCAGTACTTTCAAGTTTTTGTGCTCCTTCAATAATCGCTTTTTTCATCGCTTCGTGATCAATAGGGCGATCCATGTAAAACGGTGTTGGGCATGAATAAATCATCATATGAGGAAAGTCCATATCATGCTTTGCTCCGTATATTGTTTGACACCCTGCTACAACTGTATCGACGAATGGTCCAGTTGATTTTGGCCCCATTCCTGCTAGTATTCCGATCATTGTGTCGTCTCCTTTAATATGTAATTAAAAACGTTTTTTGCGAACGATAAAAAGAAATAAGGTAAATAATAAAAATGAATATACGATAGCCCAAGCTGTGAGCCATAGTGTGTGAGTCAGTATATTATATTTGTATTGGCCAAGCATTAGAAAGCTTTCGACAGGTGGTAAAAACCATAATAACTCTTTTTAAAACCGGATAGATGCGATCGTTATAAGCAATATAAAGGTAAGGCTAAGCCAAGCAGTGCCTGTTTTTTGAATCATATTTCTAGTAAATAATGTTGCGATTGAAATTCCTAGTATAGAGAAAGACATGTGAGAGAGAAATCCGACTAGAAATAAAGAAACTGTCATTTTTTCATTAAACATTTGCAAAATAATTGGATAGATTACGGATATAAAAGATAATACAGTACAAATGAGAAGAGCTGTAATATATTTACCAACATATAATGCGGAAATATTATTTGTGTGAGAAATAGTAATTTGTTCTTGTACAGGGTCTTCAGTATGAAAAATTGTGACCGTAATCCAGGCAGATAATAAATAAAGCGCGAGAGCTGTTTCTAAATATGTCGGTACAATAGGAGTCGGTTTATATGTATATACAAAAAGCAAGCTCACAAAGTACATCGCAATAGGAGGGACATACTTATACGATTTTGTATAGTCGAGAAAATGGTAACGAATAAGCGCAAACATAATAAACCTTCTTTCGATTTAAAAGTTAGGTTGTAGCAGTGTGATAGATGCTTTTTTATGTAATAAAAACTGAAGTATTTCGTTTGTATATTCTTTTTCGATTTGTAATTGAATAAGATTTTGATTTGCATTGTGTGCAACGTGTATAAAACCGGATTGCTTTTGTAGTTCTATTGCTGAAAATGTGTCGTGAACGATTGCCTCAATATAGACCTGTTCCGCTACTTTTTGTGCAGAGGTATTTTCTGCAATTGTATGATTTGCTAACGTCACAATTCTATCGGCGAAGTTTTCTAATAGTTGTTTTTCGTGACATGTGAAGAGTATAGATATACCTTGTTGTTTTAATGAGAGTAAAATATGTTCTAATTCTTGCTGAGAGTTAGGATCGAGCCCAGAAAGCGGTTCATCTAAAATTAATAAATGGACGTCCGTAAGTAATGCTTGCATAATACCTGTTTTTTGTTTCATACCTTTTGAAAAGTTTCGTACAACGGAATGTCTTGCATGATGTAAGTGAAAAGTCTCAAGGAGCATCGGAATTTTATTTCTTAAATATGTTGTTGATAAGCCGTGAATGCAGCCGAGATGAAATAAATAATCCGCTAATGTAAAACGAATTCCTTCAGGAAAATGTTCAGGTACATAACCAATTTGTATATGTTCTTTTCTTTTGAGTGTCCCTGCCGTAGGTGAAATAAATCCTGCAATTATTTTGAGCAGAGTACTTTTTCCAGTCCCGTTCCCGCCGATAATAGCGAGCGCTTCTCCTTCTGGAATGGATAAATCAATGTTGTCTAGTATAAGTGATTTGCTATACTTCTTTTGAATTCCCCTTAGTTCTACTAGCAAAGTTCTATCCTTCTTTCTTTAAATAGTGTATATATCCATTATATAGGAGAATAACAAAAAGACGTGCAATGAGTGCACGTCTTTTTTTGTTATGTTTTGTCGAACAATCGATATATCCGAGAAATCGTTGATATATTGTAAGTTATGATAGATATATCGAAAAAATCGTTTATATATCCCGAGTTACGATAGATATAATTGAAAAATCGTTGATATATTACCCCGCATTAACGGGCAGTAAAACTCCCACCTTAAAATTCGCCTGGAGCAAAGATGTTAGGTGGGAGATAAACTGCCCATAAATGCCCGATTGGTTCAACTAATAATCAGTGGGGATTCCCCCCACTGATTAAAGTTTCACTTTATCGTTTCTCAATCGCCACAATAAATGGCGGATTATTTTGCTGGTTAATGAAGCCATATCGCAGTACGTGAGCTTGTTTTTGGTCTAGTTCTTCTGCAAATTTGAGAACAGCGTCGCGTTCTACTTGTCCTTCTGGGTGTCCGTGGTAAATGACGAGGACGATGATACCTTCAGGTGCCATTACTTCTAGTAATTGTTCAATTGCCGAAATTGTTGAGTTCGGTTTTGTAACGATATGCTTGTCACCGCCAGGAAGGTAACCTAAGTTGAAGATAGCGCCTGTTACTTTTCCTTTTGCGTCTTCTGGTAGTACGGATAGAAGTGTATCGTGACTATCGTGAACTAAAACAGTACGTTCAAAAAGTTCTTTTTCTTTTAGACGAGTTGTTGAGCTTTCAATCGCTTCTTTTTGAATATCAAATCCAAATACTTTTCCGCTATCCCCAACAATTTCAGCTAGGAAGCAAGTGTCATGACCATTTCCAAGTGTTGCATCTACAGCGTAGTCGCCTTCTTTAACAGCCGTTTGCAGCAGTGTGCGAGCAAACGGTAATACACGTTCTAATTTCATTGTTGTTTCTCCTCATTTGCATATTTTCCTTGCCAGCTTCCGCGGCGTACAAATTCTGCATCGATGGAATTTAATACTTCCCATTTATTTAAGCTCCACATTGGACCAATCATTAAATCAGGTGGGCCGTCACCTGTGATACGGTGCACAATTACGTCTTCTGGAATAATTTCAAGTTGGTCAACAACAAGACTTACGTAATCCTCAAGAGAAAGGAATTCGAGTTGTCCTTTTTCATATTGCTTCACCATTGGCGTTCCTTTTAATAAGTGAAGTAAGTGGATTTTAATTCCTTGTACATCAAGTTTCGCTACTTCACGAGCTGTTTCCATCATCATGTCGTAATCTTCAAGTGGAAGACCGTTAATAATATGAGAGCAAACTCTAATGCCGTGCTTACGTAATTTATTTACGCCTTCCACGTAAGACGGATAATCGTGAGCGCGATTAATAAGGTTTGCAGTGCGTTCATGAACGGTTTGTAGTCCAAGTTCAACCCAAAGATACGTACGTTTATTTAAGTCCGCTAAATATTCAACGACATCGTCTGGTAAACAATCTGGACGAGTTGCGATAGAAAGACCGACAACATCTTTTTCTGCTAGAAGCGGTTCGAATTTTTCTTTTAACACTTCAAGTGGTGCGTGTGTATTTGTGTACGCTTGGAAATAAGCGATACATTTTCCATCTTTCCACTTTGAGCGCATTTTTTCTTTCATTTCATGATATTGTGTTATAACATCATCGCGGCGATCACCAGCGAAGTCGCCAGATCCGGCAGCGCTGCAAAATGTACAACCACCGTAAGCAACTGTACCATCACGGTTCGGACAATCGAAGCCAGCATCTAATGAAACTTTAAAGATTTTTTCACCAAATTCATTTCGTAAATGGTAATTCCATGTATGATAACGTTTATTGTCGTTTGTATATGGAAAAGGGTTTTGAACCTTCATTATTTTCCCTCCTAAGCCGAGTCAAAATGAAACAAAATCCATTATAACATACTCATAAGGTAGAGATGGAAGGGACACACTAAAGGGGAATTGAAGCAAGGAGGGACAATTATGGCAGAGCGTCAATCACTTGAATCGTATATTACACAAGCGGAACAAGCGGTGGAATATGCAAAAGAACAATTAGAACAAGGCATGAGACAAGAGCATTACAATACGATGGAGTATTCAGATGCACAGTTACAATTAGAACAAGCGTATAACGATTTACAAACGATGCAACAACATGCGAATGATGAGCAACGTGAGCAATTAAATAGAGCACGTATGGCAATTCGCCAATTGCAACATCAAATGATTATTACACCGCACTAATAAGGAGTGAATGTAATGGCGAAACGTTCAGATCAAAATAACCCAGAGCAAAAAACACAAAATGGACATAACGCTGAGTTTTCGAATGAACTTGATCCCATTGTTCAAGTAAAACAGCGTAATAGTAAAAAAGGACAACCTCAAAAATCAAAACAATCAGAGTAAACCAGGTCGAAATATGACCTGGTTTTATTTTGCTATATGACAATAGTGTAAGATTTCTGTAAGGTTTGCCGATAGTTGTAATTGTCCTTTTCCAGTAGAGTAAGGGAGGATTAAATTTTGGACAAGGAGCTGCTTTATGGGGAACAATATTACAAACAAACGAATTGATGAGTTAGATTACATTCGTGGCTTCGCATTACTGGGGATTATTTTAGTAAATATTTTAGCACTACTTAATATTAAAACTCCAGATCCTAATACAGTAGATGCTAGCTATCAAAGGTTTCTATACTTATTTGTAGAAGGTCGTTTTTTCTCGATTTTCTCATTCTTATTTGGAGTGGGATTCTATATCTTCATTACAAGAGCGATTGCGAAAGGGAAAAATGGATATGTTCTATTTTTCCGCCGCGTAGTTGCATTATTTATTTTTGGTTTGATTCATTACATGTTTCAGCCTGGAGAAGCGTTAACGTTATATGCAATTTGCGGATTAATCGTTTTACCGTTTTATAAAGCGAAAAAACAAGCGAACTTAGTAATTGGTCTTATTTTGACAATAGCCTTTAGTGTAATGGGTGTTAAAGAACTATTACCACTTGGTTTAATTTTATTAGGTCTTGCTGCAGGACAATATCGTGCATTTGAAAATCTTTCAAAAAACATAAAGCAAGTCGCTATTTTTACAGGCATTATGTTTGTTTTAAGTGTGGCAGCTGTATGGTATCAATATGGACACGTGCCTGCTGGCCCATTTGTAAATATGATATTGATGAATGAAGATGGAACAATGGATGCTGCAAGCCAGTTTCTAAAAATTGGTATTACTGTTGGACCAATTATTTCAGCTTTCTATGTAGGAGCATTAATTTTATTACTTCAGTTAAAACCAGTTCAAACATTATTAGCACCATTGAAATACTACGGTCGTATGGCTTTAACAAATTATATCGGACAAACGGCAATGATTTTAATTGCTGGTAGTGTATTTAACTTTGCAGGTAACTTAACATACATGCAGACGCTATATGTATGTATCGCAATTTATGCAATTCAAATTGTGTTTAGTGTAATTTGGATGAAAATCTTTAAAATGGGTCCATTAGAATGGGTTTGGCGTGTTATTACGTACTGGACGGTAACACCTTTAAAGAAATAAAGTGAAACTTTAATCAGTGGGCTGTTCCTTTCGCGGAACAGCCTATTTTTATTGTCATCTTTTGTCGATAAGTCGATATATTTTGGTAATCGCTGATAAAAGTGTAAGAATCGCCGATATATTTGAAAAATCGCTGATAAAAGTGTAAGAACCGCTGATATATTTTAACAATCGCCGATAAAAGTGTAAGAACCGCTGATATATTTTAACAATCGCCGATGTAATTTCATTTACCGATTTACTATGTCGAAATGTGAACTAGTATGAAAAGCCAACCTTACACGCATCCATTTTCTATCTTACAAAAGTGTAAGGTAATTGTAATGTTAACAAATAGCAGTTCACTTCTAAAAAGCGCAAAATAGGTAATGGAAAAACAAGCGTAGGAGGATATATATGACGAAACCAGTTGTAGACGTGAAAAACGTTCAAAAAGTGTACGGTAAAAAAGGTGAGAACCAATCACACGCGTTAAAGGGTGTTTCATTCTCAATTCAAGAGGGTGAGTTTGTTGGAATTATGGGACCATCTGGTTCCGGTAAAACGACATTATTAAATGTAATTTCAACGTTAGATAAGGCAACAGGTGGCGTTGTTGAAATTGCGGGAACGGATATTACAAAAATGAAGCAAGGTGAGCTTTCAGATTTCCGTTCGCAAAAATTAGGATTTATCTTCCAAGATTTTAACTTATTAGAGAACTTATCTATTTATGAAAACATTGCACTTCCACTTTCTCTTCAAGGTGTCGCATCACGTAATATTGGACCGAAAGTAGAAAAAGTAGCGGATATGTTAGGGATTACAGAAATACTTCAAAAGTATCCATCTGAAGTATCTGGTGGACAGAAACAACGTTCAGCAGCAGCGCGTGCTTTAGTGCATGAGCCGGCAATTATTTTAGGGGACGAGCCAACAGGAGCGCTTGATTCTAAAAATGCAACGAGTTTACTTGATGCGATGACAAACTTAAATAAAGATCAAGGCGTATCGATTATGATGGTTACGCATGATCCATATAGTGCAAGTTACTGTCAGCGTATTTTATTCATTCAAGATGGTGAGCTATATAAAGAAATTCATCGCGGTGGTACGCGTGAAGAGTTCTACAAAGAAATTTTAGATGTACTTGCAGATTTAGGTACACAAAAGGCGTAAGAAAGGAGGTTCCAGTATGTTATTTAAACTTTCCATGTCGGGGCTGAAAAGTAAGCTGAAAGATTATATCGTCTTACTTGTCGGTCTTGTCATGTCGATTTCAATTTTTTACATGTTCCAAACGTTAGCACTGAATAAAGCATTTTTAGAATCTAATTCAGTGATTAAATCTATTGGATTCGTATTCCAAGCAGGATCATTTTTATTAGCAATTATAACGTTCTTCTACATTTTATATGCAAACTCTTTCTTATTATCTCTTCGTCAAAAAGAGTTCGGTATGTATATGATGTTAGGTGCGAAAAAACATAAAGTTACATTACTTATGTTTATTGAAACAATCGTATTAGGTGCTGCGTCTCTTGCAATCGGGATTGCAGTTGGAGTAGGACTTGCAGAAGGTATTGGACAGTTATTAATGAAACAGCTTGAATTTGCTGGTGAAGGGTATAAAGCATTTTATCTACCATCTATGACTGTTACTTGCATCTTCTTCTTTGCACTATTTGTATTATCAGCAATTATGAACAGTATTAAATTGTCACGTATTTCTGTATTGCAACTAGTACATGCAGATGCACAAACAGAGCGTGTTGCAGTAAAAGGTAAAAAGACAGTTGTAGTGGCATTCCTTGCTGTTATTTTATTAGGTATAGGTTATGCATCTATGATCTATATGGAAAAACTAAAAGAGATGGGAATCCTTATTGCATTAATTACAACGACAGCTGGTACTTACATGCTATTTGGCTCACTTCTTCCAGTCATTATTAAAAAGTTAAAAAGTAATAAAAAGCGTAGTGAAAAAGGACTTAATGCTTTTACATTTGCACAATTAAACTTCCGAATTAATAGTTTAACAAAAGTACTTGCAACAGTGGCAATGTTAGTTGCACTTGGAGCTGGTGCAATTTCAGGTGGTATGGCATTTAAAAATAACGTTATAAAAATGGTAGATGGTTTAGTAATATATGATTCAGTAGTTCATAATCCAACAGCTGAAGAAAAGAAAATTTTAGATGGTATTACATTTAAAGAGAAAAGCGAATATCGTTACAAAGTTGATGATAAATACGTTTACTATGTAAAAGAAGATTTAGAGAAAAATCGTCCTTTCGTAAAAGATATGGCAAAGATGAAGTCTATGAAGGATTTAGTAAATACGAAAAAAGTTTCAGAGGAACTACCGGTAGGTGCAGTTTCTAGAGAGATGAATCAAAAAGATGCGAATACTAAAGAACTTTCAGCGGAATGGACAGATGCTTTTAGTACAATCCATCCATATTATTTATACAATGATCATGCAATTAAAATTGTAGATCAAAAAATGTATGATGGGATAAATGGTAAAGAAGGTATAGCATTTATCGGAAAAACAGATGATTTTTTAACATATAAAAAAGAATGGAAAAAACTTGACGAGTTGCAGCTAGATAAATATAAAAATGTAAAAGCTGAACAAATGGATAGTAAATATCAAGCTTATAGTGGGTTCTATGGCATTGCGAGTGGAACAGTATTTATGGGATTCTTCCTTGGAATTGCGTTCTTAGCAATGATGGCAAGCTGTCTTATGTTTAAAATTCTTTCTGGTGCATCAAAAGATATTACGCGTTATCAAATGCTTCGTAAAATCGGTGTGCGCCGTGAGTTATTAACGAAATCGATTTATAAAGAGCTATTCTTAGTATTCTTATTCCCAGCAATTGTGGGTATCGCTCACGTATTAGTTGGTATGAATATTTTCGGATTTATTTTAATCGATCCGTACTTCCGTATTTGGATACCAATCGTAATTTTCGTAGTTATTTATGCGATTTATTACTTCATTACAGTTCAATTGTATAAAGGAATTGTTCTTCCGAAAGAAGATTAATAATAAAAACCGAGCAAAAACGCTCGGTTTTTATTATTTTCAGAAAAAACACTTTAATGTTACTGAAATGTATAATATAATGTAAGTAAGTAACCTAATATAAAAGTAGAAGTAGCTGTATAAGGAAAGGAGGAATCCAATCTGTAGAAAGAAGCTGAACTTTTATTCCCACATTTTTTTACCGCAACGTATTTATACAATCGTAAGTTTCCACATTGAAAGTTTTCAGAACCACCTGAGTATATTGTGAAAATAATGGATAACACATGGAAATCTCATAGCATGATAAGGTAAAATGGACAACATAATGAGAAAATTACCGTTCATAAGATGAGGAGAATACATGTATGGAAGTTGTAGAGGCATTAAAAGATATAAGCCAAATTGAGGCTATGAAAAAATATTTAAAAGAGCACTCCCAGCGAGATTATCTTTTATTTGTTATTGGAATTAACACAGGATTAAAAATTACAGAACTACTTAGCATGAAATTTGAAGATGTATTAAATGAAGACGGGACTGTTAAAGAGTTTTATGCTCTTCCTGTGAAAGATGAAAAATTTAAACAAGATATTTATTTAAATACAAAAGTAAAAGAAGCGCTTTTAGATTACGTACAATCTATTGGCGTTAAAAGAGAAAATTACGTATTCCAATCTAATAAAACGCCAAATTCAATTACGCGCCAACAAGCGTATCGTGTAATTCATAATGCTGCAGAAGCAGTTGGAGTTGTTGGTAAAATCGGAACGAATTCAATGCGAAAAACGTTCGGATTTCATGCGTACAAAAGAGGGATAGCGATTGCACTATTGCAAAAACATTTTCATCACGCGACTCCATCAGAGACACTAAAGTATTTAGGTATCTCAAAGGATGAGAGCTTTAAAACGGAGATTGATGTCGATTTATAAAAGCCGTAACTAAAAAATTAGGAGGCGGAAAATATGAATATTAGAGAGAGTGAACTGCCGGGTATTGGATGTAAGTTTGAAGTGATTACAAAAGGTAATGAAAAGATGGTTATCGTTATTCATGATGATGGCCGAAGAGAAATGTACCATTTTGATGCTGATCATGAAGAGAGTATTTCAAGCGTCTCTCTTCGTGATTCTGAAGCGAGACAAATTGCAGCTATATTGGGCGGAATGGTATATAGGCCACAAGCTTTAGATACGATTGAAATGGCTTTTGAGGGATTATCAATTGAGTGGTTTAAGGTGGAAAATAATGCACCAGTTGTACAAAAAACAATTGGTAGTTTACATGTTCGAAACACATATAACGTAACGATTATTGCCATTTTGAAAAAGAATATGAAGAAGTTCTTTAATCCAGGCCCAGATTCTATCATTGAAGCTGGCGATATGCTCGTATTATCAGGTGAAAGACATGAAGTGAAAAGAATTATTAATGAGTTGCTTTCAGTAGGAGGGGATTCATAATCGATGGATACTTTAATCTTTGAAGTTGGAACTGCGTTAGTATTAGTCGCTTTTGCAGCTATTCTCGCTGCAAAGTTAAAGTTCTCGATTATTCCGTTTCTTATTATACTCGGTATGCTAGTGGGGCCTCATGCCCCAGATTTAGGGCTTATCGATTTAAGATTTATTGAAAGTGGAGAAGTTATTTCCTTCCTCGGCCGTGTTGGCGTCATATTCCTCCTATTTTACTTAGGTTTAGAATTCTCAATTAAAAAATTAATTAAATCAGGAAAATCAATTGCTTTTGGGGGAACTGTTCATATATCGCTTAATTTTATATTAGGTTTACTTTACGGATATATAATGGGTTTCCCCTTATTAGAAACATTAATTATTGCTGGGATCATAACAATTTCATCGAGTGCAATTGTTGCGAAAGTAATTGTTGATTTAAGAAGATCTGGTAATAAAGAGACGGAGCTAATTTTAGGAATCATTATGTTTGATGATATTTTTTTAGCGGTATATTTATCAGTCGTTTCAGGATTAGTACTTGGAGGGGCAACATCATTTGTAGGTGCTCTTACATCTATTTTAATCGCAGTAGGTTATATGCTACTATTCTTTGTAGTTGCTAGAAAAGCTACACGGTTTTTAAATAAAATGTTAGATATTTCGTCCAATGAAATTTTTATTATTGTAATATTCGCTATTTTGTTCTTTGTAGCAGGATTTTCAGAAACGATTCATGTTGCAGAGGCAATTGGAGCATTATTACTAGGACTCGTTTTTTCTGAAACAGAGCATAGTGATCGAATTGAACAGCTTGTCGTTCCGTTTCGTGATTTCTTTGGAGCTATATTCTTTTTCAGCTTCGGTTTAAGTATAGACCCATTTTCACTTGGCGGAGCAGTGTGGTTGGCATTAGGAGCAGTTTTCATTACTCTTATCGGTAATTTTACTGCTGGAATGGTTGCGGGGCGTAAAGCTGGGTTATCGCATAAGGCTTCTACGAATATCGGTTTAACACTTGTATCACGCGGAGAATTTTCTATTATCGTCGCGAATATTGGAATTGCGGGTGGCTTAATGGCAGCGATTAAACCGTTCTCAGCTTTGTATGTTTTAATATTAGCATCGTTAGGACCTTTGTTAACGAAAGAATCTGGGAGAATATACTCGCTACTAGATAAGGTGTTTAAATGGAGTGCTAAAGAACGTGTGAAGCGAGAAAAGGAAGTTGGATAGTACAAATAAGGGTAGACTGCATGAAAATTTCATGCAGTCTACCCTTTTATATATTGTTACTGTTGTCGTTTTTTGTCGGTAAGTCGATATATTTTAATAATCGCTGATATATTTGTAGTTGCGCCGATATATTCTGATAATCGCTGATATAATCCAAGAAGCAACCAATATAAATTCATTTACCGACGAACTATTATCTGAATTTCATCAACTATTAATCAGTTGCCTTCCTATTTAAAAACGACTACAATTTTACTGTTATATATATGAACGAAAAAAATAGAATAGGAGGGGAAGCTATGCCAAGGAAAGTATGGCTATTAGTAGCTGGGATGATTATTAATGTCACGGGTGCTTCTTTTTTATGGCCTTTTAATACAATTTATTTACATGATCACTTGGGAAAATCTTTATCTGTGGCCGGAATGGTATTAATGATCAACTCGCTTACTGGTGTAATCGGAAACTTGCTCGGCGGTGTTTTATTTGATAAATGGGGCGGTTATAAATCAACTTTAGTAGGGATAGTGATTACACTTGTATCAATTTTAGGTCTTGTGTTCTTCCACGGTTGGCCGTTATATGTTGTATGGCTAGCGTTAATCGGCTTCGGTTCTGGAATGGTCTTCCCATCGATGTATGCGATGGTTGGTACGGTTTGGCCAGAAGGCGGAAGACGGGCATTTAATGCGATGTACGTTGGACAAAATGTTGGTATTGCGATTGGAACAGCATGTGGTGGATTAGTTGCATCGTATCGTTTTGATTATATTTTCTTAGCGAACTTTATTTTATACTTTGTTTTCTTCTTAATTGCTTTTATTGGATTCCGTGGTATGGAAGACAAGAAGGAGCCAGGAGTACAAAAAGAAGTGGAAATGAAAAAAGGTTGGTCACTTACACCTGGATTTAAAGCACTTCTTATCGTGTGTGTAGCATATGCTTTATGCTGGGTTACATACGTACAGTGGCAAGGAGCGATTGCAACACATATGCAAGAATTGAATATTAGCCTTCGTCACTATAGTTTATTATGGACGATAAACGGAGCAATGATTGTTTGTGCACAGCCACTTGTTAGTATGCTAATTCGCTGGATGAAGCGTTCTTTAAAACAGCAAATTATGATTGGGATTTTCATTTTTGCGGCGTCATTCATTGTGTTAAGCCAAGCGCAGCAATTTACGATGTTCCTCGTTGCGATGGTAACATTAACAATAGGTGAGTTATTTGTATGGCCTGCGGTTCCAACGATTGCAAATATACTTGCACCAAAAGATAAATTAGGGTTTTATCAAGGGGTTGTAAATAGTGCGGCGACTGTAGGGAAAATGTTCGGGCCGGTCGTTGGCGGAGCAATTGTGGATTTATACAATATGGAAGTATTGTTTATAGCAATCATGGTAATGCTTGTAGTAGCGCTTATAGCAACGAGCATTTATGATAAACGAGTAAAAGTAGAAGAAACAGTTGAAGAAAAAATTGCAGTTTAGTTTGACGGAACATGTAACATGTTTTAGAATATATTTAAATAAAACAACCTTTAGAACAAGGGAGATAGCTCGGCTGTCTTAAGATGAATTCGTTAGTTATTAAGAGTAACGATTAACCGAGAAGTCCTCGCTTTAAGTAAGCTCTTAAGAGATACTAAGTGAAGGATAGTTCACTTAACTTATATGTGTAATAACAGTGAGAAGGAGTAGTAGTAATAGAAGCGGGTTTAGAGAGTTGACGGTCGGTGCAAGTCAATCCACGTTTCGTTATGAACTCGCCTTTGAGTTGCAGTTGTGAAACTAATAGTAGCAATTGCCGTTAATCCACGTTACGGATCTAAGCGAATGTATATTTGTACATTAATTTAGGGTGGTACCGCGGGAATCTATAACCTCTCGTCCCTTTCTAGGGATGAGAGGTTTTTTGTATTTTGGGCGGTGAAAATAAATAGAATTTTAAGGAGGGTATCTCATGAGCTTTAATCATCAAGAAATTGAGAAGAAGTGGCAAGGGTACTGGGAAGAGAATAAAACATTCCGTACGCCAGATGAGACAGAAAAACCAAAATTTTATGCACTAGATATGTTCCCATATCCATCAGGTGCAGGCTTACACGTAGGACATCCAGAAGGTTATACAGCGACAGATATTTTATCTCGTATGAAGCGTATGCAAGGATATAACGTTCTTCATCCAATGGGATGGGATGCATTTGGTCTTCCAGCAGAGCAATATGCACTTGATACTGGAAACAGCCCAGCTGAATTTACAGAGCATAATATTAATACGTTCCGTAACCAAATTAAATCATTAGGTTTCTCTTACGATTGGGACCGTGAAGTAAATACAACAGATCCAAACTACTATAAGTGGACGCAATGGATCTTCCTAAAACTATTTGAAAAAGGCTTAGCTTACGTTGATGAAGTACCTGTAAACTGGTGCCCAGCACTTGGTACAGTACTTGCAAACGAAGAAATAATTGACGGTAAGAGTGAGCGTGGTGGACATCCAGTTGAGCGTCGTCCGATGAGACAGTGGATGTTAAAAATTACAGCTTACGGAGATCGTCTATTAGAAGATCTAGATGAGCTTGATTGGCCAGAAAGCTTAAAAGATATGCAACGTAACTGGATTGGCCGTTCTGAAGGTGCAGAAGTACACTTCAACATCGATGGTACAGACGAGAAATTCACAGTTTTCACAACACGCCCTGATACATTATTTGGTGCAACATACTGTGTACTAGCTCCAGAACATGCACTTGTTGCAGAAATTACAACAGCAGAACAAAAAGAAGCGGTAGAAGCTTACATTAACGCTGTAAAAATGAAGAGTGATCTAGAGCGTACAGAACTTGCGAAAGAAAAAACTGGTGTATTCACTGGTGCTTACGCAGTTAACCCAGTAAACGGTGAGAAATTACCAATCTGGATTGCTGATTACGTTCTTGCAACTTACGGAACAGGTGCTGTAATGGCAGTTCCAGCTCATGATGAGCGTGACTATGAATTCGCATCAGTATTTAATCTTCCAATGAAGGAAGTTGTAAAAGGCGGAGATATTACGAAAGAAGTGTACACAGGTGATGGTGCACACGTAAACTCAGCATTCCTTGATGGTTTAAATAAAGAAGAAGCAATCGCAAAAATGATTGAATGGCTTGAAGTAACGAGCGCAGGAAATCAAAAAGTAACGTACCGTCTACGTGACTGGTTATTCAGCCGTCAACGTTACTGGGGTGAGCCAATTCCAGTAATTCACTGGGAAGATGGTACAATGACAGCTGTGAAAGAAGAGGAATTACCATTAGTTCTTCCGAAAACAGAAAACATCCGTCCTTCAGGTACAGGTGAATCACCACTTGCTAACATTGACGAGTGGGTAAATGTTGTAGATCCTGAGACTGGTAAAAAAGGTCGTCGTGAAACGAACACAATGCCGCAATGGGCTGGTAGCTGTTGGTATTACCTACGTTACATCGATCCAAACAATAGCGAAGCACTTGTAGATCCTGAAAAAGTAAAACAATGGCTTCCAGTTGATATTTATATCGGAGGAGCGGAGCACGCTGTACTTCACTTACTATATGCTCGTTTCTGGCATAAAGTATTATACGATATCGGTGTAGTTCCAACGAAAGAGCCATTCCAACAATTATTCAACCAAGGTATGATTCTAGGTGAAAACAACGAGAAAATGAGTAAATCAAAAGGTAACGTTGTAAACCCTGATGATATCGTAGCAAGTCACGGTGCAGATACACTTCGTCTATACGAAATGTTCATGGGCCCATTAGATGCTTCAATCGCTTGGTCTGAAAATGGTCTTGACGGAGCTCGTCGTTTCCTAGACCGCGTATGGCGTCTATTCGTTCAAGATAACGGTGAATTAAGTGAGAAAATTACTGACGCACCAAATAAAGAGCTTGAAAAAGCTTACCACCAAACAGTGAAGAAAGTAACAGAAGACTATGCAGAGCTTCGCTTCAACACAGCGATTTCTCAAATGATGGTATTCATCAACGATGCATACAAAGCTGAAACACTTCCAAGAGAATATGTAGAAGGTTTCGTAAAAATGATTGCACCAGTTGCACCTCATATCGGGGAAGAGCTATGGAGCAAACTGGGATACAATGAAACAATCACATATGCAAGCTGGCCAACATTTGATGAGTCTAAACTTGTAGAAGATGAAGTTGAAATCGTTGTTCAAGTTATGGGTAAAGTTCGCGCAAAACTAACAATGAGTAAAGACGCATCAAAAGAAGAAATGGAACAACTTGCACTTGAAGCAATTCAAGACCAAATTGAAGGGAAAACAGTTCGTAAAGTAATTGTTGTTCCTGGAAAACTTGTTAACGTTGTTGCAAACTAAATGATTTGAAAAAGCTCAGAGCGTTTATGTTCTGAGCTTTTTTGTATAGAAAATAATCTCAGGGTCACCTTCATCTAAGTTTTCAACTATTCCGCTACGTATAAAACCATTCGAGTTAAATACTTTCTGCATACTTTCATTCGATTCGTTCGTTGAAGAAAATATTTTTTGAGTAGGAGAATGACTTAACATATATGAGATTAACGAGCTTGCATAGCCTTGCCTTCTTTTAGTTGGTGAAACAATGATTAATGAGAGGAAAGTACAACCAAAGAAATTTGTATCGTATGTTAGAAAGCCAGAGATAGAATTTTCTTCTGTTACAATGATGCATCTGCCTTTACGGATAGTGTGCTTAATATAATTTCGTCTACTATCGTTTCCAATTACGTCAATATCTATATGGATGATTGAATCTAAATCATTGATAGAAGCCTTTGTTACATTCTTCAATATAAATACCTCCTAGAAAAAATATTCAGTTAATTAATTTTATCATGAATGAAGAAAAAGAAGCGGAATTCTAGTGCAGACAAACACCTATTCTTCTATAGGAAATATGATAAAAAAGGTAGGCTAAATTGAGTAGAAGAGGTGAAAGGAATGAAAGGGATGGACAATAATGCACCACATGGTTTCTTCGGGAGTGGATCGGATAGTTATGAACAAATGATGTTAATGGGAGGAGGACAACAAGGATACGGTGGAATTCCGAGCTGGATGGGCGGAACACCTGGAGGGTTTTCTACATCAGTAGCGGGTGTACAAACTGGAATTCCAACATTAACAGGAGGATTTCCATCATCGGTAGCCGGAGTGCAAACTGGAATCCCAACATTTGTTGGCGGAGCAGCGGGAGGAGTACCAGTAGGCGTACCAACTGCATTTCCATCTTTCGTTGGAGGAGTACAGACAGGATTTCCTGTACCGGGAGTAGGTGTTGTAGCAGGAGGAGTAGGTGGATATCCGCAAGTAGTTCACGGCCATCATGGACATCACCACCATCAAGGTCAACACGGCCATCATGGTCATCACCACCATCAAGGTCAACACGGCCATCATGGACATCACCACCATCAAGGTCAACACGGCCATCATGGTCATCACCACCATCAAGGTCAACACGGCCATCATGGTCATCACCATCATCAAGGTCAACATGGTCATCAGGGGCAACAAGTACATCACCACGGTCACCACCACATTCATCCGCAAGCTGTTCTTTATCAAACTCACCAAGGCCAACATGGTCACCATGGACATCACCACCAAGGCCAACATCATGGACACCAAGGTCACCACCATCACCAAGGTCATCAAGGCCAACATCATGGACACCAAGGTCAACATCATGGACACCAAGGTCAACAGCACCAACAGCACCAACAATATCAGCAATATCAACAACAACAACAATCTTCTCCTTGGACAGGTGGAATTGGAGCAGGAGGAGCAGGGGCAGCAAGTATTAGTGGAGCAGCAGGACACGCAGGGCACGTGGGTCATTAATGATTGGCAGAAAAAAAGCCATAATAAAAAACTGCTAGGAAATCCTAGCAGTTTTTTTCAGCTTCTTGACGCTGACGTTCAATTTCAGCACGAAGTTGTGGTTCCGGTGCTTGCCAGCCTTCTGGCTTTAGAATCTTACCGTCGCCTTCACGGAATCGAGGCTTCCCATCAGGGAATAGTTTTGCCATGTTGGCGTTGTTTACAATTTCGAATCCTTTATCTGGACGTACGCCCATTTCTGCAAACGTTCCGAATGCAAAGTAAATAAGGTCAATCAGTGCATCGTATTGATCTTCAACAGTCGTTGCCTCCAGAAATTCTTCTAGTTCTTCCTGCATAAAACTTGCACGGATTTTTGCACGCTCTTCTGTTAATTTTGTTGGAGTATTTGTCACAGGATGTCCGAATACTTCATGCATTTTCGCAACAAGTTCGTATCCTTTATCTAAACCTTTTTCGTTTGTCATGTTGTTTCATCCTTTCTTACGTTATGCCGAAGTTTATTGTAACATAAGGTGATTATGAAATGAAAAGAACATCTTATCGAAATAAGATGTTCGCTCGTTATTCTTCTTTTTTTATTAAAAGCGATGAAATAAGATCGATGCCAAAAATACCGACGAGTAACATTGGTATAACGACAAGTAAGTAACGTGTGAAGGAAACATTTTTTAAGTATGTATGAGCAAATAAAAAGACGCCGAGAAATAAAATACCATTTAAAATAGGCTTTACTAATTTTTTAGACATAAGCTCCCCCATAAATATCTTCTCTCTCTATTTGATAATAAAAAACTCCTCTCTCCGTTGTATCATGCTGGAGAGAGGAGTTCAATCATTTCTCATTCAATAACACCAGAATTTGTAATATTTACGGTGTATTTTATATGAACCGGAACATCTTTATACATTTGTCTCCATTCTTCTAATTTGAATGGGCGATAATGTTGTTTATACTTTGCACCTAGCCCGAGAGGATCGACGCCTAAAGATTTAAGTTGCTTAATTAACTTAGCAGCTTGTTTATCTAATTGTTTTTGGACATCTTTTTCAATATTTTTTGTATTCTTTTTATTTTCTAAGTTAATTTGTTTCGATAGTTCTTGAATACGTGCATCAAGACGAACGTGAATGAAAAAGGAAGGCTTCCCATTTTTAATTTTTATATCGTAAGTTGGAACAGAACGAATATTATTAATCATTACGTACGCAGAATCTGTTTTAAATTCATGTGAATCTAATTTATGTTTTTCTAATAGTCCTTTAAATATAAACATATCTTTTTCCGCAATTTTACCGATATATTTATCTTTTTTAAAAAGGCCAATTCCAGTGATTTTTATTTTATCACCATGCTTTTTTAGAATTGGAATGTAGTAGTCTTGCCCTTCTTGATAATAACGGAATGCTCCTACATGCAGATTATCCGTTGGTAAAGGACCAGTTTCCATGTTATGTTCTAGCAATTTTTTTATATAAATTGCAACGTTGTATGAAGTCGAATATTTGCCTTTTAAAAGTTCAGTACCATTCCCCTCTAATAAACCAACATATAAAGCGTTCCCTATGTTTACATCTCGAAGTAATGTATCGAATGAAGTAGACATTCCTTTTTTTGCAAGTCTTATCGTATATAGAGCGACACGCATTTGTCCGCTAGCAAATGGTTGAGAAGACTCTAAAGATGTGTTTGCTTTTACTTGTTTTACCGCATTTGCGCTTCCTTCAAAAACTTGAACTTTATTTCCTTTTTTCTGAATGGGACAAACGAATGTTACTTTTACTTTATTATCTTTTGCTGCATCAAAAACTGTTCCTTGAATCAGCTGTACATCGTCGATAATATTTTTTTGTAAACATCCAGTTAGACTGAAGAATGTTATACAAGAAATAAGTATTAATTTGCTTGTGCTTTTGATTTTTTCCATTTTCTTTTCACCCACACAATAATAAATAGGATTGGGATGTATACATAAATGAGCCAAAAACTAACCTTTGATACATTGCTAATAAAGTTATTAATATCTTGTCTGTTTGTTAAAAGTTGTGAAACAATGAGAGTGATAAAGATAAAAGCGATTAAAACACCCCTTTGTTTTACACGGAATATTTCATGAGTTGCTCTCATTGACGCCCATAAAGGGAGGATAAAACTTGAAATAATAACGAGTGCGTAGCCTGAAATTGCAATATATTCGAGTCTTTCTATAAATGGTAATTGAATGACTTGGGTCATAGAAAGTTGTGCCCATATCGTTTTTAACAATTGTTTTTCACTAAAAAATGCAAAGGCTAAAAGGGTGCTAAATAAATATAGAAGATTTGAAAATAGTGCTCCAAGCTGAGCGTATTTATGAGATTGCATAGGCTTTTTCACAAATGGATATACCATGAGGTAAATCTCAAAACCGGTCATACTGTAGATTGACAGTTGAGCGGATTTTAAAATGTCTGAAAAAGAATGTGTGAATATAGGTAGTAAATTATCCCAATGTGAATATTTCAAAACGAATAAGCTTAGAAATAAATATCCTAATGTACCACCAACAGAGATGACACAAATGCCAGTAATGACACGAAATCCAGAAGAGATAATGTAATAGCTAACTAAGCACAAAAAGAGTGTTAACATAAAGGTGGAAGCGGTAGGAAACATCCATACTTGAATGATTTCAACATATGTTCGGATGACTGAAATACTAACGATTAAAAAATAAGCCATAAAGATGATGCTAATGCCATTTCCTAGCCATTTTCCAAATGTTTGCCGATGTAAATCAACTAAATTCCCATTTGTTTCTTTTAATAAGACATACATCATCCATATAAGAATATGGATGAAAATTCCTGTGATTATAACTCCTATCCATCCGTCGTATCCAGCGGCCTTTGCGATGATTCGAGCGAAGCCGAGAACGCCAGCACCAAACTGTGCACCGTGAATTAAGAAGAAAACAAAGACAGGAGATATTTGATATTTTTCTTGAACTTTACTCATCAATGCACCTCATTTCTTAATCATCAAAATCCGATCTATGTTTTGTTGAAATTCCTTTCGCTGCTTTTTTTACATGTTGTGGCCTTGCTTGTACATCTCTTGTATCAATCATTGTTAAAGGAAAACGGATCCAAGAATCTTTAACAGATTGTTGTCTTGTTGGATAAAACAAAGCGTACGGCTTGCGTAAAGAAGTAAGTCTAAATAGATGGGTGAATAAAAAGATAAATCCAAGTGAAATACCGAAAAGTCCTCCTATTTCTGCAAATATGAGAAACGGGAAACGTAGTAATCGAACCGCATTACCCATTTTATAAATAGGTGTAATAAAGGAAGCGAGTGCTGATAAGGCAACGATAATTAATAAAATATTACTCGTTAAACCTGCTTGTACAGATGCTTGCCCGATTACGATACCCCCTACGATACCGAGCGTTTGACCAACTTTCATCGGTAACCTTGCGCCGGCTTCTCTTAATAAATCAATTGCAAGTTCTAAAAAGAGAGCTTCAATTAAAGGCGGGAACGGTACTTGTGCTCTTGATAAAATTAAAGTTTCAAGTAAATCACTCGGAATAAGTTCATAATGATAATTTAAAACTGCAACGTATAACGGTGTAGCGCAAATTGAAAATAGAACGGCAATTAATCTTAAAATCCTTGAAAATGTAGCGTACATCCAGGAGACGTTATAGTCTTCTGGTGAAATGAAAAAATCGAAATAGGATACAGGTGTTAGTAAAACACTCGGAGAACCATCAACAAAAATAGCAATTTTCCCATCAATAAGCGCTTTTGTAACTCTATCAGTACGTTCTGTATTGATATAGAGAGGGAAAATCGATTTTTCACCCATTAATTCTTGTAAATAAGCACTATCATTAATTTGATCATATTCAAGAGCGCGTAATGACTCTTCTAGAAAATCTACATTATCTTTTTCAGCAAGGTTGTCTAAGTACATCATGACAACTTTTGTTTTGGAAAACTCGCCGATAATCATTTCTTTTGTTTGTAAATCTAAAACAGGAAGACGTTTTCGAACTAAATTAATGTTTGTATCAATATCCTCTACGAAACCTTCTTGCGGACCAATAACAGTTGATTCGTTTAAAGGAGGGGTTGGTGCACGATAATTATCAATTGCAATGTTTGCAAGCATACATTTTTGATCTTGCTGATTCAATTGAATAATCGCATGCCCCTTTAAAACCATATCCTCAATTTTTTGTAAGTCGTTCGTAATTGTAATGCCGCTCATCGGGATATGTTCCTTAAGCTCTTCTAGTGATGCGTTAGGTCGTTCTAAAAGAGTGGGCATTAAATACTTTTGTAATTTTTCTCCATCAAGTGAAGGGCGATAGTAAGAAATCCAATAAGGCATCGTTTCATCGTCGGATGTATGATAATTTACAAAATCACTAGACTTTTTCAGCTTCTCTATTAAATTTTGTAAAGAATGAATACGATCTTTTTCTGGTTTTGTAAAGTCATAAATACTATTACCTCCAGAGCTTTGTTGCTTACTTTGAGAAGGTTCATCTTGCTTAGCGTTTTGCTGTTTATCTTGAAACGAATCACCTTGTTTAGCACTTTGTTGTTTATCTTGAGACGAATCATCTTGTTTAGCACTTTGTTGCCTATCTTGAGAGGAATCATCCTGTTTAGCGCTTTGTTGCTTATCTTGAGACGAATCATCTTGTTTAGCACTTTGTTGCCTATCTTGAGAGGAATCATCCTGTTTAGCGCTTTGTTGCTTATCCTGAAACGAATCACCTTGTTTAGCACTTTGTTGCCTATCTTGAGAGGAATCATCCTGTTTAGCGTTTTGTTGCTTATCCTGAGAAGGGTCATCTTGTTTAGCACTTTGCTGCTTATCTTGAGAGGGATCATCCTGTTTAGCGTTTTGTTGCTTATCCTGAGAAGGGTCATCTTGTTTAGCACTTTGCTGCTTATCCTGAGACGAATCATCTTGTTTAGCGTTTTGTTGCTTATCCTGAGAAGAATCACCTTGTTTAGCGTTTTGTTGCTTATCCTGAGAAGAATCACCTTGTTTAGCGTTTTGTTGCTTATCCTGAGAAGAATCACCTTGTTTAGCACTTTGTTGCTTATCCTGAGAGGAATCCTCTTGTTTAGCGCTCTGTTGCTTATCCTGAGACGAATCTTTTTGCTCGTTATTTTTACCTTTATTATGTTTCATACTTCTAGTCTGTTCTTTGTTATCATCCTCTTGATTGTTAGAATGCTGCTCCTGATTATCTGTTTCGTTTGCTTCTGGTTTATTTGATTTTTTTTTCTTACGTAACCAATTCCAAATCATATGTACGCCCTCTTTAATCTTGTAATATAGTGCTATTTTGTGGCTAATTTTGTATATTATTCATTTATTTATGAAAAGAAGAAGGAGATTAGTTTGCATAGAAAAAAAACTTTAGTAAGCAGTTCATACTATAACGGGGAGAGGGAGAGTCTGTGCAAATTGTAAAAAAGGAGAAGTTTGTTTTAAAAGGGTTTACGTTTGAAAATGGCAGAGAAATTCCTGTTCAAATGGGATACGAGACATATGGCACTTTAAATAGAGAAAGGTCAAATGTGATTTTGGTTTGTCATTATTTTAGTGCAACAAGTCATGCGGCAGGAAAATATACAGTTCATGATGAGGAGTCTGGTTGGTGGGATGGGCTAATTGGACCTGGAAAAGCAATTGATACAAATAAGTATTTTGTTATATGTACGGATAATCTTTGTAATGTGCAGGTGAGGAATCCATATGTAATTACAACAGGACCGAAATCAATTAATCCAGAAACTGGAGAAGAATATGCTATGGATTTTCCGATTTTTACATTTCTTGATGTAGCTTGTGTGCAATATGAGTTAATAAAAGGTATGGGAATTTCAAGGTTACACGCTGTAATCGGACCGTCGGCGGGGGGGATGATTGCACAACAATGGGCGGTTCACTATCCACATATGGTAGAGCGGATGATTGGCGTTATTACGAACCCACAAAACCCAATTATTACGTCAGTAAACGTAGCGCAAAATGCGATTGAGGCAATTCAACTCGATCCAAATTGGAAAGATGGAAAATATGGAGAAGAGCAGCCGATAAAGGGGCTTCATTTAGCAAATAGAATGATGTTTATGAACGCGTTTGATGAGCATTTTTATGAAATGGCATTTCCTCGTAATAGTATAGAGGTAGAACCTTATGAAAAGTTTTCTACACTAACATCATTTGAAAAAGAGATAAATAAAGCGACATATACAAGTATAGAGCTAGTAGATGCAAATTCATGGATGTATACTGCGAAGGCAGTTTTATTGCATGATATTGCACATGGGTTTTCTTCACTAGAAGAATCTCTTTCTAACATAGAAGCGAATGTACTTATGATTCCGTGTAAACAAGATTTGCTTCAGCCGTCTCGTTATAATTATAAAATGGTAGATATTTTGCAAAAACAAGGGAAGTATGCGGAAGTGTATGAGATAGAAAGTATAAATGGGCATATGGCGGGAGCATTTGATATTCATTTATTTGAAAAGAAAGTTTATGAATTTTTAAATCGGAAAGTATCTAGTTTTGTTTAGAAGACAAATGATGGGGAAAAGGTGCGATGTTTGTAGTAGGCACCTTTTTTTACATGATTTGTAGACGGAAAATATATGTAGCTATTGCTATACCGAAAAACGCTATGCTAAGCAATAGAAATAAGAATGACATTTCTTGTGGGGATTTTATTTTTCTATTATTTTTCATACTAAGAGCAATAATTGCAGCGAGTAAGAACACAATGCCCATAATGAAAAGAAAAAGTGTCATTTTAATCGACTCCTTTCATAAAACAAGTATATTGAGGATACAATGTGCTAGTTATGTTTGTAAAGAATAAGTTTTACGAGAAAATTGAGAAATAGCTTTTCGATTCTTTGCGTTCTTTCTTTTGCATGCTAAAATTGGTAGAGAATGTTTGTGAAAAAGAAACTAAAAGTTTTATTGTATATAAGGAGGAACTACATATGACAGAAGTTAAAACAATCACTACAGAAGAGGTACAAGAGCGTTTAGAAAATGGAGAAACGTTATTTTTAGTAGATGTAAGAGAAGATGAAGAAGTAGCGGCAGGAAAGATTCCAGAAGCTGTACATATTAAAATGGGCGATATCCCACATAAAGTAGATTTCTTTAATAAAGAGAATGAATATATCTTTATTTGTCGTTCAGGAATGCGCAGTGAAAATGTATGTCATTATTTAAATGAACAAGGGTTTAAAACAGTGAACATGGTTGGCGGTATGCTTCAATATGAAGGTGAAACGAAATAGTTAATTGTAAAAAACTTGAAACGAGTCTGTTTCAAGTTTTTTTCTTTTGCATACAGTATAAAAAAGGAGGAGGGGTAAATGGGGATTAATTTGCGTAAAGTAAAAATTATTAATAATACAGGAGCTGTTAATGTCGGTGACTGTTATGATCTCTCACCTTTAGCTGTAGCAAAAGTATATGCAGGTGCTGGAGGATCGAGTGCGGCTATTTTTTTAAATGGAAAAAGGCAGCCAGAAGCGGTCATTAGAACATCAGTATTTCTTCCGCCTTTGGCAACGAGTACACGTACGTTAGGTTCATAGAGGAAAGGTAGAGTGTAATTATGCCTGCTCATATAAAAGAGTTTGTTATTGTGAATAACACTGGAAATATATTTACCGGTGATAATTTGAGCGACACTTCATTTACTGCTTCGAAATCATATAGTGGTTCAATGGGGTGTACTTGGATTGATGTTGTTACAGTAATAGGGACGGAGACGAAGCTTTGTTTACAGCCGGGAGATTCGGTGACGACGACGTATACAAGGGGCACTCCTGCTGGTACTGTAACAGGAGCAAATATGGGGCAAAATGTAAATACATCGAGTATAGCGCAAGCTGTCCCTAATACAGATAATATGGATTCAATTGCAGGACTCCCTTAAGAAATTAAGGGAGTTTTTATTATTTAAAATAAAAATAGTCTTGGAAATTATTTTTGTAAATAGATTAAGAAGAGGCTTATTTATTATGAAAAAGACGGTTTGTAGGCGGTGAAAGTGTGAAGAATCGTGATAATAATCGGAAGCAAAATTTGTTAAGCTCTAATTTTAGAATTCCACCCGAACTTATTGGGCCTACTTTCCCCCCTGTTCCAACTGGGTTTACAGGTATAGGGATTACTGGTCCAACCGGTCCACAAGGCCCAACAGGACCTCAAGGACCAAGAGGATTACAAGGTCCGATGGGGGAGATGGGCCCGACAGGACCTCAAGGTGTGCAAGGGATACAAGGATCAGTTGGGCCAATAGGTGCAACTGGACCAGAAGGACAGCAGGGCCCACAAGGATTGAGAGGACCACAAGGAGAAACTGGAGCGACAGGACCTCAAGGGGTGCAAGGGTTACAAGGTCCGATTGGTCCAACGGGAGCGACTGGGGCACAAGGTATACAAGGGATACAGGGAGTACAGGGGCCAATTGGAGCGACGGGACCTGAGGGACCTCAAGGGATTCAAGGCGTCCAAGGGTTACCGGGTGTAACTGGTCCACAAGGAATACAAGGAGCACAAGGGATACAAGGAACACAAGGACCGAGTGGAAATACAGGTGCAACCGGAGCAACTGGTCAGGGGATAACAGGCCCGACTGGAATAACAGGTCCAACTGGGATAACTGGACCATCTGGAGGACCTCCTGGTCCGACGGGGCCGACTGGTGCGACAGGTCCGGGCGGTGGACCGAGTGGAAGTACAGGTGCGACTGGAGCAACTGGGAATACTGGAGCTACAGGAAGTACAGGGATAACAGGAGCAACGGGAAGTACAGGTCCGACTGGAAGCACGGGAGCACAGGGCTTGCAAGGAATCCAAGGGATTCAAGGGCCAATTGGTCCAACAGGTCCAGAAGGTCCGCAGGGTATTCAAGGTATTCCTGGTCCGACGGGAGTAACTGGTGAACAAGGAATACAAGGGGTTCAAGGTATTCAAGGGGCAACGGGAGCAACAGGGGATCAAGGTCCACAAGGTATACAGGGGGCTATAGGGCCTCAAGGGGCCACAGGAGCAACAGGAGATCAAGGTCCACAAGGAATACAAGGAGTACCAGGGCCATCAGGAGCAACAGGCCCACAGGGAGTTCAAGGGATACAAGGTCCGATGGGTGATATAGGACCAACAGGTCCAGAAGGCCCAGAGGGACTTCAGGGCCCGCAAGGAATACAAGGTGTGCCAGGGCCAGTTGGAGCAACGGGTCCAGAGGGTCCTCAGGGGATACAAGGTATTCAAGGATCGGTAGGAGCAACAGGCCCACAAGGTCCACAAGGAATTCAGGGAATACAAGGTGTGCAAGGGATAACGGGAGCAACTGGAGTACAAGGAGCAACTGGAATTCAAGGGATACAAGGGGAAATAGGAGCAACGGGTCCAGAGGGTCCCCAAGGAGTGCAAGGTGCTCAAGGGGAGATTGGTCCAACAGGTCCGATGGGTCCCCAAGGTGTGCAAGGAGTACAAGGAATTCAAGGAGCGACGGGCGCACAAGGAGTGCAAGGTCCACAGGGAATTCAAGGAATCCAAGGTCCGACGGGGGCAACAGGAGATACGGGAGCAACTGGGGCGACAGGGGAAGGCACTACAGGTCCAACAGGAGTAACCGGTCCAACAGGGGTAACAGGCCCATCTGGAGGACCAGCAGGACCGACCGGCCCAACGGGGCCATCAGGTCCGGCGGGAGTAACAGGTCCATCTGGTGGACCACCTGGCCCGACAGGAGCAACCGGGGCGACAGGAGTAACAGGAGATACTGGGGCGACAGGCTCAACTGGAGTGACAGGAGCGACAGGAGAAACGGGAGCAACCGGAGTGACGGGTTTGCAAGGTCCGCAAGGAATCCAAGGTGTGCAGGGAGAGATAGGTCCGACGGGTCCCCAAGGTGTTCAAGGTCCCCAAGGGATTCAAGGAGTAACGGGGGCCACTGGAGATCAAGGTCCGCAAGGGATTCAAGGCCCACAAGGCGACATAGGTCCAACCGGCCCACAAGGAATTCAAGGCCCACAAGGTTCTCAAGGAATCCAAGGAGCGACAGGGGGAACAGGAGCACAAGGTCCACAGGGAATCCAAGGTCCGCAAGGTGACATAGGTCCGACTGGGCCACAAGGTCCAACTGGAATCCAAGGGATACAAGGAGAGATAGGTCCAACAGGTCCAGAAGGCCCAGAGGGACTTCAGGGCCCGCAAGGAATACAAGGTGTTCAAGGGCCAGTTGGAGCAACGGGTCCAGAGGGTCCTCAGGGGATACAAGGCATTCAAGGACCGGTAGGAGCAACAGGCCCACAAGGTCCACAAGGAATACAGGGAATACAAGGTGTGCAAGGGATAACGGGAGCAACTGGAGCACAAGGAGCAACTGGAATTCAAGGGATACAAGGGGAAATAGGAGCAACGGGTCCAGAGGGCCCCCAAGGAGTGCAAGGTATACAAGGGGCGATTGGTCCAACCGGTCCGATGGGCGCACAAGGAGTGCAAGGAATACAAGGGATTCAAGGAGCAACAGGTGCACAAGGAGTGCAAGGCCCACAAGGGATTCAAGGGATACAAGGTCCGACGGGAGCAACAGGAGATACGGGGGCAACCGGAGCGACGGGAGAAGGAACTACCGGTCCAACAGGAGTAACCGGTCCAACAGGGGTGACTGGCCCGTCAGGAGGACCAGCAGGACCGACCGGCCCAACGGGGCCATCAGGTCCGGCAGGAGTGACAGGTCCATCAGGTGGACCACCTGGTCCGACAGGAGCAACAGGTGCGACAGGAGTAACAGGAGATACCGGGGCGACAGGCTCAACTGGAGTGACAGGAGCGACAGGAGCAACGGGAGCAACCGGAGTGACGGGTTTACAGGGCCCGCAAGGAATCCAAGGTGTTCAAGGAGAGATAGGTCCAACCGGTCCACAGGGTATTCAAGGTCCACAAGGAATCCAAGGAGTAACGGGGGCAACCGGAGCACAAGGTCCCCAAGGAATTCAAGGCCCACAAGGCGACATAGGTCCAACCGGCCCCCAAGGAATTCAAGGTCCACAAGGTCCTCAAGGAATCCAAGGAGCGACAGGGGCAACCGGGGCACAAGGCCCACAAGGAATCCAAGGTCCGCAAGGTGATATAGGACCGACCGGCCCACAAGGCCCGCAAGGAATTCAAGGCCCGCAAGGAATTCAAGGCCCAACGGGAGCTACAGGAGCAACCGGAGCGACAGGGCCCCAAGGAATTCAAGGTCCCCAAGGAATCCAAGGCCCGCAAGGAATTCAAGGTCCAACGGGAGCTACAGGTGCAACCGGAGCGACAGGTCCCCAAGGAATTCAAGGCCCGCAAGGAATCCAAGGTCCAACGGGGGCTACAGGAGCAACCGGTTCACAAGGTCCAACTGGAGATACAGGTCCAACCGGAGCTGGAGCCACTGGAGCGACCGGGGCGACTGGAGTTAGTACAACTGCAACGTATGCATTTGCGAATAATACATCAGGAACCGCTATTTCCGTTTTATTAGGTGGTACGAATGTACCATTACCGAACAATCAAAATATTGGTCCAGGAATAACCGTTAGTGGTGGAAATACTGTATTTACAGTTGCGAATGCAGGAAATTATTATATAGCTTATACAATTAATTTAACGGCAGGATTAGTTGTAAGTTCTCGTATAACTGTAAATGGCAGTCCGCTTGCGGGAACGATAAATGCTCCGACAGTTGCTACTGGTTCATTTAGTGCAACAATAATTGCTAACTTGCCTGCTGGAGCTGCTGTTAGCTTACAGTTATTTGGAGTAGTTGCAATAGCTACATTATCTACAGCAACGCCAGGGGCTACCCTGACTATTATTAGATTAAGTTAATAAGCAGAGAACCTTGAAGCTTTTATGTTTCAAGGTTTTTTTATCTTTGTATTTGTAAGTAAACCTCGTTAACCAGGGGGGAGTGAATCCCCTCTAATTATTTAAAGTTTCACTTTATTCGCTTGAGCAAAAACATCGCAGTTCGAAAATATATTATAATAGAATGAAAAGAAAGAAATTTGGCAGAAAGGGAGGGTGGCGATGCAGGAGATGGTTAAAGATTTTTTTGGACGCCCACTTCAAGATTTACGTATATCTGTCATTGATCGTTGCAATTTTAGATGTACATATTGTATGCCAGCGGAAATATTTGGGCCAGAATATGCTTTTTTGAAAGACGAGTTTTTACTAACTTTTGATGAAATTGAGCGTTTGGCAAAATTATTTGTTAGCATCGGTGTACGGAAAATTAGACTTACTGGCGGTGAGCCACTGCTTCGTAAAGATTTAACAAAACTTATTGCACGTCTTGTGAAAATTGATGGGCTAATAGATATAGGGTTAACGACAAATGCTATTCATTTAACGAAACAAGCGAAGGCATTAAAAGAAGCTGGATTACATAGAGTGAATGTTAGTTTAGATGCGATAGATGATGACATATTTAAGAATATTAATGGTCGAAATATTAATACGAAACCGGTAATTAAGGGAATTATAGCAGCTAAAGAGGCGGGCTTGGAAGTAAAGGTAAATATGGTTGTGAAAAAAGGGATGAACGATCATCAAGTACTACCGATGGCTGCGTATTTTAAAGAGCAAGGAATCACGCTTCGGTTTATTGAGTTTATGGATGTTGGTAGTACAAATGGGTGGAATTTTGATCAAGTCGTTACAAAACGAGAATTGATTGAGATGATTCATAAGGTGTATCCGCTTGAGCCAGCTGAAGCGCATTACTTTGGTGAAGTTGCGAAGCGATATCGGTACGTTGGAACAAATGTTGAAGTTGGTTTTATTACATCTGTTTCTGAGTCATTTTGTGTCTCTTGTACGAGGGCGAGAATTTCGGCAGATGGAAAGTTTTATACGTGCTTATTTGCGACAGAGGGTTTGGATGTAAGAGAACTTCTTAGAGGAAATCTTTCGGATGAGGAGTTATTAAGTGTTATACAAGATGTATGGATGAATAGAAAAGATAGGTATTCGGATGAACGAACAGAAGAAAGTGCAAAAAATCGTCCGAAAATCGAAATGTCTTATATAGGAGGATAAGAAAGGGGGCTATCGCATGCAGGAGCGATATTCAAGACAAATATTATTTTCTGGTGTTGGAGAAGAAGGGCAGAGAAAAATAAGAGAGAAGCATGTGCTTATTATTGGTGCTGGTGCTCTCGGTGCGGCAAATGCAGAAGCGATTGTTAGAGCGGGTGTTGGAAAAGTAACGATTGCTGATCGTGATTATGTAGAATGGAGTAATTTACAAAGACAACAACTATATACAGAAGAAGATGCAAAGCAGTATAAACCGAAGGCGGTAGCGGCAGCAGAGCATTTAAGAGCGATTAATTCTGAGGTGGAAATAACTCCGGTTGTGACAGATGTAACGGTGCAAGAAATGGAAGAATTAGTGAATGATGTAGATTTAATATTAGATGCGACAGATAATTTTGAAACGCGTCTTCTCATTAATGATATTTCACAAAAGTATAATATTCCGTGGATATATGGTGGGTGCGTTGGAAGCTACGGAGTAACGTATACAATTTTACCAGGGAAAACACCGTGTTTTCGCTGTTTAATGGAGCATCCGGCGAGCGGAGCAACATGTGACACAGCTGGTATTATACAACCGGCAGTACAATTAGTAGTTGCGCATCAAACTACGGAAGCGCTGAAAATATTAGTAGAAGACTACGGAGCGCTTCGTGAAACGATGTTATCATTTGATCTTTGGAATAATCAACAGATGGCATTTAAAGTGAATAGGCAGAAAAAAGATACTTGTTTATCTTGCGGAAGGTTACGTACATATCCGAGTTTAACATTTGAAGCACAAACGAAAACAGAAGTGTTATGTGGGCGAAATACAGTGCAAATTCGTCCAGGTGTGCGGAAGAATTTTAATTTGGAAGAAATTAAAAAGCGCTTACAAAGAAGCGTAGAGATAAAGGCGACACCTTATTTATTGTCGTTTCCGGTAGAAGAATATCGTTTTGTTTTATTTACAGATGGCAGAGCTTTCATTCATGGGACGAATGATATAAATGTAGCGAAAAGTTTATATGCAAGATATATAGGTTGAACCTAAAGGGAATCCTTTAGGTTCAACGGAGAAAGGATTATGAATTTCTCGTATAATCTCCACTTTTTCCGCCTGTTTTTTCAAGTAAGTACGTTTCGCCGATAATCATACCTTTATCGACAGCTTTACACATATCATACACAGTAAGAGCGGTAGCCGAAGCAGCTGTTAAAGCTTCCATTTCAACACCGGTGCTACCTTCTGTTTTAACTTTTACTTCAATGAGTAAACGATATTGTTCTTCTGATTGTTTCCAATCGAAAGAAACGTCAACACCTTTTAATAGTAAAGGATGGCACATTGGGATAATATCAGAAGTACGTTTCGCAGCCATAATGCCTGCGATTTGCGCAACTGCTAATACGTCACCTTTCCCAATTTCATTGTGAGAGATTTTATCGTAAATTTCTTTCGTAACGACAATGCTAGAGCACGCAATTGCTGTTCGAACGGTTGCTTTTTTGTCACTTATATCAACCATCTTCGCGCGTCCTTGGTCATTAAAGTGTGTAAATGAAGACATGGAATTCCTCCTTGAAGTAATTTCTATTGAATATATAAAGTTTAATCGAGATAAAAAAAATTGCAAATATGAGGTGAGAAACGATGGTAGAAAAACGAATTCCAATTCAAGTTGCTGAGGCAGTAGAACGGGTAATGAAATATGCAAAGCATGGTGAAGTAGAAGAAATTTCTATTACGGAAAGTTACGGGAGAATTCTCGGGGAAGATGTTGTCTCAGATCATGACGTTCCTCATTTTGATCGTTCCCCTTACGATGGTTTCGCCATTCGAGCAGAAGATACGAAAGAAGCAACTCAAGAGAATCCAGTTGAATTTGAAGTAATAGGAGAAATCGGGGCAGGTTCTGTTTTTACAGAAGAAGTAGGATCTTTTCAGGTGGTTCGTATTATGACAGGAGCAGCTATTCCAAAAGATTGCAATGCAGTCGTAATGCTAGAGCTGACAGAAGGGTTTGAGAAGAACGGGAAAACATATATGAAGTTAAAACGCCCTTTTAATAACGGTGACAATGTGTCGTTTAAAGGAGAAGATATAAAACAAAATCAAGTTCTCGTTCAGAAAGGCGTTGCAATTAATCCAGGTGTTGCCGCCTTATTAGCAACGTTTGGATATAGCACTGTGAAAGTTGTAAAACAGCCTGTTGTCGGTATTGTAACGACAGGAAGTGAATTATTAGAAGTACATGAGCCATTAGAACCGGGGAAAATTAGAAATAGTAACTCGTATATGATCGCAGCTCAAATTATGAAAGCTGGCGGGAAAGTTCGTTATTATGGTCAACTCGCGGATGAGTTAGATGCATGTTTTACAGCTGTTCAATCAGCGGTGGATGAGGTCGACATTTTAATTACAACAGGCGGTGTATCAGTAGGAGATTATGACTACTTACCAGCTATTTATGAAAGGTTACAGGCAAATGTACTCTTTAATAAGATAGCCATGAGGCCCGGAAGTGTAACGACAGTAGCTGAAGTTGATGGAAAGTTACTCTTTGGTTTATCAGGAAATCCGTCTGCTTGTTATGTAGGCTTTGAATTATTTGTGCATCCAATTATAAAAACGTATTTGTATGCGAAGGAACCTCACGTATATAGAGCGGATGCTATTTTACAAAAAGATTTTCCAAAGCCAAATCCATTTACTCGTTTCGTAAGAGCGAACGTAACAATTGTGGACGGGGCGTTACAAGCGATGCCAGTTGGTTTAGATAAATCGAGTGCGGTATCTTCACTTGCAGATGCGAATGCTTTTATCGTGTTACCTGGAGGAACGAGAGGATTTGAGACCGGAATGAAAGTATCCGTATTATTGTTAGAGCACTCTGAGGGATGTGATTGGCCATGGGCAAAGCCCCTTCAATCTTACAAATAGTAGGATATCAAAATAGCGGGAAAACAACACTTGTTGAGAAAGTGGTGCATGCATTAGCTGAACGAAAAATGAAAGTTGCTACAATTAAACATCACGGGCACGGAGGCTTTCCAGAAGTAGCGCAAAAAGATAGCGAAAGACACCGTAAAGCTGGTGCTGTCGTAAGTAGTGTAGAAGGTGCTGGATTGCTTTCACTTTCTTCACTAAGAAAGAAATGGTCCTTGCAAGAAATTATTCGCTTATATGAGTTTTTTGAAGTGGATACAATTTTAATAGAAGGCTATAAAAAAGAGAATTACTCGAAAGTAGTGTTACTTCGTTCTGCGGAAGACATTGAACTTTTACATAAAGTAGAAAATATAGTGGCGGTTATTACGTGGTATGATGTTCCGGCAAATATACGAGAAGAATATAAAGTATTTCATATAACAGAAGAAGAGTTGTACATAGACTGGTTTTTACAAACGGTTAGGAGTGCGAAATGATAAATACATATTATGAAGTAATTGATACAGAAATCTCAATTGAAGAAGTAACGAAGAAAGTAATTCGACGTGAATGCGGTGCTGTTACAACATTTATTGGAACGGTTAGAGAGTTTACGAAAGGGCGTCGTACATTATACTTAGAGTATGTTGCTTATAAGACGATGGCAGAAAAGATGCTAGAGAAAATTGGCTTGGAAGTGAAAGAGAAATGGCCAGGTACATATGTTGCGATTACACATCGCATCGGTACGTTGCAAATTTCTGATATAGCGGTTGTTGTTGCTGTTTCAACACCACACCGTAAAGCGGCTTATGAAGCGAACGAATATATTATGGAACGCATAAAACAAATTGTTCCGATTTGGAAAAAGGAGTTTTGGGAAGATGGTGACTCATGGATTGGTGATCAATTAGAAAAAACACCATATCCGGCGGGAGAGCCTGGGAAGGAGCTATAAGTATGATTAGAGTATTGTTATTTGCGCACTTGCAAGAAGAAGCAGGGACAAGTGAATTACAAATAGAGAAAGAAAATATTACGGTTGCACAGTTAAAAGATGTTGTTGCGAACGAATATAATGTACCAGTTTCAGAGCCAATTATGGTTGCGATTAATGAAGAATACGCAAATGAAGATGACAGGGTCCAATCTGGTGATGTTGTTGCACTAATTCCACCAGTGAGCGGTGGTTAATATTGGATTCATTAAAACGACTTTCCTACATAGGGAAAGTCGTTTTTTTATGGCAGTTTTGAGAACACTAATCTATAGAACAAGGAGGGAACTATGAAAAAAATATGTGTAGTTATCACAATGCTATGTGTGGCCTTTTTCTCTTCTCCAAGCGATTCTTTCGCGAAAGAATCAAGAGAACAGCTTTTAGAGAGTGCATTATCAAATAGGTACTATTCAGTTATTAGACAAGTGACAGAAGATCAATATGAATGTGCTTCAGTTATAGATATAAAGCGTCTCGGCAAGAAAGATGAATTTGTTCCTAGATACGAAGTGAAGCTACAATTTCTTACATTTCAAGGAGCGCATAATCCGCCGAACGATAAAGTTACGCTTACTTTGGAAGATCATTTAGATCACGTAAAGATAAAGAAAGTGGAGCGAGAAAAGAATGTTTCTGACGTTATTGCAGAAAAAGTTTGTGAACGGGAAAAAGAAAAAATAAAAGCTCACTCTAACGACTTAGAGTGATAATCTATGGCATTTAGTAAAGAAAGGTAATGAGTGATGGATATATTTTTAGCGATTTTACCAGCTATATTTTGGGGAAGTATTGTGCTATTTAACGTAAAACTGGGCGGGGGCCCGTATAGTCAAACGCTCGGAACAACGTTTGGAGCACTTATTTTCTCAATTGTTGTTTATATTTTTATGAAGCCAGTATTAACACCTACCGTTATCGGAGTTGGAGTTGTGTCAGGTTTATTTTGGGCGCTTGGTCAGGCAAATCAATTGAAAAGTATTGATTTAATGGGTGTTTCGAGGACGATGCCAATTTCAACAGGACTTCAATTAGTCGCGACGACTTTATTTGGCGTTATCGTATTTCATGAATGGTCCACGACAATATCGGTCGTCCTTGGGATTTTAGCGCTCGTTTGTATTATTATCGGTGTTATTTTAACATCGCTTCAAAGTGAAGAAGAAAAGAATGCAGAGCAAGCAGCAAACTTTAAAAGAGGTATCGTAATTTTATTAATTTCAACAGTCGGTTATTTAGTTTACGTAGTAGTAATTAGGTTATTTAACGTAGATGGCTGGTCGGCTTTGTTGCCACAAGCAGTTGGTATGGTGTTAGGTGGGATTTTGCTTACCTTTAAACATCATCCATTTAATAAATATGCAATTCGCAATATTATTCCAGGATTAATTTGGGCAGCTGGAAATATGTTTTTATTCATTTCACAGCCGCGTGTTGGAGTCGCAACAAGTTTCTCGCTATCGCAAATGGGAATTATTATTTCCACGCTTGGTGGGATCCTTATATTAGGTGAAAAGAAAACGAAACGTCAATTAACGGGTATCGTTGTCGGTATCGTTTTTATTATCGCAGCCGGAATTATGTTAGGTATAGCCAAAAGTTAAAGGAGGTATGGAAATGTATAGTGATTTAGCAGGGAAAGTTGTCGTTATTACAGGATCAGCAACTGGTCTCGGAAGAGCGATGGGAGTAAGGTTTGCTAAGGAAAAAGCGAAAGTGGTTATTAATTATCGCTCACGAGAATCAGAAGCGAATGATGTGTTAGAAGAAATTAAAAAGGTAGGCGGCGAAGCGATTGCTGTAAAAGGTGATGTAACCGTCGAATCAGATGTTGTGAATCTCATTCAATCTGCTGTGAAAGAGTTTGGTACGCTTGACGTTATGATTAATAATGCAGGGATAGAAAACGCGGTACCGTCGCATGAAATGCCGCTTGAAGATTGGAATAGGGTAATTAATACAAATTTAACAGGTGCTTTTTTAGGAAGTCGTGAAGCGATTAAATATTTTGTAGAACATGATATTAAAGGGTCTGTCATTAATATGTCTAGTGTTCATGAGAAAATTCCGTGGCCACTATTTGTGCACTATGCAGCAAGTAAGGGTGGCATTAAACTGATGACAGAAACGTTAGCGCTAGAATATGCGCCAAAAGGTATTCGAGTAAATAATATAGGACCAGGTGCAATTAATACGCCAATCAATGCAGAAAAGTTTGCTGATCCTAAAAAACGTGCTGACGTAGAAAGTATGATACCTATGGGCTATATTGGAAAACCTGAAGAAATCGCAGCAGTAGCAACTTGGCTTGCTTCATCAGAGGCGAGTTACGTAACGGGAATTACGCTATTTGCAGATGGTGGAATGACGTTATATCCATCGTTTCAAGCTGGGCGTGGGTAATATAAAAGGACGAAGAGATAAAACTCTTCGTCCTTTTTTTACAAAAAAAATAGCGGCCAGCTATTTTAAATTTAGTGATTAATTGTATCTTGAAGAAATTCTGTTGCTTGATGTTCAGTAACATTTTGTACGAGCGCGACTTCGCTGATCATCATTTTTCGTGCATTATCTAGCATTTGTTTTTCGCTCGCATTTAATGTTCTCTCTTTATTACGGCGAAGTAAATCCCGAACCACTTCTGCGCTATCTTGTAAATTGCCATTTTTCATTTTTTCCATATTCATTGTATATCTTTGTTTCCATGAGAGTGATGGGTCTGACTCCCCGTTTTGAAATTCAAGAAGTATATCATCTAACGTACCTCGATCAACGATATAACGAATACCTGATTTTTTTAATTGATCCATCGGAAGCATTACTTGCATATCTTTACTAATGATGCGTATCACACAATATTGACGTGAAGTACCTAATATTTCTTTCTCTTCAATTGCTTCGATGATTCCTGCACCGTGCATTGGATAAACGATTTTATCACCAATTTGAAACAAATCATCCACCTCCATATGTGGTAACCACTTTTAATGATAGCATACGTATATAAAAATGTCAAATTTTATATGATAACATAATATTTATATTATAGTCAATAAGATAAAGTGCTTTTTTTATGTTTTTTTTGAACTTATTTATCCCGCATTAACGGGCAATAAGACCCCCACCTCAAAATTCAGCGAAAGCAAAGAAGTTAGGTGGGTGGTCGGGCTGATAATCAGTGGAGGATGAATAAACCCCTCCGTTGATTAAAGTTTCACTTTATAGTGATTTTTTTAGAAAAATAGTACAGGTGAGAAAGAAGGCATATCCACTTATTTTTAAGCATAAAATGTAAAAGCGCTAATACAATATACCTAAATCCGTTCTTTGCAAAGGAGGGAGAGAAGGTGGGGCGCACAATAAAAATTGATATTACAAATAAAGTTGTAGCTAAATTTAGACCAAATTATTTGGAATTATATACGAGTAAATTTATGATAGGTAAGTTTTATGTCTATACTGAAGATAAAAAATATGTGTTAGAAGACGGATATATATATGAGAATGGAAAGTTTTATCGCATCATAGATACGCACCGTGGCAATAATCAAGCGGCGGAGGGCTGCGATCTAGGATGGTGTTAACATGATTCGTGTGAAAGTTTTTGATGAAAGTCACGAAAAAGACTTAGAAGACGCTGTGAATGTGTTTTTGAAAAAGATTGATGATAGCAACTTTGTAGATATTAAGTATCAAGTTGGTGTTTCCATTAACGACGATGAAAACCAAATTTATTGTTTTTCAGCAATGATCGTTTATAAAGCATAAAAAAGAGCTGGCTCACCCAGCTCTTTTTTATGTTTTATGTTGGGACAACATGTGTCGGTAATACGTTCATAATAGATTGGGGTGTGCCTAATTTCTTTGTCGTTAAAAGAGGCTCCCCTGTTTCATGATTTTGGGCATCTTTACACATACCAAGGTGATAACGATCACCTAAAAATGGATCAATATAAAAACCGTTTTTGAATACTTTATCATTCGGATGTTTTTCATGATGAATATCAGAGCAGTTAATGCAATAGAACATAGCTTTCATCCCCTTTTTATTTTTGTTTGAAAAAAGTGAGTCGGTAGTCATTTCGCTCCTGAGGAAATGTTGAGGAGAAGAGAAATAACTACCTACTCAAATGGTGGGCATATTCCTTCTGATTTGTCATATCTCGCGTATTGTCCCTTGAGGGAAGGAGGAGAGACGAAGTACGCATGATATAAGTAAGGCGCTTCTTTCAATATGAATGATGGAGTTTCATGTTGAGAGAAGTTTTTATTTTGTATTGCCTTTGTGAGTATATTATGAGGGAATGCTAAGAGGGTGTTTGTCCTGTTGAAAAAATGTTGAGAATTTCTCAACAGTAAAAGAATTGGCGTTGACATGAAACTAAAAGGTGTTATATTATCGAAGTATAACCAAAAGGTGTTATGTTGTAACGCCGAGTAAAGGAGAATGAAAATGGAACAACAAAATACATTAAATGATATTAAACAAACAATCGTTTTTAACGCGTCTATTCAAAAGGTATGGAGTGTAGTATCAACTGCAGAAGGGATTGCGTCATGGTTTATGCCAAATGATTTTGTATTAGAGGTAGGACATGAATTTCATGTGCAATCACCATTTGGGCCATCACCATGTAAAGTGTTAGAAATTGATGAGCCAAACCATTTATCTTTCTCATGGGATACAGATGGCTGGGTTGTTTCATTTAATTTGAAAGACTTAGGAGATAACAAAACAGAATTTACGTTAATTCACGGCGGCTGGAAACATCCTGATGAAATTCTTCCGAAAGCAAATGCGAAGAGCTCTATTATTCGCGATAGAATGAGCGGTGGTTGGGTAGCAATTGTAAATGAAAAACTGAAAAAGGTTGTCGAAGGCTAAGTGTCCTCGTCAGCAGCGAAATATGATGTATTTCAAGCAATTGCTGATCCAACCCGCCGAGAAGTAATACGGTTATTAAGTGACAAAGAGTTACCGATTTCCAAAATAACGGATCATTTTCCGATGAGTCGTACTGCGGTTGTAAAGCACCTTCATATTCTTTCGGAAGCAAAATTAGTAAGTGGAAGAAAAAGCGGAAGAGAGAAGATATATCGTTTGCATCCAGAACCATTAGAAGAATTACAACAGTGGCTCTCATATTATGAACGTTTTTGGGATAATAAATTATCCATGCTGAAACATATTGTGGAGAATGAAGAATAAAAAAAGGATGACCAAAATGGTCATCCTTTTTATTGTTGCTCACTTGTTTGTGTAGCTGGCTTTAATAAAAGCCAACCGATAATTAATGTACATACTGCTAATACGAAAGTGCTCATATAAATAACGTGTACACTTGCAGCTAATGCGGATTGTGATTCAGTGGCTACACTTGCTGTAGTCCCGCCGTGTCCACCAGATACAAGATCAAGGTTTTTAATGCCGCGTGCATGAATCATCGTATTAAAGATTGTTCCAAAGATTGCAGCACCTAACGTTTGACTGAATGTATTAATAAATGTGTTTAAACCAACGGCTGTTCCGCGTGTATGAGCTGGTACGGCTGCTTGAATTGTTACCATGTAAATCGGTGTCACAAGCCCCATTCCTAAGCCGAATAATCCGACTGCTACATAAATAAGGAACGATGGTGAATTTGTTGATAGTGTAAATAATAAGAACGTAGCGACTGATAAAATGCTAGCTCCAAGTAAAATGATTTGTTTCGTTTTTAATTTGCCTACTAAGTTACCAGAGAAAATAGCGCCAAATGTCCACATAACAGGGATTGGCATTAAAATAAGTCCAGCTTCTGTAGCATTTTTCCCTAATACACCTTGGCTCCAAATTGGAAGGTACATTGTAATACTAATAATCATTGCGCCAGCAATAAGAGTTAATATATTTATCGTAGATAATGTACGGTTAGAGAAAAGTGCTAGCGGAATTAATGGTTCTGGAGATTTTTTCTCGATGAATAAGAAAATAATAAATGAAATAGCGGCAAAGATTAATAGGCCGATAATTGTCATGTCTCCCCAGTTTTGCTTACTGCTACCTGTTAATAATGCATATAGTAGAGCGATTGTACTTAATGAGAAGACTGTTGCACCAAGATAATCGATATGATGCTTAGCAGGTTTAATAGATTCTTTGTAGTAAATTGCAATCATTAAGCAAGCGATAATTCCGAATGGAACGTTTAGGAAGAAAATATAGCGCCAAGAAAGGGAATCAACTAAAAATCCACCTACTAACGGTCCGATAACACCGGATACACCCCAAACGGCACTCATCCAACCTTGTGCTTTCGCGCGGTCTTTCGCTTCGCTATATAAGTCTCCAATAATCGTCATTGTGATTGGCATAACAGCACCAGCACCGATACCTTGAAGCGCGCGGAAAAAGATTAATTGTTCCATCGATGTAACGACTCCGCAAAGTGCAGAACCGACTAAAAAGATTGTAGCTCCGATCAGTAAAACTTTTTTACGGCCAAATAAATCAGCGAGCTTTCCGTATATTGGAGTCGAAACAGCTGTTGCAAGCATATAAATTGCATATACCCAACTAACAAGTTCGACGCCTGACAAATCACTCGTTATACGAGGGATTGCTGTACTAACAATCGTTCCTTCTACCGCAGAAAGAAACGTCATTAACATTAAAGACATCATGACTTTTTTTCTCATTTGTTTTCCCCTTACCCTTTTTTAAATATTCAACAATATAAAATATAAAGGTACTAAGGTAAATAAAGCAACAAAAAAGCAATGGAAAGTTACATGGAGCAGATATTTGTCGCTTCTTGTCGGTAAGGCGATAAATTTGGAAAATCGCCGATATAAGTTGCAGAATCGCTGATATAAGTTGCGGAATCGCTGATATATTTGTGGAATTGCTCATATAATTTCATGTACCTATAAAAAAAGAAACAGGAATCCCTGTTTCTTTTTTTAATACTGCATTTTCGCGTTTTCTCCAGCTGTCGTTCCGGCAATTCTACCAGTAACAAGGGCTGATGTAATATTATAGCCACCAGTATAACCGTGAATATCAAGAACTTCTCCGCAGAAATATAAGCCGTTCGTAAATTTAGAAGACATTTCTTTCGGGTTAATTTCTTTCACGGATACACCGCCGCCAGTAACGAATGCTTTTTCAATTGACTGCGTACCATTTACATTCACAGTAAACTCTTTAAAGTCTTTCACAAGTGCACGAATCTTTTCGTGAGAAACTTGTCCAGCTTGTTCGCTACCGTCAATTTCATTTTTTTCTAATAAGAATAGGAAGTAACGTTCAGGAACATAACCTTTTAAAACGTTTTTAATTCCTTTTTTCGGATCTTCTTTCATTTGTTTCAGCATGCGCTGGAATAGTTGCTCACTATTTTCCTCTGGCAATGCATCAATACTCATTTGTATTGTATTCGTTTTAAACTTTTTCAGTGCTTTCACGACGAATTGACTACAGCGAAGAGCAGCGGGTCCGGATAGGCCGAAATGAGTGAAGAGCATGTCCATTTTGTGAGAAATGATAGCTTTTCCTTTCGGGTTTAATACACTTAAGTTTATATCACGTAAAGCAAGACCTTGTAATGAGCGGTCACGTATAAACGGCTCGTTTGAAAGGATAGGTACTTCTGTTGGGAATAATTCTGTGATTGTATGACCCGCTTTTTCAGCCCAAGCATATCCGTCTCCAGTAGATCCAGTTTGAGGAACTGATTTTCCGCCAACAGCGATAACGACGTGATTTGTTTCTAACACTTCACCTGTTTGCAGTATAACTGCTTTCGTTTGACCATTTTCATATTCAATCGTTTCAACAGGCGTATTTGTACGAATTTTTACACCTAAGTCTTTTAATCGTGTTAAAAGTGCGTCTACAACAGATTGTGCTTTGTTTGACACAGGGAACATGCGACCGTGGTCTTCTTCTTTCAATTTAACACCAAGATTTTCGAAGAATGTAATAATATCTTCATTATTAAAAATAGAAAAAGCGCTGTATAAGAAGCGACCGTTTCCTGGTATATGTTTAACAATTTCATCAAGTGGTAGACGGTTCGTTACGTTACAGCGTCCGCCACCAGAAATTGCAAGTTTACGCCCAAGTTTATTTCCTTTATCAAGAAGTAAGACATTTGCGCCTTCTTCTGCAGCACCAATTGCAGCCATTAGCCCAGAAGGACCGCCGCCGATGACAATAACATCATAATGCATAATATATCGACCTCATTTTCTACATTTCCTGCCTAAAAGAATAGCATGTTTTCCCTTAAAAGAAAAATAGAGTGAAGTACTGCTTAATGAGAGAATTGTGGTACAATACAAAAGTTAGAGTTCAGCACTATCCTGCCATTTGTAGGCGATAAGACTAAAACCTCAAGATTTAGGAGAAGTAAATAGGGAGTCTGTTAGCCTGTAAATGCTCGAATGGTTCAACTAATAAGGAGTAGGAGAGAAGTCTCCAACTAATTATAGTTTCACTTTATGTAGATGTAGGAGGATTTTTGTATGTCCGATTCGAAATTTCTGCGCGGAACGCTTATTGTTACGCTAGGGACATTTTTAGTAAAGTTCTTAGGCATGATTTACGTCTTTCCGTTTCATGCATTAGTAGGAACAGAAGGCGGAACGCTCTATACATATGGATACATTCCATATACGATCTTTTTAAGTATCGCAACGGCAGGTGTGCCACTTGCTGTTTCAAAATTTGTTTCCAAATATAATGCGCTTGGCGATTATAAAACGAGCCGGAGAATGTTCCGCTCGGGAATGGTTATGATGATAGTAACAGGAGTTCTTTCGTTCCTAGTACTGTACATGACGGCGCCATTGTTTGCAGAAGCGATGCTTGGTAAACAAAGTATACACAATAATGTAGGAGAAGTTACGACGATCATTCGTCTTGTAAGTTTCGCACTTATTGTTGTACCAGCAGCGAGTTTAATTCGTGGTTATTTCCAAGGTCACCAGTCTATGGGACCAACTACCGTTTCACAAATTATTGAACAAATTATTCGTATCGTCTTTTTATTAGCGGGTAGTTTTATCGTTATTAAAGTACTTGGCGGTACAGTTGCAACAGCAGTTGGAGTAGCGACATTTGCTGCGTTCGTTTCAGCGGTTGGAGCACTCGGTGTGTTAATTTGGTACTGGCTAAAGCGTAAAAAATATTTGGATCAATATTTAATTGAACAAACTGTACCAGAATCAACAGTAAGCACCGTTCAATTGTTTAAAGAGTTATTTGCATATGCGATTCCTTACGTTGTAATTGGGTTAACAATTCCTTTATATCAACAAATTGATACATTGACATTTAACTCAATTATGCAGGCGATTGGTCAAGGGGATATCGCAGAGCGAGCTCTCGGTATTTTCACAATGTGGACGCATAAGTTAATTATGATTCCTGTATCACTTGCAACAGCGTTTAGTTTAACGCTTGTACCAGCAATTACAAAATCATTTACTGAAAAACAATACCGTTATTTGAAATTACAAATTACACAAACATTCCAGGCGAATATGTTTTTAACATTGCCAGCAGTTGTCGGTATTTCTTCACTGGCATATCCAATTTATACTGCGTTTTACGATTCAGATCCACTAGGTGGACAAGTATTAATGTGGTATGCACCAGTTGCGTTGTTATTCGCTTTATTTACAGTAACAGCGGCAATCCTGCAAGGTATTAACCAGCAGAAGCATGCGATTATTGCGCTTATAATGGGCGTTATTTTGAAATTTGTATGTAACGTAATCTTTATTCGTTATTTCGGTACAGTAGGAGCAATTCTAGCAACAGCAGTTGGTTTCTTAGCTTCTGTTTGGTACACAAATCAACAAATTAAAAAATACGCACACTATTCATTCGGTGTTGTATATAAAAGAACATTCCAAATTGCAGTACTAACACTTATAATGGTCGTTGCTGTAAAACTATCACAATGGCTTCTATCCTTCATGATTTCGCCTGATGGCCGTATTGGTGCCCTTATAACAGTTGCAATTTGTGCAGGTATTGGCGGTCTTGTTTACGGATTGTTAGCAATTCGCACAGGAGTACTTGAAAGAGTATTTGGCGGAGAAGCATTAGATAAAATTCAACGTAAACTTGGTAGTAGATTTAAAATAAAGTTGAAATCAAGAGGGGCGTAATTACGTCCCCTTTTCTATGATAAATAAAGAAGGTGAAAAACGTGAGATTAGATAAATTATTAGCAAATATGGGATATGGAAGTAGAAAAGAAGTAAAGAAATTATTGAAAGACGGCGTTGTGAAAATTGATGGAACGCCAGTAAAAGATGCGAAAGTTCATGTAAATGTAGAAGAGCAAGAAGTTATGATTCACGGTGAAGTTGTGGAATACAAAGAATTTGTTTACTTAATGATGCATAAACCACAAGGTGTTATTTCAGCGACGGAAGATGATAATCATGAAACAGTAATAGATTTATTAGAATTAGAAGATGCAATCTTTGATCCGTTCCCAGTTGGACGACTTGATATCGATACGGAAGGTTTCTTATTGATAACAAATGATGGGAAGTTATCACATCAATTATTATCTCCGAAAAAGCATGTGCCGAAAAAATATTATGCACACGTTGCAGGAGTAGTAACAGAAGAGGATGTAAAAGAGTTTGCTAAAGGTGTTATTTTAGATGATGGCTATGAAACAAAGCCAGGTGCACTTACAATATTGAAAAGCGATGATATTTCTGAAATTGAGCTTGTGATTACGGAAGGGAAATTCCATCAAGTGAAGCGTATGTTTGAAGCGGTAGGGAAAAAAGTAGTCTACCTAAAGAGAACAGAGATGGGTCCGTTAGTATTAGATGAAGAACTAGAACTTGGACAATACCGAGAGTTAACAGATGAAGAAGTAGAAATGTTAAAAACATATCAAGTAGATACTGAAAAGTAGTACCTTTATAGGCGCAGAAAAGACCCCTTTCTAATTATTAGAAAGGGGTATGTATTTATTTACATACAATTATTTTTCATTATGAGGTCATTCTCACTTTCTTTCCTGTTGTTGTCCACTTACCGCGGCAAGGGCTATACACGAGTTCATTAAACTGCAACACATTTAGATCACGTTGTATCGTTCGCGGTGTGATCCCGAACTCATCTACAAGGTCTTTCGTCGTTACCGTTCCGTTTTCATTGATGTACATATAAATTGATTTAATGCGTGTTAGCATACGAGTAGTTGTAGGTTTCAAGAGAAAACCACTCCTCTACTAGTTTTTTTGACCCCATTCAGGAAAGAAGGTCGTTACTACCATTGTACTCTACATGATAAAATTCATGCTTTAATCTACTTAAATTTTACAGAAATTTAACAAATATTCATATAGAAAAATATTGGTAGTTGACATTGTATATATGGTCAGTCAACTAACACATAAAATTCTACGTAAAACGCCAAATTCCTGCAAATTTTTTTAAAAAAATAAAAGAAAAACTAATAAGAAATATCTGAAATATTACAATTGTTCGGTATTTAGTTTTCGTGTATGGCATAAGAGATTTCGGTTTGTTATGATGAAAGAAACAATATAGTGAAGGATGGATGCGTGATGTCAGCAATTAATTGGACAGAAGAAGTTGCGAAACGAAAAGATGATTTAATTCGTGATACACAACAATTTTTACAAATTAAAAGTGTATGGGAAGAAGAATCGGCGAAAGAGGGCGCACCATTCGGTGAAGGTGTAGAAAAAGCTTTATTTTTCATGTTACATAAAGGAGAAACTGAAGGTTTTGCTTCTAAAAATTTAGAAGGATATGCAGGTCATCTTGAAATGGGACAAGGAGAAGAGTTAGTAGGCATTCTTTGTCACGTTGATGTTGTACCAGAAGGAGATGGCTGGACGACTCCTGCATATAGTGCGGATATTCGCGATGGAAAGATTTTTGCACGTGGTGCAATTGACGATAAAGGCCCAACGATGGCAGCATATTATGCGATGAAAATTGTGAAAGAACTAGGCTTACCTCTTTCCAAACGTGTTCGTATGATTATAGGAACAGATGAGGAAAGTAATTGGAAATGTGTAGATCACTACTTTAAAAATGAAGAAATGCCAACAATCGGTTTTGCACCAGATGCAGACTTTCCAATTATTAATGCAGAAAAAGGAATTTCTGACATACAAGTTGTGCAAAATGGTAGTGAAGAGAAAAAAGGTACATATGAACTTGTTTCATTTGATTCAGGGCGCCGTTTAAATATGGTTCCTGATTTTGCAGAAGCGGTTATTACAGGAGAAGATGTAAATGCACTTACAGTAGCATATGAAGAATATTTACAAAATGCTAAAAAAATAGGGAAATCGACTATAGAAGGAAATGCAGTGACGTTGCAAATAGAAGGAATTTCAGCGCACGGATCTACTCCTGAAAAAGGAGAAAATGCAGGTTTATTATTAGCAAACTTCTTAACTACAGTTTCACTTAATGGAAAAGCAACTGCATTTGCCACATTTGCAACAGAAACATTTACTGGTGATATTTTTGGTGAAAAAGCTACTATTGCTTATAAAGATGAAATTAGCGGTCCGTTAACAGTGAATGTCGGTCGCATTTCTTATACGAAAGAAAACGGTGGTAACTTAGGGCTAAACGTACGTTACCCAGTTACAACTAACTTTGAAGAAACAATTGTGAAGTTGAAAGAATATGTTGGTACGCATGGTTTTGAAGTGGCTGACTATTCTAATTCTCGCCCACATCACGTCGATAAAGATCACGTATTAATCCGTACGTTACAACGTGTGTATGAAGAACAAACAGGTGAAAAAGCAGAACTATTAGCAATCGGCGGCGGTACTTATGCTCGTTCATTAAAAGCTGGTGTGGCATTTGGCCCGCTATTCCCTGGAAAAGAAGAACTTGCACATCAAAAAGATGAGTATATCGAAATTGAAGACTTATTAAAAGCAACAGCAATTTACGCGCAAGCAATTCATGAATTAGCGAAGTAATGGATATATAAATAATGTCCGCTCTCTATTTTGGAGAGCGGCTTCTTTTTACCTGAATGAGATAAGAAAGAAAAGCAACAATAGAAAGAAGGAGAAGATGTACATGGAACTGCATTATTTTGTCGCAATTACGTTACCGAATCATATAAAAGAAATGCTGTATAACTATAAAAAGGACATGCAAGAGGAATTACAATTTCGTTCATGGGTACATAAAGAAGACTATCATATTACCCTTTCATTTTTAGGGAGTGCAACGGAGGAACAATTAGAGGGAATAAAAAATGGATTACAAACAGTTGCAGAAACAAAAGAACTATCGTTCACGTTACAAGGTTTTTCAACGTTTGGTAGGGAAGATCAGCCCCGTATTTTTTGGGCGAAGGTAAGTGAGAATCACGATTTGTTTCAGTTGCAAAAGCAAGTACATGCCATTTGTGAAGAAAATGGATTTTCTCTAGAAATACGCCCGTATCACCCGCATATTACCGTTGCTCGTAAATGGATAGGAGAAGAAAAGTTTCGTTTAGAAAGTATAAAAGAAGTGCCTGAAATATCATTTCAAGCAGATACAATTACTTTATACGAATCCCACGTGAAAGAAACCCCGAAGTATAAATCGATTGCTGAAATAAAATTACAAAAATAGAATGTTGAAAACGTTTTTTATGCAGGTGAATATACTATAGAGAAGAATGGAGTTACTGTATAGAGTCTTGTTGATAAGAAAAGCCTTATCATTTGCAGCTCATTTTATCTCGCCTAATTGGTGAAGGCTAATAATAAGTGAGGATGGAAAAATTTTCTCGCTCATTAAAGTTTCACTTTATTTTAACTTTGAGAATGATGGTGATTTTTTTATGTTGAAAGTAAAACGTCCATTTGATGCCTATTTAGATGAAATGAATAAAATTACAATTTTGCTCCCACATGCGTATGGAACAAGTCGGACATTTCGTTTGCAAGAAGGAAGTAATGTGAAAGATTTACCGATTGCTCATACTATTGCGCTTCCAGATGCAACGAAGTATGAGTGCTTTATAGAAGAGCCGCTAGATGTGGGGAAGTATTATACAGTACGAGATGAACGGAATGAAGAAACTGATTTACAAATAGGTGCTGTTATTCGAACAAAAATTTTCGATGAAAAGTATTATTACGAAGGTACAGATTTAGGTGCTGTGTATCAAAAACAAGAAACGACATTTAAAGTATGGGCCCCAACTGCAAGGCTTGCGAAAGTAAGAATTTATAAGAGCGATAAAGAATATACCGATCATGAAATGTACAGGGGAGAAAACGGAGTTTGGATTCAAACATTACAAGGTGATTTAGACGGAGCACGCTATACATTTCTTGTTTGTATTAATTTAATATGGAACGAAGCGGTGGATCCTTACGCAAAGTCAGTGACTGTAAATGGAAAGTATGGCATTGTTATCGATTTAGAAAAGACGACTGTAACGAAACGAGAGCAATTACCACCATTACAAGCAATGACAGATGCTATATTGTATGAGTTGCATATTCGTGATGCTACTATTCATCCGAACAGTGGAGTGAGTAAAAAAGGGACGTATAAAGGGCTAATGGAAGAAGGAACAACAGGACGAAATGGGACATTGACAGGTTTGTCTCATATAAAAGATTTAGGCGTTACGCATGTTGAATTATTGCCTTTATATTGTTTCGGTGGTGTGGATGAGGCGAATCCTTCTTCTGCCTATAATTGGGGGTACAATCCATTATATTACAATGCACCAACAGGATATTATGCTACAAACCCCTCTGATCCGTATAACAGGATAGTTGAGTGCAAACAACTAATTGAAACATTTCATGAACAAGGTATTAGGGTGATTATAGATGTTGTATATAATCATGTTTATGAAAGAGAGCTATCATCATTTGAGAAGCTTGTTCCAGGATACTATTTTCGTCATGGTGAAGATGGTATGCCTTCTAATGGGACGGGAGTCGGAAATGATATAGCATCTGAACGGAAAATGATGAGGAAATTCATTGTAGAGTCTATTTTATATTGGCTTACTGAATACAATGTCGATGGATTCCGATTCGATTTAATGGGAATTTTAGATGTTGATACAATGAATATGATAGAGAAAGAAGTGCGAAACATAAAACGAGATGCTTTGTTATTAGGAGAAGGATGGGATTTACAAACACCGCTTCCTCTTGAGGAAAAAGCAACGTTAAATAATGCGAAGAAAATGCCACATATCGCGCAGTTTAATGATCAATTTCGTGATGGGATAAAAGGGAGTACATTTCATATAAATAAGCGTGGTTTTGCATTTGGTGGGCATGTAGACTGTAATCATTTGCAGTATATTGCAGCAGGAAGTCTTTTAAGTATGAAAGAAACAGGGCTGTTTTTAGAGCCGGCGCAAAGCATTAACTATGTAGAATGTCATGATAATATGACGATGTGGGATAAACTAGTGCGCAGTAATGAAGAATCAGAAACGATTTTGAAAAAACGTCACCTATTAGCGAGCGCAATGGTTATTCTTTCACAAGGCATTCCTTTCTTACACGCAGGGCAAGAGTTTTATCGTACGAAGAAAGGAAATGAAAATAGTTATAATGCAAATGATGAGATCAATCAATTAGATTGGGATCAAAAAGAGAAAGAGATAGAAACCGTTAACTATATAAAAGGTTTAATTGCGATTCGTAAAGAGCATGGGGCATTCCGATTACAAAATGCAGACCTTATAAAAAAACATATGACTTTCTTACAAACATCTACAGAAGTACTTGCATATCACCTAGAGCATGCAGAATCGTTTGGGCCGTGGAAAGAGATTATCGTCTTATTTAATAGCGGTTTAGAAGCTAAAACTGTGCAACTTCCGAAAGAAGCAACGTGGCATGTGTTAGTAAACGAAAACGAAGCGAAAATAGAGCCAATTTCTTCATTTAGAGGAAAGGAACTTAGGCTCGCTCCAATTAGCACGTATATATTGACGATAATGTGACAAATCGCTACTTGACGATGAGAATGTAATAAATGTAGAATTGACAAAGGTGACGATTTTGATAAGTTGTCATTCTATGACAGGTTTTGTAAAATAAAATAGAGGATTTTTGGCTTAGGCTAATTTTTCTTTGCATTTACAGTAAAATATATGAATCCACAACATGTGTAGAAATGTTGCGGTTTTTCTTTTCATAACTATAAAAGATAAGGATTTGTTAACGGGTAATGAATATGGAATGGTTGGAACAATTATTAGGAAAAGAGTGGAGTCTTGTACCGGCTGGTGGAGTAACGGGCGATGCATATATTGCGCAAAACGGACAACAGAAGTTATTTTTAAAGCGGAATACATCGCCCTTTTTAGCGGTATTGTCAGCAGAAGGAATTGTTCCAAAATTACTTTGGACAAGAAGGGTAACGAATGGTGATGTAATTTCTGCTCAAAAATGGCTTCCGGGACAGAAGCTAGAGCCAGAGGATATGAAACTAGAACGTGTTGCGAAACTTTTGAAGAAAATACACTCCTCTAAAGCGCTTGTACAGATGATTCAAAGACTTGGGAAGCAGCCGCTTCACGCACAAGAGTTATTACAACAACTGCAACTCGTTTTAAGAGGAGATATAAGGGATGATGAAACAATTCAGCAAGGCCTTCAATATTTAATGGATTCATTAAAAGCTATTGAATACAATGAATTCGTTGTATGCCATTGTGATGTAAACCATAACAACTGGCTATTGTCGGATGAAGATGAATTGTTTTTAATTGATTGGGATGGAGCTGTAATTGCTGACCCAGCTCTAGACCTCGGTATGTTATTATATTGGTACATTCCGCGCCAGGAGTGGAGTGAGTGGCTCGGTTATTATGATATTGAAATGGATGAATCGCTGCTTAGGCGTATGAGATGGTATGTGATAGCACAAACGATTTTGTCTATTCAATGGCATACAACAAAAAAACAGCAAGCAGAAGCTGAATATTGGCATCAATATTTACAGCAACTACTTGCTTCAGAATAATACTTAAGAAAAATTGTCCATTCCAGCAATCCACTGAGTAAGTTGTTCTTGATTATTGGAAATATGGTTGTCCAAATTAGAGGAAGATTTACCCGATTGACTATAAGAATATACATCGTTTAGCATTGTTTTAGCGTCACTACTTATATTATCGTTTGCGAGTAACGATTGAATGAGGCGCTCTAATTGCTCGCATTCTGAAACTGTCCCGCAGCAATCACTTTGGTGGTTGACTAAAATATCTTTCAGCACTTCTAATTGATGTTGTTGATTAATTGGCATGAACGGATCATCCTTTCGATTGTTTTTCTCTTCAAATGTAAGAGAAAAAGCTGTTTCGTCATGGAATGTTTAATGCTGTATGTAGTTTTTATCAAAATGGTACATCTTATACTTGAAAGAAACGGACCGAGTGCTCGTACGTACTTGGTTTTTTGTTTGGTAGATTGATTAAAAAAGAAAGAAGGAATTATTCCTTTAAAATAGCTATGTAAAGAGAGGGAAACATCTATGCGTTTAAGACACAAACCGTATGCAATGGATCGAATTAATGAATATTCACATATCGTAATCGGAAACCCAGAGGAGCGCGCTGGTAGCTGGAAAGAAGTATTTGGAAACGAACAACCAATTCACATTGAAGTAGGTACAGGTCGTGGCCGCTTCATGTATGATATGGCAAAAGCGAATCCACATATTAATTATATTGGAATTGAAAAATTCACAAGTGTTGTTGTAGATGCACTTGATAAATTAATTGAAGAAGAATTACCAAACTTAAAGTTAATTAATAAAGATGCTGAAGATTTAACAGTTTTCTTTGCGACAGGTGAAATTGATCGCGTTTATTTAAACTTCTCAGATCCATGGCCAAAGAAACGTCATACGAAGCGTCGTTTAACGTATAAAACATTTTTACGTAATTACGAAGAAGTGTTAGTAGAAGGCGGAGAAATTCATTTCAAAACAGATAACCAAGGTCTATTTGAATATTCTCTTATGAGTATGGCTGAGTATGGTATGTTACTAACGTACTTAAGCTTAGATCTTCATAACAGCGACTTTGAAGGTAACATCATGACTGAATACGAAGAGAAATTCTCTAGTAAAGGTCATCGTATTTACCGAGTTGAAGCAAAATATCGTACAGAGCCTATGCAGTAATGCATAGGTTTTTTTACATCTAAAATAATCAGAATTTTATGTTAAGATTAATTGAAAGGGGGATGTGTAATGGAACAGTTACAAATTGGAGATATAAAAGTAACGTGGTTAAAAGGCGGGAATACACATTTAGACGGGGGAGCGATGTTTGGTGTTGTGCCGAAAGTACTTTGGTCACGTAAGTATAAACATAATGATACAAATCATATTTATTTACGAACAGATCCGTTACTTTTGCAAACGAAAGACGGAAATATGCTCATTGATTCCGGAATAGGAAACGGTAAATTGAATGAGAAGATGAAGCGGAATCAAGGTGTAACAGAAGAATCATCGGTTTATGAATCATTAGAAAAACTAGGATTAAAGCCAGAAGATATTCACTATGTTTTAATGACGCACCTTCATTTTGATCATGCATCTGGTTTAACAAAATGGGAAGGTGATCACCTTGTACCAGCGTTTCCGAACGCGAAAGTTTACGTAAATGAAACAGAGTGGAATGAAATGAGGAACCCAAATATTAGATCCCGTAATACATATTGGAAGGAAAATTGGGAGCCGATTGTAGATCAAGTTGTTACGTTCCAGCAAGAAATAGAAATTACAGATGAAATAAAAATGGTGCATACAGGTGGTCATAGTGATGGACATGCAGTTATTGCTTTAGAAAGCCATGGGGAAACGCTGCTTCATTTAGCAGACCTATTACCGACGCACGCACATCAAAATGTATTATGGGTAATGGCATACGACGATTATCCGATGACCTCGATTGAAAATAAGCAAAAGTGGATGAAGTATGGTGCTGAAAAAGAGGCATGGTTTACGTTTTACCATGACGCATATTATCGCGCTGTGAAGTGGAATGAGGAAGGGCATATCGTAGAAAAAGTAGAACGGAAAACGAGTATAGAAGCATAAAAATAGGAGGTTGTTCCATCATAGTTATTGGAGCAGCCTCTTTTTTATTGTCGGGTTTTGTCGGTAAGTCGATATATTTAAACAAACGCTGATATAAATTGAGTTGCGCCGATATAATTGGGAAATCGCTGATATAAATTGAGTTGCGCCGATATATTCGGAAAATCGCTGATATAATTTTAATCAATACCCGCAATTTCAAAAAAATAAGAGGTTCACCTAATGGGAACCCTCCTTTTTATGCTGCTATAACCTCTAAAACAGTACCTGTTTTAGCATCAACTAAAAATTCAAATCGTTCTTGTATATCATTTAACATTGTTGTAAGACCGCCGCGATAAACTTCATATGCGACATCATATTTTTCAAATGTCTCTGGAACCATATGTACCCAAGAGCCAGTAATTTCACCTTTATGACTTAATGCTTGTTTCACCATTTTCAATGCTTTTTCTGAAGAAATATGGGATTGTTCTTGTACTTTGTTTGCAACGAGATAACCAGCTGCGAACCCAACGCCAAGACCTGCTACTAAACCTTTCCAGCTCATATATTCACCTCAATTCTATAAAATAAAAATAGTGTACCGATAATAATTATAAAGCAAATACAGCCAAAAAAGAAGAAACTAGAAACATTTCGAAAATTTCGTTACAATAAAAGAGGTATTCTACTAAGGTTTGAAAGAAGGGGACTTCGTGAATAAAGAGACATTACAATTATTTCGTACGTTAACAGAATTACAAGGTGCATCAGGTTTTGAACATGATGTACGCCGTTTTATGAAACAAGAATTAAGCAAATATGCGGATGAAATTGTACAAGACGGTTTAGGTAGCGTATTTGGTCTGAAAAAAGGGGACGAAACTGGCCCGCGTGTTCTTGTAGCAGGTCATATGGATGAAGTAGGTTTCATGATTACGCAAATTACGAAAAACGGAATGCTTCGTTTTCAAACGTTAGGCGGCTGGTGGAGCCAAGTTTTATTAGCACAGCGTGTACAAGTTATGACGAAGAATGGTCCTGTTATTGGGGTTGTTGGTTCTATTCCTCCTCATTTATTAAGTGACGCGCAACGTGCAAAACCGATGGATATAAAAAATATGTTAATTGATATAGGTGCAGATAGTTATGAAGATGCGATTGAAATTGGTGTAAAACCAGGACAACAAATCGTGCCGATTTGCCCATTCACGCCGATGGCAAATGAGAAGAAAATTATGGCGAAAGCTTGGGACAACCGTTACGGATGTGGTCTTGCAATCGAATTGTTAAAAGAATTAAAAGATGAAACATTACCAAATACATTATATTCTGGTGCTACTGTACAAGAAGAAGTAGGCCTCCGCGGAGCGCAAACAGCTGCAAATATGATTCAACCAGACATTTTCTATGCGCTTGATGCAAGTCCAGCAAACGATGCATCTGGTGACAAAACACAGTTCGGTCAATTAGGAAAAGGTGCTCTTCTTCGTATTTACGATCGCACGATGGTAACACATAGAGGAATACGCGAATTCATTTTAGATACAGCAGAAACAAACAACATTCCGTACCAATACTTTATTTCACAAGGTGGTACAGATGCGGGCCGTGTACATACAAGTAACTCTGGTATCCCATCAGCAGTAATTGGTGTTTGTGCACGCTACGTTCATACACATGCTTCAATTTTACATGTTGATGATTATGCAGCGGCGAAAGAATTAATTACGAAGCTTGTAAGAACAACAGATAAAACGACGTTAGAGACAATTAAGAATAACGCGTAGAGAAGAAGGGCGAAAAACCCTTCTTTTTTTAGGTTGAATAGATGACCCAGCGATGAGTGGTGGCGGTTAGTGCCTAATGGGTGCTCGAATGATGTATTAAGACCGCGGGTAGGAAGAAAGAAGAAGCCTGTTTTTGTGTTTAGGACCAGTAATATTGTAGAAAGCGACCTTCTTTTATGGGGAGAAGGAATTCCCTGATGGTGTGTGGTAGTGGTTGGTACTTAATTTGTGCCGAAGCGGATATTAGAATAGAATGATGAATTTTTATAGAGGTGAACGAAATGAAAGTAGTAGTTGGATCGAAGAATAAAACGAAGGTTGGCGCTGTGGAGAAGGTTTGGAAAGATGCTGAAATTACATCTCTTTCTGTTCCGTCAGGAGTATCAGCTCAGCCTTTCTCAGATGAAGAGACGATGCAAGGAGCGATCAATAGAGCGAAGCGAGCGCTAGAGGACGGAGAAGCTCCAATTGGGATTGGGCTAGAAGGCGGCGTAATGAAAACGGAGCACGGTTTATTTATGTGTAACTGGGGCGCGCTAGCAACAAGTGATGGGAAAGTATTTGTGGCCGGAGGAGCGCGTATTACGTTACCAGACGATTTTTTAGCACCTCTTGAAGATGGTAAGGAATTAAGCGAAGTGATGGAAGAGTTTGTGCAGCGAAAAGATATTCGTAGTCACGAAGGTGCGATCGGTATTTTTACAGATGATTATGTCGACCGTACGGAATTATTTGTACACGTTGTTAAGTTGTTAGTTGGGCAATATAAGTATGACAAAAAGCAAGCATAAACCTTGCACCGTGCGCGATGTATGGTAGTATAAAAGAAAGATTATAACATGAAAAATGTACCCGCTAGAGGAGGAAATATAGATGAAGTCATTAGAAAGCATGGAGCAATTCCAACAGTTAAAAAATGAAGAGAATGTAGTCTTTATGTTCTCAGCAGAATGGTGCCCAGACTGCCGCTTTGTAGACCCATTTATGCCAGAAGTAGAAGAGAAATATAGTGATTTCTCATTTTACTATGTAGATCGCGATGAGTTTATTGATCTATGCGTAAAATTAGACGTATTTGGCATTCCGAGCTTTGTAGCGTACAATAAAGGTGAAGAAACTGGTCGCTATGTAAACAAAGATCGTAAAACACAAGAACAAATCGAAGAGTTCATTGAAGGTTTAAAATAAGGCAATTTGCCAATTGAATTGTAAAACAACCTCTACCTTCGCGGGGGAGGTTATTTTTTTGGAAGGGAGGAAAAAGAGATGAAGATGACAAGTAAAAAGATGAAAGATGAGTTAATAAAGAAATTATCTCGCCCAGAATGGGACTTTCAGTATGATAGTGAGAAAGAAGTTTTACGTATTGAACAAAAAGACTCCAAAAAAGGTATTAACGTATCGCTTCCAGGAGTTGTGGCAAAATGGGAAGTGAACAAAGAAAAGGCAATTGAAGAAGTTGCTTATTACGTACAAGAAGCGCTAATTGCGATGCATAAAGAAGAAAATAGCGGAGCGAAAATTTTACCTGTTATTCGCTCTACTTCTTTCCCGAAACAAGCAGAAGAAGGAAATCCGTTTATTATGACGGATCATACGGCGGAAACACGTATTTACTATGCGTTAGATTCGAATAAAACGTATCGACTAATTGACGAGCGTCTATTACAAAAATTAGAACTTACAGAACAGCAAGTGCGTGAAATGGCATTATTCAACGCACGCTCATTAGGTTATGAATTTAAACAAGACACAGTAGCGGGGAATACATTCTACTTTTTAAACACAAATGATGGGTATGACGCGACTCGTATTTTAAACGAATCGTTACTACAATCGATGCGTGAAAAGATTTCTGGTGACATGGTTGTTGCTGTTCCTCACCAAGATGTATTAATTATTGCTGATATCGTCAACGAAATCGGTTATGATATTATTGCACAAATGACAATGAAATTTTTTGCCGAAGGGCATGTTCCGATTACATCACTTTCATTCGTATATGAAGATGGAGAATTTGAACCAATCTTTATTTTAGCGAAAAATCGGAAGAAGACAGATGGAAAAGAGAAAGGATGAACGAAGTGAACGTTTTTTACAACCTTGAAGGAATTGGTGACACTTTAATTGTTGCCTTACAAGATATTACTTTAGAGAACCGTACTTTTGATCGCAAAGGAGATGTTGCACGCGTATACGATCGTGAAAGCAACGAGACAGCAGGATTCAACATCTTTAATGCATCTTCTTACTTAGAAGTAAAAGAAACAGGCAACCTTACATTAACCAAAGAGCTTGTAGAGAAAATCAACGAAATTTTAGCGAAGAATGGCTTTGAAGAAACAGTAGAAGCAGATCTTTCTCCGAAATTTGTTGTAGGCTATGTAGCTGAAAAAGAAAAACATCCAAATGCTGATAAGTTAAACATCTGTAAAGTAGAAATCGGTACAGAAACATTACAAATCGTATGTGGTGCACCAAACGTTGATGCAGGACAAAAAGTTGTCGTTGCAAAAATCGGCGCTGTAATGCCAAGCGGTATGTTAATCAAGCCAGCTGAGCTTCGCGGTGTTCCTTCTTCTGGAATGATCTGCTCTGCACGTGAATTAGAGCTTCCAGATGCTCCACAAGAAAAAGGTATTCTTGTATTAGAAGATAGCTTTGAAGTTGGACAAGAGTTTAAATTTTAATTGATATAAGAAAAGAGAGGTTGTCCTTTTGGACAGCCTCTCTTTTTTTGTCATTCTTTGTCGGTAAATCGAAATTTCGTGTTAAATCGTTGATATATTGAGAGTTGTGATAGATATATTTAAAAAATCGTTAATATGATAAGGATGTCACCTTTTTTCTTAAAATCTATATTGTATTTTATAAACAATCTAGTTAAAATTTAGAAAAGTAGAAGGGGATAGAAGTATGAAACAGCAACCAAAAATCGCAGAACTTCTAAAACGAATTGAAACTTCAAAACAGCAAGATGTTGAGCTAGGTACTTATGAAATATATTTGTTTAGTGAAAGTGAATTAGAAAAAGGACAAATCGGTTACCGATACGATAAACATAAAAATTCATTAATAAGTGAAGAACACGGAAAATGGAAAGAAGAATGGATTACAATTGGATATGAAACGGATATGGGCGATCCAGTTTTCGTAAATATAGATGATGCCGCTTATCCGCTTTATACTGCAGAACGTGGTACAGAAAAATGGCAGCCAGTTTATATTGGAAATATAGATGAGATTATAGGGCAATTATAAGAAAAACTTTGAATCCGGTGCAAAGTGATGGGGGAGAAGTATGAAGTATATAAAAATAATGAGCATGATTGCATTCATTGGAATATATATGGCCGGTTGTTCACAAGAGCAGCCGAAAAAAGAAACTACATCTTCTATACAAGAGAAAAACAAAGATACCAAAGAAGACGCACCGGTAGAAAAGAAGCAAGAACAAGAAAAGAACGAAGAATCGCAAGCAATTCAAACGAATGACCAAGTAGAACATAAGCAAGAGGAAGTATCATCTGATGAAAAGAAAGAAGAAACTACGCCAGTGCAGCCGACTGAGCAACCAGTGCAAAATAATGAACAAAAAATAGAGAGTAATGAAAAACAAGAGAAGTTTCTCGTCGTTATTGATCCAGGGCATCAACAAAAAGCGAATTTAAATTTAGAGCCGATTGGACCAGGGGCAACAACACAAAAATATAAAGTGACAGACGGTACAACAGGTGTTGTGACGAAAAAGAGAGAGGCTGTACTTGTATTAGAAATGGCTTTTTTATTAAAAGAAAAGCTTGAAGCAAAAGGGATACAAGTATTAATGACGAGAACATCACAAGACGTTGATATAAGTAATAAAGAAAGGGCGACATTCGCAAATAATCATAAGGCTAATTTATTTTTACGTCTTCATGCAGATGGTTCTGAAAATCCAAACCAAAGTGGATTCGCTGTATTGACGCCGGCAGAAGGAAGTCCGTATACGAAAGAGATTTATGCGGAAAGTCTTCAAATCTCTCAAATGATTGTAAATAAAATGAGGGAGAACCAGCAAGTAAAAGTAAATGGAATTAAATTTCGGGATGATCTTTCTGGATTTAATTGGGCAAAGGTTCCTGGTGTGTTATTAGAACTTGGGTTTATGTCAAACCATGAAGAAGATAAAAAATTATCTGACCCGCAATATGTAAATTCTTTATTGCAAAGTGTAACGGATAGCATAGATGCATATCAGAAGAGTAAAGCTTAAGCGCAGTCTTATATGAAAGGCTGCGTTTTTTCATATGAAACACTCGTAAATTAGAATATTGTGGATAAATATGACATGCTTAATTTTACCTGCACTTTTTGCCGAATGCTGATACAATAAAGGATGTTACTATTTAGTAGAAAGAGTGGTAAGCATGTTAGATTGGATGAAAAAGCTGTTTAACAAAGAGGAAGAACAAACAGCGATGAATAAAGAAGTACCAAAGCAAATTGAAAGTCAGCCGAAAATTCCTCGTGTAAACCACTACACTGAAGCAAGAGAAGCACAAATGGCAAGTAGGAATGCAGGTAAATGCCGTTTTCCTTTAGTACCGGATAATGGGTTCGATGAAGAGGATGAAAGCGAAGTAAATCGCTTCGAAGAACAACCTGTTCAAGGAGTAACATATGAAGAACCGACTGCCCAAAGAGGAATAAAGGTGGAAAGAAGCAGACGACCGTATGTGGAAAAGGTAGTTTCTACATATGAAGAGCCGGAAGTGCAATATGAACCGGTGCGGGAGTCTGTCGTTAAAAAGGCATCTGCACCTTCGCAAGAGAGTAACCGTAGACCATTTCGGCCAACAGAAATGATTTCGCCAATTTATGGATATAATCGTCCTTCAGTAGAGAAAAAGGAAGAAAAGCAGGAGGAAGTAAAAGAAAGAGAAGACCTTGAAATATCTGTAGAGGGTAAATCAGTCGTTGATGCATGGTTAGAGAAAAAAGGATATACATTATCTGATTTCTCAGAAGGACAAGCACCAACTTCTTCTAGTCATAGAGCTGCTAACCAGCAAGGAGAGCAACAATATGAAGAGAATAAAAAGGAAGAAAAGTCAGTAGTTGATCAATGGCTAGAGAAAAACGGTTATGAAATTGAACGCCAAGTGCCTTTAGTAGAAGAAAAAGAAGTGATTCAAGAAATGAGTACACCGCAGGAAGTTTCAGCGGATGAATTACTTCATAAAACAGTAGCTGAGCAGATGGAAAGTGCTAAGCTAGAAAAAGATGTAGTGGTGTTAAACGAAAACAATCTACAAGAAGAATTAGTAGCTTCTAAAGTAGAGCACGAGGATACAATATTATCAGAAGAAATTAAACGTAATACAGAAATAAAACAACCTACTATTGAAGTAGAAAAGCAAGCTCCAGAAGAATCAGTGATTGTCAAAGCAGAAGAAAAACTTGAAGAAACAATCATTGTGGAAATACCAGAAGAAGTGTCAAAAGTAGAAGTAATTGCAGAAACGGAAGAGTTTGAAGAAGTAGTTATGGAAACAGAGGCACCTGAAGAAGTGGAAGTAATTACAGAAACAGAAGAGTCAGAAGAAGCTGAAGTAATTGCGGAAGCAGAAGAGTCAGAAGAAGTAGAAGTAATTACAGAAACAGAAGAGCTAGAAGAAGTAGAAGTAATTGCGGAAACAGAAGAGCTAGAAGAAGTGGAAGTAATTACAGAAACAGAAGAGTCAGAAGAAGTGGAAGTAATTACAGAAACAGAAGAGTCAGAAGAAGTAGAAGTAATTGCGGAAGCAGAAGAGTCAGAAGAAGTAGAAGTAATTGCGGAAGCAGAAGAGTCAGAAGAAGTGGAAGTAATTGCGGAAGTAGAAGAGTCAGAAGAAGTGGAAGTAATTGCGGAAGCAGAAGAGTCAGAAGAAGCTGAAGTAATTGCAGAAATAAACGCGCCTGTAGTAGAGACATTTGTAGCACTTGAGGAAATTCAGCAAGAAGATGAAGCAATTGAACAAAAGAGTGAATTCATATATGTTGCTGAGGCTGATGAACAAACGAAGAAAGATGTTCAAAGCTTTGCGGATGTTTTAATTGCAGAAGAACAACCAGTTGTAGAAGAAGCGCTAGTCGCAGAAGAGCAACAAGTTGTAGAAGAAGCACCGGTCGTAGAAGAGCAATCAGTTGTAGAAGAAGCGCCAGTCGTAGAAGAACAACCAGTTGCCGAGGAAACACCAGTCGCAGAAGAGCAACGAGTTGTAGAAGAAGCACCGGTCGTAGAAGAGCAACGAGTTGTAGAAGAAGCACCGGTCGTAGAAGAGCAACGAGTTGTAGAAGAAGTGCCAGTTGCAGAAGAGCAACCAGTTGTACAAAAAGAAGAACCAAAACGTGAGAAAAAGCGTCATGTACCATTTAATGTTGTTATGTTGAAACAAGATAGAACACGATTAATGGAAAGACATGCAGCTAGAGCAAATGCAATGCAGCCTTCTGCTAATGTACGAGTAGAGAATAAGCCAGTGCAACAAGAGGTAACAGAACCACAAGTGGAAGAACGCCCAGTGCAGCAAGTAGTAGCAAAACCACAAGTGGAAGAGCACCCAGTGCAGCAAGTAGTAGCAAAACCACAAGTGGAAGAGCAACCAATGCAGCAAGTAGTAGCAGAGCCACAAGTGGAAGAACGCCCAGTGCAGCAAGAGGTAGCAGAACCACAAGTGGAAGAGCAACCAATGCAGCAGGTGGTAGCAGAACCACAAGTGGAAGAACGCCCAGTGCAGCAAGTAGTAGCAGAACCACAAGTGGAAGAGCACCCAGTGCAGCAAGTAGTAGCAGAGCCACAAGTGGAAGAACAACCAATACAGCAAGTAGTGGTAGAGCAAGTACAAAAGCCAATTTCAAGTACGGAAGTACAAGAGAAAGCATATGTTGTAAATCAAAGAGAGAACGATATGCGAAATGTATTGCACACACCACCGACATACACTGTTCCGCCATTAGCGCTGTTGTCGATTCCACAGCAATCAGCGTTAGATAATACAGAATGGTTAGAGGAGCAGAAAGAATTATTAGATACAACGTTTAATAATTTTCACGTTGGAGCACATGTTATTAATGTATCGCAAGGGCCAGCAGTAACTCGTTTTGAGGTGCAGCCAGACCCAGGTGTGAAAGTAAATAAAATTACAAATTTAAGTGATGATATTAAGTTAAGCTTAGCTGCGAAAGATATTCGTATTGAAGCACCGATTCCAGGGAAGAGTGCGATTGGAATTGAAGTTCCAAATAAAGAAAGTAAGCCAGTATTTCTTCGCGAAATTTTAAGAAGTCCTGTATTCACAAAGAGTGAATCACCGCTTACTGTTGCGCTTGGACTTGATATTTCAGGGGATCCAATTGTAACGGATATTCGAAAAATGCCGCACGGACTTATTGCGGGTGCAACGGGTTCAGGTAAAAGTGTGTGTATTAACGCGATTTTAACGAGTATTTTATATAAAGCGAAACCACATGAAGTGAAGTTAATGTTAATTGATCCGAAGATGGTTGAGCTTGCACCATACAATGCTGTTCCACATCTTGTAGCACCTGTTATTACGGATGTAAAAGCAGCGACAGCTGCATTAAAATGGGCAGTTGAGGAAATGGAACGCCGTTATGAATTGTTTGCGCATGCTGGTGCTCGTGATTTAACTCGCTACAATACGATTGTAAGTGAGCGAGAAATTCCAGGAGAGACATTACCTTATATCGTTATTGTCATTGACGAGTTAGCCGATTTAATGATGGTAGCACCTGGTGATGTTGAGGAAGCGATTTGTCGTATTGCGCAAAAAGCACGTGCTTGTGGTATTCATTTATTAGTAGCAACGCAGCGTCCATCTGTAGATGTTATTACAGGTTTAATTAAGTCAAATATTCCAACGCGTATTGCGTTTACTGTATCATCTCAAGTTGATTCGCGTACGATTATTGATATTGGGGGCGCGGAGAAATTACTTGGCCGTGGTGATATGTTATTCTTAGGGAACGGTACATCTAAGCCAGTTCGTGTACAAGGTGTATATGTATCGGATGATGAGATTGAAAAAACAGTTGATCATGTGAAAAAGCAAATGAAGCCGAATTATTTATTTAAGCAAGAGGATTTATTAGCGAAAACAGAACAAGCTGAGTCGGAAGACGAATTGTTCCTTGATGCATGTCAATTTGTTGTAGAACAAGGGGGAGCGTCCACATCTTCTGTACAGCGAAAATTCCGCATCGGTTATAATCGCGCGGCACGTCTCATTGAAGAGATGGAATCGCAAGGAATTATTTCTGAAGGTAGAGGAACGAAACCGAGAGATGTCCTTATTTCTGAGGATGAATTTGCCGCTATGCAGGAAACGAATGTATAGTAAACGGTTTTGCTGTATACTAAGAGAAAATGTTGGATAGTAAAGTAGGGAGTAAAGCGACATGAAAGAAATTGAATTAAAATTAAAAGGTGAAATAAATAGACTAACAAATAAAACATTTAAATTTGACGAACGTGTTGGAGAAGGGTGGTTCTCTGCCGTTTACTTTTTAAAGACTAGAGAAATCATCGAAGAATTTCGCCCGAAAAGTGTTGTAACGATGCAATTTTTCCAAAAGGAAAATGCAGTTCTTTGCGGAACGGATGAAGTAATTGCATTGCTACAAACATTCGCTAAAAATCCTGAGGAACTTGAGATTAATTCTTTAAAAGATGGCGATAAAATTAGTCCATTTGAAACAGTGTTAACAATTCATGGTCCTTATGAAAATTTCGGATTTTTAGAAGGTGTCATTGATGGGATTTTAGCTCGTCGTACATCGGTTGCGACAAACGTATATAACGTTGTCCAAGCTGCGCGTAGCGTAGATAAAGAAAAACCAGTTATTTTCATGGGAGATCGTGACGATCATTATACACAACAAGCTGGTGACGGTTATGCAGCATACATCGGAGGTATGAGCGCACAAGCGACGCATGCGATGAATGAATGGTGGGGCAAAAGTGGTATGGGGACGATGCCTCACGCATTAATTCAAATGTTTAATGGTGATGTTGTAGAAGCGGCAAAAGCATATCATAAGAAATTCCCAGAAGATGAATTAGTTGTATTAATTGATTACAACAATGATGTCATTACAGATGCACTTCGCGTAGCGCGTGAATTTGGATCAACATTAAAAGGTGTACGTGTAGATACGTCCCGCACGATGATTGATCAATACTTCATTCGCCACCCAGAAGTACTTGGAACATTCGATCCACGTGGTGTAAACCCATCGCTTGTATTCGCACTTCGTAAAGCACTTGATGAAGAAGGATTCCAGCATGTAGACATCGTTGTAACTGGTGGATTTGATGAGAAGCGTATTCGTGAATTTGAAGCTCAAAACGTACCTGTTGACATATACGGGGTAGGAAGTAGCTTATTAAAAATGAATATTGGCTTTACTGGTGATAATGTAGAATTAAATGGGAAACCAGAAGCAAAAGCTGGTCGTAAATATCGTCCAAACCCACGTTTAGAGCGTGTTCAATTAGAAAAAAGAGAAGAGATGTAAAAGAGAGAAAAACTGATAGGTGATTGACCCTATCAGTTTTTCTGTTATCATAGTATAGCGGCTTCTTTTTTGCTATAATGGACTTGTTATGGACATATAAAGAAGTACGTACGAGTTTATCCTGATAAGTGAAGGGAAAAAATAACTTCACTACATCAAAAATGTATGATGATTACCAAAATAAGAAAAGATTCATATACTGTCTTATAGATAGGCCGTTGTATTAGTTCGAAATGTTGGAGGTTCTTTAAGATGACAGTTTACCATTTTGTAGGAATTAAAGGAACAGGAATGAGTTCATTAGCGCAAATTCTTCATGATATGAAGCATACTGTTCAAGGGTCTGATTATGAAAAGCGTTTCTTTACACAAACAGCGTTGGAAAAGCGTAGTATCTCGATCCTTCCTTTTGATAAGAATAATGTAGAAGAAGGACAAGTGATTATTGCAGGAAATGCATTTCCTGATACGCATGAAGAAATCGTAGCAGCAAAAGAATTAAACATCCCAGTCCATCGTTACCATCATTTCTTAGGTGACCTGATGAGCCAATACACAAGTGTTGCTGTAACTGGTGCACACGGAAAAACATCAACAACAGGTTTGTTAGCCCATGTAATGCAAGGTGCACACCCGACATCTTACCTTATTGGAGATGGAACAGGGCATGGGGTAGAAAATAGTAAGTATTTTGTATTTGAAGCTTGTGAGTATCGTCGTCATTTCTTGTCTTATAATCCAGACTATGCAATTATGACGAATATTGATTTTGATCATCCAGATTATTTTGCAGACATCAATGATGTATTCAGTGCATTCCAAGAGATGGCATTGCAAGTGAAAAAAGGCATTATTGCATGTGGAGATGATGAAGAACTTCAAAAAATTCAAGCGAAAGTACCTGTTATTTTCTATGGATTTGGAGAAGATAATGATTTTCAAGCACGCAACATCCAAAAGAGAACAGATGGCACGATATTCGATGTATTCGTTCGTAACACGTACTATGATACGTTCAAAATTACAGGATACGGCAATCACAGCGTATTAAATGCGTTAGCAGTAATCGCGCTTTGCCATTATGAAAATGTTGATGTAGAAGCAGTAAAACATCAATTAACAACTTTTGAAGGCGTAAAACGTCGTTTTAATGAAAAGCCGATGGGAGAGCAAGTAATCATCGATGACTATGCACACCATCCGACAGAGATTAATGCAACGATTGAAGCTGCTCGTCAAAAACATCCAGAGCGTGAAATTGTCGCTGTATTCCAGCCACACACATTCTCACGTACAGAAAAGTTCTTAGATGAGTTCGCAGAAAGCCTAAGCAAAGCTGATCAAGTATACTTATGTGATATTTTCGGATCAGCGCGCGAAAACAAAGGTGAATTAACAATCGAAGATCTGCAAAAGCGTATTGACGGTGCAGAACTAATTACAGATACAACAACGGATGTATTAAAGAAACATAAAAACGGCGTTCTAATTTTCATGGGCGCAGGAGACATCCAAAAATTCGAAGCAGCTTACGTAAAAGAAGTTCAAGTTGCAGAGAAGTAATAGAAAAGACGCATAGCTTAGCTGTGCGTCTTTTTTATGTTGTCGTGGTTATGCATTAATGTTGAAACGTCTATATATATGGAGTTGTGTTCGATATATTTCAAAAATCGTTGATATATTGGTACGCGTTTTGAAATATAAGTGTTAGAATAATAAGAAAACTAAAAAGGGGGACTAAAAAACATGTTCACACTCCGAGTAGATGACGAAATCGAACTACAATTACTAGAAAAACATCATAAAGAGGAATTATATCAATTATTAGATCAAAACCGTAATCATTTACGAAAATGGCTCCCTTGGGTAGATGGGACGAAATCTGCTGATGCTTATGATGAGATTTTTCCGATGTGGTTAAAGAAATTTGCAGAGGGAGATGGTTTTGAAAGTGGCATACGTTACAAAGGAAAGCTCGTTGGGATGGTAGGTATTCATCCAGTGAGCTGGGGGAAGAAAGCGACGAGTCTTGGGTATTATCTTGCAGAAGATGCTGGCGGGAAAGGTATTATGACGCGTAGTGTGAAGGCTGTACTTCACTATGCATTTGAGAATTTAAAATTAAATAAAATGGAAATTAGATGCGGTGTTGAAAATGTGAAAAGCCGCGCTATTCCAGAACGTTTAGGATTTAAGTTAGATGGCATTTTAAGAGATGATGAATGGCTATATGATCATTTTCACGATATCGCTGTATATAGTTTACTAGTTTCAGAGTGGAAGGAGATTCGATGAACGAGAAGATACGCATTATTCCGTATGAAAGTACGTTTCAAGAGGAAGTAGTAGATCTTATCGTTCATATTCAGCAAAAAGAGTATAATGTTTCAATTACGAAAGAAGAGCAACCTGATTTACTTGAAATAGAAACATTCTATCAAAAGGATTACGGAAACTTTTGGATAGCAATTTATGATGGTAAAGTAGTTGGAACAGTAGCTTTATTAGATATTGAGAATCATCAAGTAGCGTTAAGAAAAATGTTCGTGAAGAAAGAGTTTCGCGGAAAAGAATGGGGCGCATCACATATGTTGCTTCAAACAGCAATTTCATGGGCTGAGGATAAAAAATTGAAAGATATTTACTTGGGAACAACAGTAAAATTTTTAGCGGCACATCGTTTTTATGAAAAGAATGGTTTTGAAAGTGTGAGTATAGACGAGTTGCCGAAAAACTTTCCGGTGCTACAGGTAGATAAGAAATTTTATAGGTACATTGTGTAAAAGGTCATTTAGAAATGGCCTTTTTCTATGAAGCAAAATGGAAATAGTGGTATAATTTGGGTTAGGGGGTGTAGGTATGAACTTTCCAATTCAAAGAAGTAAGTCAGTAGTCATTTTCGTTTGTCTTACGTTAGCGTTTATGTTTATATATCTAATTGTCATGCTTTTCACCAATAAAGCGCATTGGATGTCAGCGTTGATTGGGATGGTTTTATGCTTCATTGTAAATGTACCACTCGTTTGGGAAGTATTTATTAAAAAACATAAAGTAGAAAATGGCGTATTAAAGTACGGTATTTTAAATGATGATATTGTATTAAAAGATGTGAGAATTATACGTCAGGTCGGAAAGTCTCTTGAAATTACGACGAATGCATATAAAGTGCATATCGTTGCGATGCCGCAAAATATGGATGAATTCTTGACGTTTATAGAGAAAGAAAATCCACATGTGAAAATAGAAATGGTAGGGAAGAAATAAAAACGCTCGGCGAAAATTCCGAGCGTTTTTATTATTATTTTAAGTTCTCTGGGTTTAAAGCTTCTAGTTCAGGTACAACGAAGCGTCCGTCTTTACGGATTAGTACGTCGTCGAAGTAAATTTCGCCGCCGCCGTATTCAGGGCGTTGGATGCATACTAAATCCCAGTGGATGTTCGAGTTGTTGCCGTTCCATGCATCGTCGTAAGCTTGTCCAGGAGTGAAGTGGAAGCTGCCATCGATTTTTTCATCGAATAGGATGTCTCCCATTGGATGTAAGATGTATGGGTTTACGCCAATTGCGAACTCACCAACGTAGCGTGCGCCTTCGTCTGTATCGAAGATTTTGTTAATGCGCTCTGTATCGTTTGCAGTTGCTTCAACGATTTGACCGTTCTCAAACTTAAGTTGTACATTTTCAAATGTATAACCGTTGTAAGGAGATGGTGTGTTGTAAGAAACTGTACCGTTAACAGAATCACGAACTGGTGCAGAGTATACTTCACCGTCTGGAATGTTTAAATGACCTGAGCATTTAATTGCTGGAATGTCTTTAATAGAGAATGTTAAGTCAGTTCCAGGACCAGTTAAACGAACTTTATCTGTTTTATTCATTAATGTAACAAGGCTGTCCATCGCCTTATCCATTTTACCGTAGTCTAAGTTACATACTTCGAAGTAGAAGTCTTCGAAAGCTTCTGTACTCATTTTAGCAAGCTGTGCCATAGAAGCATTTGGGTAGCGAAGAACAACCCAACGTGTTTTTGGAACGCGAATATCTCTATGAACTTTTTTACCAACTGTTTGGCCATGAACTTTCATACGCTCACTTGGAACGTCAGCTTGTTCATTAATATTATCGCCAGAGCGAAGACCGATATAAGCGTCCATGTCTTTCATTACGCTTGCTTCATATGCAGCGATTTGTTCGAAATGTTCTTCAGTAGCACCCATTAATAAAGAGCGATCTACTTGATGATCTTTTAAAGAGACGAATGGGAAACCACCAGCTGCATATGCTTCTTTTACAAGTGCAGTTACAAGTTCTTTTTGTAAGCCAAAGTTTTCAATTAATACTTTTTCACCTTTTTGTAAGCGGATAGAGTAGTTAATTAAATTGTATGCTAACTTTTCAATACGTGGATCTTTCATATGTAAAGCCTCCCTACTAATTATGTATCCTCTCCTATTGTAACCTACTTAGTGGAATTTGTTGAATGATTTATGTTACAGTTAACGAATAAGTATGAAAATTCTAATGATGAGATAGGGATTAGAATGAAACGGAAAATGATTGTATAATAGGGGAAAGTATGAAAAAGATAAAGGAAGTGATGAAATGCAAGTTCTTTTATATGTAAGTGCGGCTATTATCGCGGTTGCTTTCGCAGTATTAGTAGTGTATGTATGCAGAACGTTGTTATCGGTTCAGAAGACGTTGGAAAACGTTGCAAGCACGTTAGAAGGTTTAGAAAAGCAAATGCAAGGAATTAGCGTAGAGACAGAGCAATTATTACATAAAACGAATGCGTTAGCTGATGATATTCAACAGAAGTCACAGTCATTAAATAAAGTGGTAGCGGGTGTAGATGGGATTGGAACGACAATCCAATCTTTAAATACGAAGCTTCGTAATGTATCAGACTCTGTAACGGACGAAATTGAAAATAACGCTGATAAAGTAGCGCAAGTTGTACAGTGGAGCAGTGCGGCGATTGAAGTATACAATCATTACCGTGCGTCGAGACAAGAGAAGAAGGTTGAAAAAGAAGAGCGTAAATTAGAAAGAATTGAGAAAAAAGCTGAAAAGAAAGAGAAGCGCTCTAGATTTCGTATGAGAGGTGAATCGTGATGAATATGACAAAACTTGAAACAATTGAAGAGCTTGAAGTCTTAGTAGAAAAGAATGAGCCGTATGTTCTTTTTAAACATAGTACGACATGCCCGATTAGTCACGGTGCATACACAGAATTTCAAGCGTATTGCAGTGAAGAAAGAGAAGTGCCAGCGTATTACTTATACGTACAAGATGCGAGAGATGTGTCAAATCGTGTTGCAGAACAATACAGTATTAGACATGAATCACCGCAAGTGCTATACATAAAAGATGGGATGGTAGTATGGAATACATCTCATTGGAATATTAAAAAAGATGCTTTAGAAGAGAATATAAAGTAAAAAGAAGCAAGCTAAAGGTGCTTGCTTCTTTTTTTTGTTTTTGTTGAAATATATTTAGTGGTACACTATTAATAGTTCAAACTAAATAACTAGATTGTTGAAAGTAGGTTTTAAGTAATGAAGAAAATGGCATTATCCTTCGCAGTCGTAAGTTTATTACTGGGAGCTTGTAGTAACAATAGTAATACGATTAGTAAGAAGGATGAAGTTATACAAAAAGATACAAAAGAAAAAAGTATGATTCCGAGAACTGCTGTTTCTAAAGATTATTATAGAACTGTTATTCCTTTAAAAGAACAAAAGGTTATTAATACAGCTAATATAAAAACAAATTCTAAATTAGATTTAGCAGAGTATGAAAATGGTTTAATAAATATTGCAACGCAGCAATTTGATACAGAGAGTCACGTACTGCAATTAAACCAGTATATTCCAGAGAAACTAATTGATGAACTAGTTGCGAAAGTAGAAGCGCCAGTTTTGACGAATATTATAGAACAAGACTATTTCGGAAAACAGAATTCAAATGAACTAAGTTTATCTGGTGTTATGATAGGTTTAGCTATGTCTTCAAGTGTATCGAATGAAGAAGCTATGTCTAAAGGGACTGAAGTTGCTAAACAACTTATTGAAGCTATTAACAAAAATGATAAGTATAACAAATCTCCAATTACGTTTGCTATCTTTAAGCAAGAAAGTACTAGTTCTTTAAAAAATGGTACGTATATTGCTAGTGCTACTGTTCAAAAGAATGATACGAACCTTGGAAATTGGAGTACAATTGATGAAAAGTCGTATTCATATCCTTCTGATGAATTTACACAAGCACATGGAGAAGATAATACAAAAATAAATAACTTTGCTAAGGAAATAAAAGGTTTTTCTAATGGAGATTTTATTCCAGTCAACGCTAAAGTTTCTTATAAGAAAGATCAAATGGATACATTAAATATGAATATTGTTATTAAATATAACGGTAAAACAGAATTAATGGCTCTTACCCAATTAGCTGCGCAAGGTATGTTAGACAAATTGCCTAAAGATGCGAAAGTACAATTACAGATCAAGTCCGAGAGTAAAATCGAGGCTGTGATTATAAAAGAGAAAAACAGTGATAAACCGTTTGTTTCCTTCTTGTAAAAAAGACAGTATGTAAACTGTCTTTTTTTATTTTAAATGAAAATATACAACGTTTTTTGATAGTAATTCATTGCTGTATATCGTGTGACAATCGTATATGTATCAGCTATAATAAGTTATCTTAAAAAAGTAACATATAGGAATTTGAAAGAGGTGGCTTTCTTATGGCATCACAACAATTAGGTCGTTTACGTTCTGAAATTGATCAACTTAATTTACAAATATTAGAGTTACTAAACGAAAGAGGTCGTCTCGTACAAGAAGTTGGTAATTTAAAAGAAGTACAAGGTGTGAAACGTTTTGATCCTGTACGTGAAAGAAATATGCTGGATTTAATTGCAGAGAATAATAATGGTCCATTTGAAAATTCGACTTTACAACATATTTTCAAACAAATTTTTCAAGCTGGTTTAGAATTACAAGAAGATGATCATCGTAAAGCATTACTTGTTTCTCGTAAGAAAAAAACAGAAGATACGATTGTTGAAATTAATGGTGAAAAAATTGGTGACGGAAATCAGCATTTTATTATGGGGCCGTGTGCAGTGGAAAGTTATGAACAAGTACGTCAAGTTGCTGAAGCAATGAAAGAGCAAGGTCTGAAATTAATGCGTGGTGGTGCGTTCAAACCACGTACTTCACCGTATGATTTTCAAGGTCTTGGATTAGAGGGATTACAAATTTTGCGCCAGGTAGCAGATGAATATGATTTGGCTGTTATTAGTGAAATTTTAAATCCGAATGATATTGAGATGTCATTAGATTACGTTGATGTTATTCAAATTGGCGCTCGCAATATGCAAAACTTTGATTTGCTAAGGGCAGCTGGTGCTGTAAATAAACCAGTATTATTAAAACGTGGTCTATCAGCAACGATTGAAGAATTCATTAATGCGGCAGAATATATTATGGCAAAGGGAAATGGGAACATTATTTTATGTGAACGAGGTATTCGCACGTATGAAAGAGCGACGCGTAATACGCTTGATATTTCCGCTGTGCCGATTTTAAAGAAAGAAACACATTTACCTGTCGTTGTCGATGTAACGCATTCAACAGGGCGACGTGACCTTCTTTTACCAACTGCAAAAGCAGCGATGGCAATTGGTGCAGACGCAATTATGGCTGAAGTACATCCAGATCCAGCTGTAGCTTTATCTGATGCAGCGCAACAAATGAATATACCGCAGTTCAATGATTTTATGAATGAATTAAAATCATTTGGAAGTAAATTATAAAAACTTTTAATGGGCTGTTCCAAAAAGGCATTTTGGAACAGCTTTCTCTTATTGTATAGCGACTGTCATTGTCGATTTTTGTTGGTAAGTTGATATATTTAAAAAATCGCTGATATAATTAGAGTTGCGGTCGATATATTTGGAAAATCGCTGATATATTTCGAGTTACAGTCGATATATTCGAAAAATCGCCGATATAAATTTCATTTACTATCGTACGGCTTAAAATAAGATTTCTACTTAGGAAACATCTATTTTTTTACAAAAAATGCCCTTTTTTCATAAAAAATACGAAAATACGAGAAAAGAAGCGAATTTTTTCGAAACTTTTGCGGGAAAATATTGTATGAGCCTGCGTTTTTATCGTATCATTAGTAAAAGGAAGAACTCGGGACGATTGGTGGCATCTGCAAATAGAGTTGATGTCTTTTTTTCATTCAAGTAACCGATACATAAAAATAGATAACAAAAATAGAAGGAGTGTGCGATGAGATGAACGTAACAATCTATGATGTAGCGCGCGAAGCAAACGTTTCAATGGCTACCGTATCTCGTGTTGTGAACGGTAACCCAAATGTAAAGCCTACAACAAGAAAGAAAGTATTAGAAGCAATTGATCGTTTAGGATACCGCCCGAATGCGGTAGCACGTGGACTAGCAAGTAAGAAGACAACTACAGTAGGTGTTATTATTCCTGATATCTCAAATACGTTTTATGCAGAACTTGCACGTGGAATTGAAGATATCGCAACAATGTACAAATATAACATCATTTTAAGTAACTCTGATCAAAACAAAGAGAAAGAGTTCCATTTATTAAATACGATGCTTGGAAAACAAGTGGACGGAATTGTTTTCATGGGTGAAGATATTACAGACATTCACATTGAAGAATTTAAAAAATCTCCAGTACCAATTGTATTAGCAGCGTCATTTGATGAGCAAAATGAAACGCCATCAGTAAATATTAATTATACACAAGCAGCTTATGATGCAATGAAGTACTTTATCGAGCAAGGACATAAACGTATCGGTTTCGTCTCTGGTCCTTTCATTGATAAAGCGGGAAGTGCGAAGAAGTTACAAGGTTATAAAAAAGCTTTAGAAGAAGCTGGTATTTCATATGATGAAAATCTTGTAATCGATGGAGATTACACATATGACTCAGGTATCGAAGCATTCGAAAAGCTTTGGAGCAATGATGAAAAGCCAACAGCAATCTTCGTATCTTCTGATGAAATGGCACTAGGTGTAATCCATGCAGCACAAGACGCTGGATTAAACGTACCAACTGACGTAGAAGTACTTGGTTTCGATAATACACGTCTTGCATTAATGGTTCGTCCGCAGCTTTCAACAGTTGTTCAACCGATGTATGATATCGGCGCAGTAGCAATGCGTTTATTAACAAAGTATATGAACAAAGAAAAAGTGGAAGATCACACTGTTATCTTACCTCACCGTATCCAATTTAGAGATTCAACGAAGTAAGTATAAAAAAGCTCACAGCATTTGCTGTGAGCTTTTATTCGTATTCAGGATAGTATTTTTGTACGACTGCATTTACCATTTCGTCTTTCTTAACGTGTAAAAATCTTGCGTACAGTTCTTTTCCGGTTTCAAATGGTGTATCGTCTAATTCAAACACATGCAACACTTTTCGGAACTTCCACGTTATTTGCTCACCGTACATATTATCGTACGTATCTTCAGATTGTATAGCAATTTTTTTACACAGTTCGTGAGCATCTTCTAAATTGTTTGCTTTAACAAGAATAATACTTTCTTCAAAAAGTGTATCGTGATTCTCTTCATAATGCTCATCAATTTTCGTAGGATCAGGCTCACTACAATGAACAGATTCAAACAATAATTTTACAGCGTACATATTATGCTACATGTTTCACTTTATAAATAATACTTGCGACAAGCGAAGCAGGTATTGTAAATACGTTACTTTGATAATGGTAATGTACTTGGGATTCTTCATAAGACATGTTATCATATAGTTCGTTTTGTGAGACACTCAATTTTTTCTGTTTTTCTTTGAGCATTTTAATGTAGTTGTACTGTATTGGGACGAGAATGATGAAATAAGCTAATACGATTAGTGAAATCCAAATCATTATGAACACTCCCTTATAAAGAATATTTCTCTATAACAATTATATCAATAAAAAGAAAAAATAACCATTTTTAGTGGGGCTAATTTTCTTCTAAAAATGCGAACAGTTCCTTTTGGTTTTTTAAATTGTGATCAATACATGTTCGAGCAACATATTTCAATCCTTGTAATAATGCATCTACGTGCAAAGTATCATAATGAATTATATTTCCCTCTACCATCGTTTCGTCTTTTTGCAAGTTAATTGATATTTTTAGTACAGTTATATTACTTTGTAAATTTACAACTTCGATGTAAAAAAACTGTTTGTCTAAGTCAATCGTAACACAATCGAATCGTTCGGATAGCTCTAATTTATATGTAGTAGTATATTCCAAATGAAAGCCTCCTTATTGTATAAGTGTATGTTATAATGCCTTCGCTATAGATGGGGCTATTCCTTGTTATATGTCACATAAGTGCAAATTTAACTATTATAGGGCAATGTCATGTATAATAGAAAGAAAAGGCTTGTGAGGGGGGAAAAGAGATGATCGTTCTTTGGATAATTACGCTTTGTATGACTGCTATTTTTGCATATATGACGTTAAAACAAAATGGTTTAAAGCGATTTGTTCCAGGAAGTATTCTTGCAGGAATTGCCCTTATCACGTATGTAATTTCTATTTTTATTGAAAGTGTATCAGTAGATATGAGCACAAGTTTAATGTTTATTGGTATTACACTATTTGCAGGTAGCATTATGGTACTTATGGTTGCTGGTATTATTTTATTTATTCATATGAATTCGGAAACGTTATAGTATATAGAAAAGGCATGTCCCGAGGGACATGCCTTTTTATCCGTTCAATTATGCTCTATCTTTAGAAGAGTTTTGCTGTTTTAGTAAGTCGCGAATTTCGCCAAGAAGAACTTCTTCTTTTGTTGGTTCTGGAATTTCTTCCTCTTTTTCTTCTTCTTTTTTAGATGTTAGTTTGTTGAAAACTTTAACAAACATAAAGATAGAAGCTGCGATAATTAAGAAGTCAAAAATTGTTTGGATGAAGTTACCATACATAACAGCTGATTTACCATATCCAAATTGTAAATCTGTAAAGTCAACGCCACCTAATACCATACCAAGTAATGGTGTGATGATATCTTTTACTAAAGAACTAACGATTTTACCGAATGCAGCACCGATTACAACCCCGACAGCTAAATCAACGACATTCCCTTTGAAAGCGAACTTTTTAAACTCGTTCCACATGTGTTAATCCCATCCTTTCCACGATTCATTATGAAATTTATAATTCCTATCAACATATTCTATAGAAATTTACGAGAGAAATAAAGGGGAAATGGGAATGAAAGTAAATTCTGAAAAATGTATCCGTTTTAATTTTTGTTTACATCATCTAGTAGAGATTGCAACAGTTGCTGCGTTTTTAATCCTTCTAATCCATCTACAACGGGCTTTGTATCGCCTTGTACACACTCAATAAAATGATGAACAGCATCTTCAAAACCACGTTGTTTTAACGTCGTATCCCATGATGGGGAACCACTTTGTGACACTGAGTTTTCCTGTTCAACTTCAAATGTATTCATATTTTTTACGCGAATGATTTTCCCTGGCGTTACAAGTTCAATTTGTTCTAAATTTGTACCGGCATGGCGATGCATTGCAGTAGAAAGTAACAGTCCATTTGGAGTTGTATATGTATGATGTCCGTAAAGAAGTTCATTCTTTTCATTGATTTGTATCATATTGTGAACGGCGTTAAGGTCATCATTAGCTAACCAGCGAGCGGTATCTACAATGTGTAAATAATCATCTAACATAGTGAAGTCGTACGTATATGGCCCGACTTTATTTGTACGATGCTTTTCAATTCGAATCCATGAAATATCAGTAGCCTGTTCTTTGGCAGCGACATACATAGGAACGAATCTGCGATTAAATCCGACCATTAATTTTCGGTTATACTTCTCGCTCAACTCGACTAGTTGCTCAGCTTGTTCCACTGTAGCTGCTAGCGGTTTATCTACATAAACATCGATTCCTTTTTCCAAAAGTGTAGAAACAATTTCATAATGTGTAGCAGTTGAACTATGAACGAAGATTGCATCACATTCCGAAGCTAACGTTTCAATAGAATGGAAGTCTTGAATACGATATTGCTGGCAAATTCGTTTTCTTTTCTCTGCGTTAGGTGTAAACGCCCCTACAAAATTCCAATCAGTTTCTTTTGTAAGTGTTGGAAGATAGGCCTTTTGCGCAATACTTCCAAGTCCAATCATCCCAATTTTAGGTTTGTTCATTTTTATTCCCACCCTATTAATATTAATGTAACGGCTTAAATGTAGCATAGGGTGGGGGAGGAAGGCAAAAATTAGCTTTTTACTTACGGCCTTCTAACAAAATCTTCTCTATCTCCTCAAGGTGATGAGCGCGAGCATGCTCTAGCGGAGTAACACCATCATTGTCTGGAATATTTACATCTGCACCGTGCTCAATAAGAAGGCGAATGACTTGTTGCTGTGTTTCGTTTCCGTTACTTAGTACGATGGCTTCCATTAAAGCTGTCCATCCCAAGTTATTTACATGATTTACATCAATATTTGTTTGAGTGAGTAGTTCTTTTATAACGTCAATATAGCCATGTTCTGAGGCTGGGATAAGAGCTGTTCCGCCGTAACGATTTGTAATCGTAGGATCTGCACCAGCATCAATTGTTAGTTTTAAAATGTCTAAGTAACCTTCCGCACCGGCGTATAGAAAGGGATTATTTTTCATGTCATCTTGGATATTTACGTCAGCACCAGCTTCGATAAGTGCCTTTGCGGTTTTTACATCATTTTTGTATGTAGCAATCATAAGCGGAGTGCGTCCTTGACTATCCGTCGCATTTATATTTGCACCTTGTTTTAGTAAAGATATAACAGTATTCGTTTCATTTTTTTCAGTGGCTGCTAGTAGTGCAGTCTCCATGTTTATCATCTTCTTTTTTACTTCTTGTTCTTGCGAGCATCCTTGTAAAAAAATTATGCAACATATCATACTGAATGTTTTTTTGAACATGGAATTTCAACCTCCTAATTTCAACTGTAAAATAGGAACATTAAATTTTTATAAACTGACGCTAAAATTACTATAAAATCGCTTGAGTAATTGAACATATATTTTTATGCTTATAAATAATAAGGTTTGATAAAGTGAGGATTTAAGATATGTCTATTAAAACAAGGTTTTTATTTTCTTATATTGCTGTTATCCTCGTTTCCATTACGCTTATATTAGTCGCGGGATTTTTAATCGTTTTTTCGATAACAGGTGACTTGGAAGCAGTGAAAAATTTCTATAAAAGTTCTTACATTCAAAAGCCGCTTACACCAGAAGAAGAGAATGCCTATCTTGAGTTGAAGTCAGCAGCCAAACAGCATCAATCTCAATTGCTAGATGAGTCGTTTGTCTCAGCAATAGAAAAAGAGGGTGTGAAAATAGTAGTAAGAAAAGGAGAAACACTTTCATATGCTTCAAACGTATTTGAAAGTGTTTCTTTAAAAGAAGCCCTTCCGAAATTTGAATCAGCAAATATTAATAGTCGTGGTACAAGGGAACTAGGCGATACATTTTATCGATATGTAAAGTTTGATTTTTATTTTCCTCAGGAAGAAGAGGGAAGTATATTTGTATTAAAAAAGCAAAGTTCATTTGTAGATCTTACACAAAAATTATTTCCAATCTTATTCGTATCGCTTTTACTACTAGCCATTTTACTCATTGGATTATTAAGTTACTTCGTTTCAAGAAGCGTAATAAAACCAATTTTTGTATTGAAAGGCGCAACGGAGAAAATTAAAGAAGGAAATTTAGATTTTCAAATACCAATTACATCACACGACGAAATAGGGCAATTAAATCAAGGGTTTGAGGAAATGAGGAAGAGATTAAAAGAATCGATAGAGATGCAAACACAGTATGAAGAAAATCGAAAAGAGCTTATTTCAAACATCTCTCATGACTTAAAAACACCGATTACATCAATTATAGGATATGTAGAAGGAATAAAGGACGGGGTAGCAAATACGCCAGAAAAAATGGATAAGTATTTAACAACTATCCATACGAAGGCAAAACATATGGACACACTCATTGATGAACTCTTTTTGTTTTCGAAGCTCGATTTGAATCGGGTTCCATTCCAGTTTGAAACAGTTGAATTAAATACGTTTATGCAAGAATTAATAGAAGAGATGCAGATGGATTTAAGTAAAGAAGGTATAGAAGTTAACTTACAATTACATGCATCAACACTATATGTAACGGCTGATTGTGAAAAAATAAATAGAGTGATATCAAATTTAATTCATAATAGTGTGAAATACATGGATAAAGAAGAGAAGAAAATTACTGTAACAGTATCGAGTGATAATAATAAAGTTATTGTGAAAGTGATGGACAACGGATCAGGTATAGAAGCTGATACATTGCCGTATATCTTTGAACGTTTTTATCGTGCAGAGCAATCGCGGAATTCTAGCACAGGTGGAAGTGGACTTGGTTTAGCAATAGCGAAGCAAATTGTTGAAGAACATGGCGGGGAAATTTGGGCGGAAAGCGAGCTTGGTAAAGGCACAAGCATTTTCTTCTCATTGGAAAAAGTAGAGGAATGTGGTGAGTAAATTGAAAAGAATTTTATTAATAGAAGATGAAGTAAGTATTGCAGAATTACAGCGAGATTATTTAGAAATTAATGATTTCCAAGTTGATGTAGAGCATTCAGGAGAAATAGGTTTACAAACAGCCTTGCAAGAAGACTATGATTTAATTATTTTAGATATTATGCTTCCGAAAATGAACGGATTCGAAATTTGTAAACAAATACGTGCTGTAAAAGATATTCCGATTCTACTTGTTTCAGCAAAAAAAGAAGATATAGATAAAATTCGCGGACTCGGATTAGGAGCGGATGATTATATAACGAAACCGTTTAGCCCGAGTGAATTAGTCGCAAGAGTAAAAGCACATATTGCCCGTTATGAAAGATTATTAGGAAATGTAAGTAAGCAACGTGATACGTTATATATTCACGGAATTTCTATCGATCAACGAGCGAGAAAAGTTTTTATAAACAATGAAGAAGTTGCGTTTACAACGAAGGAATTTGATTTATTAACATTCTTTGTCACACATCCAAACCAAGTATTAAATAAAGAACAGTTATTTGAACGCATTTGGGGATTAGATTCCGCTGGTGATTTAGCCACTGTTGTCGTCCACATTAGAAAGCTACGTGAAAAAATTGAAAGAGATCCTGCTCACCCGCAATATATTGAAACAGTATGGGGAGCTGGTTATCGTTTTAACGTGTAATATACCTGCCGAGTAATTGGCAGGTTTTTTATGTTATTTGTCAAAAGGAAATAATAGGTAATTTGTGTTAAGATATAAAGAGAGATAAAACATAGTAGAGCATGAGAGGGTGTGCTACATTTTGGGAGATACATTACAAGATAATAAATCAAACAAGGTCTTAAGGATTGGAACTAATATTATAATTATTTTATTAATTATTGGTGCAATACAAATGTTTTATGATAAAGATTATACAAATGATCATTTCGGCTGGTTATTTTTAGTATTAGGTTGGATAGTTAGAAGCATTTTTAATATTACGATAGGTTTAAAAGAAGGAGATAAAAAGTCAGTGTTGTTTGATGTAGGTTTGGTGCTCTTTTCCTTTTATCTTTTATTTTTATATAGTACGAAATATTTCTTCTGAAAATTTAGCTCATAGTCTTATAGAGACTGTGAGCTTTCCTTAATAATAACGGTACTGGCGTAACGATTTATAAAATATTTGAGTAGTAGAAGTAAACAGGGTCGCTTCTTCTAAAAAAGGATAATGGTTGCTGTTTTCGAATGGAATGAAGATAGAATTACGTATCCCATCATGTATCTCGATAGAATATTGAACTGGACACTGCACATCATATCTTCCGCATATAATAAGTGTCTTTGTTTGGATGAAAGGTAAATACTCTCTTAAATCAAATGAAGGATATTCATTGGCGAAAGCGTTCATCCGGCTAACGGACATTGTTTTATTGATTGGTTTACAAAAATAAGAGTTGTAGTTTTCTGGTTTATACAATGATAATTTTGTTCTCTCAGTAGATAGTTCTTTTCGTTCTTTACTTGTAAGGTGAGGGCTTTTTAAGTTTTCGATGAGTTTTTGCATATAATGAAACTGTGGATGTGCTGGGTGATAAATGCAAAATGGTGTTTCGGTATAGTTACTTGCTGCAGCTCCTGCTACGACTAATGATTGTAAGGAATTTGGATATGTAATCGCATATAAAAGTCCAAGCATACCACCTGTTGAATGACCGGCGAAATGCCATGTTGGAAGTTGTAATGCTTCTCGTATTGCTTCTAAGTCGTGGATTGTTTCAATCATGCTTAATTCGTTTTCTGACTGGGCGGTTACAGAGCGACCAGTATCTCGTAAATTAATGAGAAATACACGATGCGTAGCAGTAAAAACATCCGCAAAGTAATCACCAGTTTCATTAAATTGTGAATAGTGATGTGTAATACAAAGCGATTCGCCATTTCCTTTTGTAAAGAGTTCAAATGTACCGCGTTTCGTATTGATTATTTGTTGTGTCCACATAATATCACGACCTTTTCTCATAAAAGTTGGGCCAGACTGTTATAAAATGAAAATATATCAGCGATTATTAGAATATATCGGCGCAACTACAAATATATCAGCGATTATTAAAATATATCGACTTACCGACAGAAAACGACAATAATAGCAAGCTTTAAATAAAAGGAGGCTATTCAAAAACGAGCCTCCTTTTCGTTTAGTATAAAGATTTTGTCATATTATTCCGAATAATTTCAAGGGATTTCGCTACAGTTAATGCGTTTTTTTCTTCAATTTCTGGTTTACGGGGGATAGGTTTATACATGTTGTCTGGATCTTCCCATGTGAGGGGAAGTTCTGTTTCTGCTTGTCCTTTCCAAGCTTCAATCCATTCTGGAGGGAGATAACCTGAGATGTTTTGGATGTTGTTCATTTCGAGCCAAATGAGTGCCCATGCTCTTGGTACGACACGCCAATGGTCATAGCCGCCACCGCCGACAGCGATCCAGCGACCTTCGCAATATTCATTAGCAATTTCACGAGCGAGCTTCGGTATTTCGCGGTAAATATTCATTGTCGCACAAAGATGTGTAAGTGGGTCATAATAATGTGCGTCAGCACCATTTTGCGTTAAAATAATATCCGGTTTAAAGTACGCTGCAACTTCTTTTACAACAGTTCGATATGATTCTAAGAACGATTCATCTTCTGTAAAAGCATCGAGTGGAACATTAAAAGAATAACTATAACCATTACCTTGGCCACGTTCGTTTACAGCGCCAGTTCCAGGGAATAAATAACGACCAGTTTCATGCAGTGAAATGGTGCATACGTTAGGGTCATCATAAAACGACCACTGTACGCCATCACCGTGATGAGCATCTGTATCAATATATAAGACGCGTAAACCGTATTTCTTTTGAATATATTTCATTGCGATAGAACTGTCGTTATAAATACAAAAGCCAGATGCTTTGCCGCGAAAGCCGTGATGTAAGCCGCCGCCCAAATTAAGTGCGTGTTTTACTTTTCTGGAAAGAACAGCATCGACAGCTGTTAACGTACCGCCAACGAGCAATGCGCTTGCTTCGTGCATATTTGGGAACATCGGTGTATCTTCTGTTCCGAGTCCATATGTCATTGCAATTGATTTTTCTAACTTTCCTTCTCCAGCACGTTTTACCGCATTTATGTACTCCTCTGTATGAACGTAGGCGATCTCTTCATCTGTAGCCATCCGTGGTGAGATGATTTGAGAGGGAGAGATGAAACCGCCCTTTTGTAATAAATCATACGTAAGTGTGACGCGCAGTTGGTTAAAAGGATGATCAGGGCTAAATGAATAGCCCCGAAAGTCATCCGAATAAATAAACGCGCTACTCATGCCTGCATCCCCATGATGTTTGGCCATAATACGCGGTAACCTTCTGCTTCAAGTGCATCAATCACTTTTAGAGGATTCATCGTTTGAATGCGGAAAACGAGTACTTTATCATTCTCGTCTTTTGCTGGGTAGACGAGAACGCTCACGATATTTATTTGTAAATCACTAAAAATAGCAACGACTTTTCCAAGAATACCAGGTTCGTTTTTTACTTGAATTTCAATTTGCGAACTTGGTTGATGTGCTCCTGTTAATTTTACTAATGTGTGCAGTACTGTAGATTCAGAAATGATTCCAACTAACTTCCCAGCCTTTGTAACAGGAAGACAGCCAATTTTATTTTCAAAAAATAAAGTAGCAATTTCCTCAACGAAATCGAGAGGATGGCAAGTCATAACAGGATGTTTCATAATAAGTTCGAGCGGTTGCTGTAGCATATCGATTGAAACTTGTTCATCTAGAATAGACGGACTTGCATCTCTTACATCCCGATCAGAAATAATGCCTACGACGTGATTATTTTGATCGACAATTGGAATGTGCCGAATGCCTTTCGTGCGTATCGTTCGGATTGCTGTTTCGATTGTATCGTTTGGATGTAATGTAACTACATTTTGATTCATAATTTCTTCTACAATCATTCCAGTTGCCCCCTTTATTAATACATAAAACGATTGTGAAAACGTAGACGATCAAAAGCTTGAATAGAATCCGTATCAACGCGTTTACCGATGCGGACCATTAAACAGTTGGCAGGATGTGAACAAATTTCAGGATCGTCTGTAGCCATCCATTGTAACCCGCCAGCATTCATCATCTTCTCCATTACTTTTCGGTATTCCCACACATTCAATCCTGTTTGTTTCAAATCCCAGTGCCAATAATATTCAGTCGTCAATATAATGTAATCTTCCATATAATCGTCCATCATAGAAACCTCTAGTAAGTTCTTTCCGACAGAACTCCCGCGGAAGGCTGGGACTACTTCAATTGCCCCAAGCTCAATTAAGTTTTCCATTTTTCCTTCTGACCATCGTTCAAGTGGATCAGGATACAAGTATGTAACATATCCAACAATTGTTTGGTCATGTCTAGCAATAATGAGACGAGCTTCTGGTAATTTAGAAATTTCGACAATTGCTTTATATTGTTGCTCGGCAGGACGAAACGCAATTAAGTCTGGATGAAACTCATACATTTCTAAGTTATGTGTAGAGACAGGACCTTCAATAATTAAAGTGCCTTTCGCTGTTTTTAAGTTTCTAGCATTATATATTTTTTTATGAATCAATGTATTGCTCACCACCTTGAGGGTTTGTGAATCTATTAATATCGTACTTTATAATATATGCGATGTGAATCGAAATTTGTCATTAAAAATTTGTCTAAAAATCAATAAATATACTGAAAATTTTAAATAATGTCATTATAATAGATAATAGAATACATAGGAGGGGGATGTAAAGTATGAAAGTAGAAACGCTTCCTGTCATTAAAGGAGAAAATAATTTGCCGAATTATGATGAGGCATACGCGAATTTTAACTGGGAAGAGGTTAATAAAAACTTTACTTGGAATGAAACAGGCCGAGTAAATATGGCGTATGAGGCAATTGATAAGCATGCGAAATCCGATCGAAAGAATAAAGTAGCTCTTTATTATCAAGATGGATCGCGAAAAGAGAAATATACATTTAAGGAAATGAAGGATTTTTCTAATAAAGCAGGAAACGTCCTTAAGAATTATGGCGATGTAGAAAAAGGCGATCGCGTTTTTATTTTTATGCCACGTTCTCCAGAGTTATATTTCGCACTTTTAGGTGCAGTGAAATTAGGAGCAATTGTTGGACCGCTATTTGAAGCATTTATGGAAGGCGCAGTTCGCGATCGCTTAGAAGATAGCGAAGCAAAGGTGTTAATTACAACGCCTGAATTGTTAGAGCGCGTACCATTAAATGATTTACCGGCTTTAAAAACAGTTTTCCTTGTTGGAGATAATGTAGAAGAAGGCGGTAAAACGGTAGCGTTCAATCCTTTATTTGAACAAGCTTCAAAAGAATTACATATTGAATGGTTAGGCCGTGAAGACGGCTTGATTCTACATTACACGTCTGGTTCTACTGGTAAGCCAAAAGGTGTGCTTCATGCGCAAAACGCAATGGTTCAGCACTATCAAACGGCGAAGTGGGTATTAGATTTAAAAGAAGACGATGTATATTGGTGTACTGCTGACCCGGGCTGGGTAACTGGAACAGCTTACGGTATTTTCGCACCGTGGTTAGTTGGAGCGTCAAACGTTATTTTAGGTGGACGCTTTAGTCCAGAAGCTTGGTATGAAGCACTGCAAGATTACGGTGTGACGGTTTGGTACAGCGCACCAACAGCATTCCGTATGTTAATGGGAGCTGGACAAGACGCAATTAAAAAATATGACTTATCACAAGTGCGCCACGTATTAAGCGTTGGTGAGCCGTTAAATCCAGAAGTAATTCGCTGGGGTATGAACGCATTTGGACTTCGTATTCATGATACGTGGTGGATGACAGAAACAGGTGGACAAGTTATTTGTAACTACCCTTGTATGGAAATCCGTCCAGGCTCAATGGGTAAACCAATTCCAGGTGTGAAAGCAGCGATTGTTGATAATGACGGAAATGAAGTGCCTCCTTACACAATGGGTAACTTAGCAATTGCGAAAGGTTGGCCATCTATGATGCGCGGGATCTGGAATAACCAGCAAAAATATGAATCTTATTTCATGCCGGGAGATTGGTACGTATCAGGCGACTCTGCCTATATGGATGAAGATGGATACTTCTGGTTCCAAGGACGTATTGACGATGTAATTATGACGTCAGGTGAGCGCGTTGGTCCGTTTGAAGTAGAAAGTAAATTAATCGAGCATGCTGCTGTTGCAGAAGCTGGTGTAATTGGTATTCCTGATCCGGTGCGCGGCGAAATTATTAAAGCATTTATCGCACTTCGGGCAGGATACGAACCATCTGATGAATTAAAAGAAGAAATTCGTCAATTTGTAAAGAAAGGCCTAGCAGCTCATGCAGCGCCACGACAAATTGAATTTAGAGATAAATTACCGAAAACGAGAAGTGGTAAAATTATGCGCCGTGTATTAAAAGCGTGGGAATTAAACTTACCAACAGGTGACTTATCAACGATGGAAGATTAAGAGAGAAAGGTCTGAACGAAAAATGTTCAGGCCTTTCTTTTTTATGATATCATGAACTTATATATATAAGTTAAAGGGGATAGTATGATGAAAACAGAAAAGGAAAAGATGATACTAGGAGAAATGTACATACCGGCTGATCCAGTTTTAGTACAAGAAAGAGAGCAAGCACGTATATTAACGAGAAAATTAAATGATACGCCAGAAGAGCAATTGAAAGAGCGTAGCGAAATCGTAAAAGAATTATTCGGAACGACAGGAGATAATATTCATCTTGAATCTTCCTTTAGATGTGATTACGGCTATAACATTCATGTCGGTGAAAATTTTTACGCGAACTTTGACTGTACGATTCTAGACGTATGCCCGGTAACAATCGGAGTGAACTGTATGTTAGCTCCAGGTGTTCACATTTATACAGCAACGCACCCACTTGATCCGGTAGAGCGTATAAGCGGATCAGAATACGGAAAACCAGTTACAATTGGCGATAACGTATGGATTGGCGGAAGAGCAATTATTAATCCAGGTGTAACAATTGGAGACAATGCGGTGATCGCATCTGGTGCTGTCGTAACGAAAGATGTGCCTAATAATGTAGTAGTTGGCGGGAATCCTGCAAAGATTATAAAAAAACTAAAATAATATTTGAACGAAGTGCCTTCCTCGTCTGTATACATTTATGAAAGAATAGATGAGGGAGGCTTTTATATGTCTAATAAATTACTTCTTACTTTTGCTGTAATTGGAATTATAGTTGTATTTTCTTGTGGTCTTTTCTTACCGATACCAATTGGATATAGAGTATCAATGCTTACAGCTGGAGTTATAATGGGTGTTATGTTTTCAATCATTATTCCATTTGATAGAAAACATATAGTACGGAAAAATGGATATAAAATTGATTTTACAAAAACAAAAGTGTATTTTCGCTGGAATGTATTTGACACTATTTCTATCTGCCTTGCGTTGTATGCATGCATATGTGTGCAAGCGTTAAATACTTTAGTTACAATGGGATTTACGATTCAAAACCCATATGTGCAATTTTTTACAAATCAATCACAATTGTGGATTTTTATTGCGATTTCATATTTAATTTCCCGTATTTCATTAACGTTAAAAGGAATAAAGGAGATCAAAAATCATGGCGCAGATTGGGATTGAGGAGGAGCTCATGCTTGCGTATCAAAGTGGAGATAAACAAGCGGGAGAAAGACTATATGTTTTAATCAAACCAGCGCTATACACATTTTTATATCGATTTAACCGAGATGAACAATTAAGTATCGATCTTGTGCAAGATACGTTTTTGACGCTAGAGCGTAAGAAACATATGTATGAACTTGAAAAAGGTAAAATAAAAACGTATTTATTTCAAATTGGTTATCGTCTTATGATTAATAAATTAAATAGGAGAAAAAAGTGGCGTACGCTTTTGCCATTTTTAGTGCCGATTCCGGAAAAAGAATTTTCTCACGAAGATCGGCTCACAGTAAGAGAAGCAATTTTGAAAGTTCCAGAAGAGCAAAGAGCGGTCCTAATCCTTTCTTATTATCATGACATGCAGCAAAAAGAAATTGCAGAGATATTAAACATTCCGATTGGAACGGTGAAATCGAGACTTCATAACGGGATAAAGAAATTGAAACAATTGCTGGAGGTGGACGAAATTGAGCGAAAATCCCTTTAAGAGTGAATATAAGTTAAAGCAACATTTAGATAGTGATCATGTAGAAATACCAGACTTTCCAAAAACGGTAAGTCGATTCGATCGATTAATCGGGTTTCTTGGTTCCCCAGCGAAAGATCCTGTGGAGGCGACCATTGGGAATGATTTATCGATTGTGTTTCATGTATCGTTATTAGTTGGGGTTCCAATTCTTTCTCTTATTACGATACTCTTTATGGTGTTGTAAAGGATTGACAAGAAGGGAAACCTGACCTCTATTTGACATGCCTATATAAATGATGGTATAAAGAAAAGTATATGAATAATTGAGCGTGGAAAGGGAGAAGTAGTGATCATTTCCCTGTTTTAGAGAGCTGATGGCCGGTGAAAATCAGCACATAGATGATCGCGAATTACGCCCCTAGAGCATCTTTTTTCGATTGAATTATATTCAAAAGGGAAAAGACGGTGCTAAGCCGTTATGTAAATAAGGTGGTAGGCTTTTTTTGCCTGCAACTAGGGTGGTAACGCGATAATCAAAATCGTCCCTTATTTGAAGGGGCGATTTTTTTATGTTTTCAACTTTCACGCCAGTAATGAACTTAAAGGAGAGTATGTAGGATATGGGTATTTTACAAGATCTTGAATTTCGCGGTCTAATTAATCAGCAAACAGATGCTGAGGGCCTTGAGCAATTATTAGAAAAAGAAAGCGTTAAATTATACTGTGGTTTCGATCCGACAGCAGATAGCTTACACATTGGTCATATGTTACCAGTATTAATGTTACGTCGTTTCCAATTAGCTGGTCACCAACCAATCGCACTTGTTGGTGGTGGTACTGGTATGATCGGTGACCCAAGTGGTAAAAAAGCAGAGCGTACATTAAATACGAAAGACACAGTTGCTTACTACACAGAAAGTATTAAAAACCAACTTTCAAACTTCTTAGAGTTCGACAACGTGGACAACCCAGCAACAATGGCTAACAACTATGACTGGCTTGGTAACTTAGATGTCATTTCATTCTTACGCGATATCGGTAAAAACTTCGGTTTAAACTATATGTTAGCAAAAGATACAGTAGCATCTCGTTTAGAAACTGGTATTTCATTCACTGAGTTCAGTTACATGATTTTACAATCATACGACTTCTTAAACTTATACCAACAACATAATTGTCGCCTACAAATCGGTGGTAGTGACCAATGGGGTAACATTACAGCGGGTCTTGAATTAATCCGTAAATCAGAAGAAGATGCGAAAGCATTCGGTTTAACAATTCCACTTGTTACTAAATCTGACGGTACGAAGTTTGGTAAAACAGAAGGCGGAGCAATTTGGTTAGACCCAGAGAAAACAACTCCTTACGAGTTCTACCAATTCTGGATTAACACAGATGACCGCGATGTTGTTAAATACTTAAAATACTTCACATTCTTATCTCATGAAGAAATTCTTGAGCTTGAAAAGCAAGTAGCTGAAGCGCCAGAAAAACGTGCAGCACAAAAAGCATTAGGTTCTGAAATGACAAAACTTGTTCATGGTGAAGAAGCATTAGAGCAAGCGATTAAAATTTCAGCTGCATTATTCAGCGGTTCTGTAGCAGAACTGACTGCAAGCGAAATCGAGCAAGGATTCAAAGACGTACCATCTGTAGAACGTACTGCAGAAGATACAGTATTAATCGACTTACTTGTAGAAAGCAAAATCTCTCCATCAAAACGTCAAGCACGTGAAGATGTAACGAACGGCGCAATCTACGTGAACGGTGAGCGTACACAAGCATTAGACTACGTTGTAACAGAAAACGACCGCATCGAAGGTAAATTCACAATCATTCGCCGCGGTAAGAAGAAATATTTCTTAATTCGTTACTAATAAATAAAAAGCTTTGAGGAAATTCCTCAAAGCTTTTTTGTTTTAATCTCCTTTTCGAGTTCATACGGAAATCACATGTAAGCGGTATGATAAACGTATAACAATTAGAAAGGAGTGGTAAAACGAAATGTCACTAGAAGCGTTGATTATTTTTTCTTTGCTAAACGCGGGTCAACTTGCAGAGAATTCGAAAGTTGATATACATAAAGAGCAGAAAGATGCTTATGTATATGTTCAAAAAGAGGGAAATAAATAACTTTAATATATATAAATAAAAGCTACTCGAAGTAACTGTTTTGGTGTCTTCGGTAGCTTTTTACATTATGAATAGATAGGAATTAATTCTCGCTTGAAATCTTCGTACATTTCAAAGGCGATTTTCATGATTTCTTTGAGTTCATCGTAACTGTGGAAGCATACTGCTGGCAATCTTTCAGAACCATTGGATAATACTTTTACAAACATATCCCATGAATTCCTAACTCTAACTTCACCATTATACCTTGCAGACCAAATGAACTCAACAAGCCCATATTTTAAGCTGATATTGAATCTGAAAGTATAGAAATCCTTGTTCTTTACTTCACCAACAATAAAAAAGTTTTCCTTTTTTATAAAACGAGCTTTATAACCAAGGGATTCAAATATTTCAATAGCTTTTTCGTTTTCATAGTTTTCAAACGAACTTTCACTATTTGATGAAAAATTTTCAGATAGCTCTCTATATCTCGTTAAAAAATCAATTTTCTCAAATACTTCTTGTATTTCAGGTTTCAATGCATATGCCATTTTTTATTCCTCCCTAAATCTAATCTTAATAGCATATTTACCTTTCATTTTTTTAAAATACATCTCAAAATTTCCCCTAAATTTGTTTCTTTTTTCGTACGTGGAATTGAAGTCTTTGCAAATTTATAATTTGCTTGATACAGTTCATTTTGAAGTATCTTAGTTATGATATTTTCACCAGTAAAATCAAATATTCCTTTTCCATGATATTTGATTCGAAACAAAGGAGCAAGCTAGCGTAAACGTTAGTTTAAATATTAATCAGGTGTTTTTCTTTGTGTGATTTTTATCTCCATCGCCATGCAATCGTGGTATCTTCAATGTGGATTGCTGGAATGCCGATTCCTAAATATTTCCCTTCGTTTTCATCGAAAACGGACCAATTTTCATCGTCTAGAAATTCAGGGTCAATACTTTCAAAGCCAAAAGTACTGTCTTCGTCTACCATTTCACGAAAATATTCTTGATAGGGTTTACTATTATCATTTAAATGTATTGTTCCATACATCCATGGTGTTTCTGCAAAAATGTCTCTAATTTCACCTATTTCAGTATCTTTAAAGTATAATTTCATATTTGCACCTTCTTATTCATGAATTTTGAAATAGTCTTTTGGTATTTCGCCTTTTATCAAATACTCATTATCTCTTTTTGTCCACTTTAGAGCGAGTTTTTTCCAATGAGGTGTTGTTAGTCTATCCTGAGCAATTAAACGTTCGAAATCGAATAGAACGGTATAAATTTTAGTTAAATGAAGAAATCCGGCTCTTGTGAGTCGGATTTTCTTTTTTTATATTTAAAATAATATTGTCTTTCTTGAATATGAAATTATGAATAGATAGGAATTAATTCTTGTGGCTCCACTTCTACTATTCATGTTAAAAGTCTAAATCTTTTTCATTACCATCATAATCTACTAGTAATGATCCTTCGTCTAAGGTATCCATTAACCATTCCACCAAACCATTCCATGATCTAGAAACGCTGTGAGTCTCCCTATCCCATTGTATTACCGTTGCATCGTATCCATTGCTTGATTCTAAGTCTATACATATCGAGTCACCATAGTTTAAATCTGCGATGATTAAATACGTGTCTGGCATCTTTGTCGGTCTTCGTTCTTTTTTAAACGAATCATTTAGATAAGAGCCACCACGCTGTTTTGGGCCCTGAGCAGCTGTATGAATTTCTGACAGGACTGTTCCAGGTATAAATAATTCTCCGCCATTACACACTTGGAGAAAATCTTTATATATATCAGGAATTTGAATGTTAAGTTCATTTTGAAGGCTTGTTATATCTTCTAAGCTGATTCCATTATTTAGGTTATGAATACCATCTACATATTTATTAACTTCCTCAAAAAATGGTTGTAAATGATTGTTTTTTGAATAATATTTTCTTAGCATAAAACCATCTCCCTCTATTCATGTTTCCAAGGCACAACGTCTCCAAAGTCAGTCATACTATCATTCTTAGGAGTATAGTAGCCATTTGTAGGATTGTGATAATTCCCACGATGGGCGTCAAGATGTTCGTTTACATCCATATTCCTTCCCTTTAAAAATTGAATGTTATCTGGTTCACCAGCAAAATCAGGATATTCATTAGCGGATTTCATATGCTGTCCCTCGTAGCCTTTCACTTTTCCTGTTTGTAATAACTCTAGTTTTTCTGCAGGGGTCCAATCTCTCGTTCCTTTTCCAGTTTTTTTAATTAATTCTTTCTCTTGTCTCCATGCGTGGCGAACAGCTTTCTGGCGAAGAGCGGAAAATTGTTTATCTGTTAACCATTTTCCGTTTACATTATATTCTTTTTTTCCATCAACAATCCGTATTTTTTCTGTATTCTTAACACTATGACCAACCTCGCTAGAAGACTGGGATTTTTGAAGGTTGTTAGCATCGGCTTTCTCCTTTATTCTACCACTAGTCCCATTAGAAGAAGAGTGGAACTTTTGAAGAGTATCCTTACCATTTTGAATTGCATTACGCCCAACAAATACACCATGTCCAACAAGACTAACTCCAGCCGTTGTAGCAGCTGCATCAAACGTAATAGCAATTGGTGATGCTAATCCACCAGTTCCTACTGTTGCGACTAGAGTTAAAAAATTAGAGCCGCCTATGACGGTAAGGCCTTCTAGAATTTCTATAATGGAAGCCGCTCCTGCTATAACATTTCCCGTGAACCTTCCCGCTTGATAAGTTAACTTGCTTTCTAATTCATCATTATCAGGTGATTCTAGTCCAGTAACGCTTTCGAAAGCCGCGCTGCCAGCGCCTTGAAAAAATTCTTCCATAAATTCCCAAGTACTGATAGCTGTTTTTTCATACCATGGTCTATTGGCTTCTTGTTCTCGTAAAGCAATTGCTTTTTCAATTTGTGCTTTACGAGTTTTACTTTCTGTAATTGCTTGAATAGGACCCGTCCACTCCATATTCAACCCTTGCGTACTAAATGTACCACTTGCAGGACTAAAACCTTTTCCACTTTGAACTTCCGCCAAACCTGTCGCAATGCTAGCGGCTAGTTGGAGTGCAGTATCATAATTATTACTAGAAGTATAATTAAATTTATATAGATGTTCTAATTTTTCTTGCATTTTTTGCCTCATGACAGTAAAAAGATTTACCATAGCGTCCATACCTGGGATCGACATAGTTTGGTTGAGCGCTTCTGTACTTGCTATCATTCGGTCAATTTCTCGAATTTGTTCTAATATTTCTTGTTCAATTACATCTGTAGAAGCGACTTGTGATTGAAATTGATTTGGAAAAGCATCATTCTGACGAATTAATTCTTCACACAAATAAATGATTCCTTGTGCCAAAGGTCGAAAGGTTTGTACAAAAAATGATTTTGCACTGCTATATGTTTGTCCTTGTAGAACAGTATCAATTGCAAAAGCATCAATCGACTGAATAGCTTGTTCCATACCTTGAATGGTAGCGGTACATACAGCATTCATACTTTGTGTTTGGGTATGTACTTCCCCTAGATACATATTTAAACTCAAAAATCTCCCCCCTTTAATAAGTAAATGATACCAATTTAAGGAAAGAACTGTAAATATTACATTGCAATGAGTTTATTAGAGGTAGTAATATACCTCAAAGCGAACTTATCCATATTCAAAATGACAGGTGACATAAAAAAATAAACTCACATTTCTATAGCATATAATGTGAGTTTGAAAGTTGGAAATGAAAGATAGTAGGATTAAAAATAGTTTGAACTTTTATTAATCAGATAAAATTACAAGCTGGTTTTTGTGATATAAATGGGCATTTGTATTCATAAATTGTCTAACTTTTCCGCCTGTCATTCGATATGTACATATTGCGCATACAGCAATATGCTGTCCGGGGTTTATATCTTCTGGCGAAAGTGTTTCAGAATCGAAGTAAATAGAGGGTGAAGGAATTTGCTCTATACCATTACTATTAATTCCTTTTTTTCCCCAACGAAGGTTTATAGCGTATTTCCCTGACATTTCTATATATCGCACGCTGTCTACAATGCCTTCTATACAAATGGGATGTCTGTTTTCCCATTTTAGTTGTTTGACGTAATTGCACGATTGTATATAACGGTCAGGTTCATAATAAAAATCACTCCACTTTATTCTTTTTCCATGCATTTCAATTTCAATAATAGAGTGTAGTTCGGTTTGTTTTTCTAGAATATTCCGTAACTCAATTATCTTTTTCATGGTTGATAAGTATGAGTTTAAGCTCCCGCTAGAATGATAAGTTCTATCTTTTTTATTCAGTGCCTTGCTTTGATCATTCTTTGGCTTTGTAGTTTGATTTTTCAATTCTTCTAAAGGCTCATGGATCATATTTAAGCGAAATAAAAAAGTTTTATCCTCTACACTTTTTAAAATGTCATCATCGGAATCACGTGCGATAACTTTAATCTGACCGAGTGTATTGTATGAACAGAATTCCTCGTGGTTTATGCCGCCTTTTCGGTAAAAAAGCGCTGGAATTTCTACTTCATTTCTCATATGTCTTGTGCGATGCGCCACAGGTATTCTACAAACTCTACATTCTAATTCTTGTTTTAAATGCTTATTTACAGGTTCATCTATTTCTTGCGCTGAAACCTTTTCATTCAAAATTGTCGAGTAAGCTTCTTTCATTGTTACTGCCATTTTCCTCTCCTCCTAATAAAGAAAATTTACCACCATCATAAATTGTATTTATATAGGATATTTTACCATTATCAGCATTCGAAGTGGCTAAGTTTGGAATTTAATATTTGACGTATGAAAGAAATTTGGTATCTGAAGATAATCTGATTTTTATTACGTTATTTTGAAAAGAGGGGGGATTTAATTATAAGTAGATTCTTTTTGCGCTTTTTTTAGGGGTATTAATATAACTTCAAACAAATTCACCAATATTTTAAATAAAAGGGTGATTTAGATAAATATCATGACAATTATCGTGATAATGCATAGTCCTTGTATATCGTAATAATCTTATGTAATAATGGTGATTTAGAGCATAAGGAGGGACCAAAGTGAATATAGCACTAATTATTACATCAATTCTTTCATTAGCTACATTAATTGTATCAATTTATAACGCTAGAACATTAAATGAAAACAAAGAAAAAGATCGTAGGATAGCTGTAGAATTATCTGAGAAAAGAAGAATGCAAAATGATTTATTCGAACACATTACAAAAGTTCTTGATTTGGGTAGAAGGTGTAGTGTGGAAACTGATGAAAAAGAAAAGCAAAAAATAAAATTTGAATTGTTAAATCATAAAATATTTATTTGGATTAACTTAGATAGAAAAAATAAGTTTACAAAAGATTTAAGGATAAACTGTAATGAATATATTACCTGGTGGGCTTCTTTTTTAGAGTCATCGAATGATGAAGAAAAATCAAATTTCGAGAGAGCATCTTATAAAAATATGAAGTCAATATGGATTCTGATTGATAAATATATTGAAGAAGAAAATAAATTAATTGAAGAATTAATGTAGTCACATTCAATCGAGTGTGCTCTTTATTATGTATTAGATGTATATGCGATTGAACGTGGAAAGAACCGAACACATTAAATAATTAGCCAAGTAAAAAAGTGAACGCCTACGGAAAATATTCGTTCACTTTTTAATTTTTATAAATGTAGTTCATAATTTCCGTCAGTACTATTGGGCTTTCTAAATATTTCCTCGAATGGATTAAGCTTTTTTGAGAAACCATTTTTTAATGCAAAGTGGTAACCTTCTTCAGTTATAACTTCTTGTAATACTAATCGTTCAAATCCTTTTTCTTTAGCGAATGTTTTAAACCATTCAAGAACAATACTTCCCTTCCCTTGATTACTTGGTGTAATGTTTATAGTAGTAATCGCCAAGTATGGATCGGGGGAAAATTCGCTTCTAAGGTTAATGGTGACTTTAGATTTTTTAGAAGAAATATCTAAAGAATACTTAGAAAGACCTTCTATGAACATTATTTCATCTTGTACCAATTCGTCTAATAACATTTTTAATTTTTGAAAGTCTTGTACATGAAGAGGGATCTTGGTGAATTTTTCTTTCAAAACAATTAACTCCTTTTATCATCTGTTTTTTGCACTTATCCATTTCTATACACACGCCAGCCATTATATTTTTTGTCCCAAACTAGCCCCACTTAGCCCCAGGTGTATACTTTTTAATGCTTTATTTTGCATTATTAGTGACAAATAAAAAAAGCCCAGGCCCCTTGATAAACAAGGTTCCTAAGGCTTTTAATACTACTCTTTGCAGAGTACAGAGATTAACGAGAGTAGAACTCTACGATTAATGCTTCGTTGATTTCAGCTGGTAACTCAGAACGCTCAGCGTGACGAGTGTAAGTAGCTTCTAATTTGTCAGCATCGAAAGTTAAGTATTCTGGTACGAAGTTGTTAACTTCGATCGCTTCTTTAACAACAACAAGGCTGTTAGATTTTTCGCGAACGCTGATAGTTTGACCAGGTTTTACACGGTAAGATGGGATATCTACGCGAGCGCCATCAACCATGATGTGACCGTGGTTTACTAATTGGCGAGCTGCACGACGAGTGCGAGCTAAGCCCATACGGTAAACTAAGTTGTCAAGACGAGCTTCAAGAAGGATCATGAAGTTTTCGCCGTGCTTACCAGGCATTTTACCTGCTTGGTCAAATGTGCGACGGAATTGACGCTCAGTCATGCCGTACATGTGACGAAGTTTTTGTTTCTCTTGTAATTGTAAACCGTATTCTGAAAGTTTCTTACGTTGGTTAGGACCGTGAGGACCTGGTGCGTAAGGGCGTTTTTCTAATTCTTTTCCTGTGCCGCTTAGAGAGATTCCAAGACGACGAGACAGTTTCCAAGCTGGACCTGTATAACGAGCCATAGTTGACTCCTCCTTTAAAAATGTTTTTATTTACGTAAAATAAAAACAGACGTAATCGATATTTACGGGCATTTTGTTTTCATGTACCTTCGCTCCAGCAGCAGGGAGTTACGAGATACACCTCCGTAGAGGAACAAAATACAAACGATAAACTCACATTACAAGGCTGCCTTTTTATTTTACACAAACGCTATTATATCTTTTACCCAGAGTTTCGTCAAGCGAGTACGTTTTTGTTTTATGCATATAAATTTTGGAAATTAATATAAGAAGGAATTTAAAACAATATAGAAGAAGAGATAGAAACACAAATAAAACGCTTACATAAAATGAAGGAAAACGTTCATCAAATTTTTATGGATGAATATGCGGCAATAAAAACATAAGGGGGATGTTTTTATGAAAAAGAAGCATATGGAGACAGCGTTAATTCATCACGGTTATACACCTGAGGAACATAAAGGAAGTTTAACACCACCTTTATTTCAAACTTCTACATTTACATTTGAGACTGCGCAGCAAGGAGAGGCGAGTTTTGCGGGAGTGGATCCATCTTATATTTACTCACGGCTTGGAAATCCAACTGTGAAATTATTTGAAGAACGTATGGCGGTGTTAGAAGGAGGAGAAGAGGCACTTGCCTTCGGATCTGGTATGGCAGCTATTTCAGCGACTTTAATCGGTTTTTTAAAGGCTGGAGATCATATTATTTGTTCAAATGGATTATACGGATGCACGTACGGTTTTTTAGAAGTGTTAGAAGAAAAATTTATGATTACGCATTCGTTTTGTGATATGGAGACAGAGGTTGATATTGAAAATAAAATTCGCCCAAATACAAAGCTTATTTTCGTTGAAACACCAATTAATCCGACAATGAAATTAATTGATTTAAAACAAGTGATTCGGGTTGCGAAGCGAAAAGGCTTACTTGTTATTGTTGATAATACGTTTTGTTCACCTTATTTACAAAGGCCGCTTGAGCTTGGCTGTGACGCTGTTGTGCATAGTGCGACAAAATATATTGGTGGTCACGGTGACGTTGTAGCAGGTGTAACAATTTGTAAAACGAAAGCATTAGCTGAAAAGATTCGCCCGATGCGAAAGGATATCGGCGGTATTATGGCGCCGTTTGATGCGTGGTTATTATTACGTGGGTTAAAGACGTTAGCAGTAAGAATGGATCGTCATTGTGATAATGCAGAAAAAATTGTATCGTTCTTAAGAAAACATGATGCGGTAGAAGGTGTTTGGTATCCAGAAGGGGAGTTAGCATCTCGTCAAATGAAACGCGGGGGCGGTGTTATTTCTTTTTCAGTAAAAGGCGGAAAAGAAGAGACGCAAGCGTTTATTAATGATCTTCACTTTATTACAATTGCGGTGAGTTTAGGAGATACAGAAACGTTAATTCAGCATCCAGCAACGATGACGCACGCTGCGATTCCAGCGGAACTAAGAAAAGAAATGGGCATTTTCGATAATTTAATACGCTTATCGGTCGGTTTAGAATCGTGGGAGGATATCGTTTCTGATTTAGAGCAGGCATTAAAGAAAATATCTACTGTTAATCAATGAAAAAAGAGTGAGCTATCGGTTTTGTACAGGACGTACTAAATCGATAACTCGCTCTTTTCTTTTTACATATGTTTTAGGAGTGTTTCCACAAACTTTTCTAAATAGCGCTGATCTAATTCATCAAAACGATTTTTTTCAGGACTATCAATGTCCAGTACACCAATGACAGCTCCTTCTTTCACAATCGGTACAACGATTTCCGAATTAGAAGCACTATCGCAAGCGATGTGACCTGGGAATTGGTGAACGTCCGCTACAAGCTGCGTTGTTTTCGTTTCAGCTGCTACGCCGCAAACGCCTCGTCCAAATGGAATGCGTACGCAAGCAGGCATTCCTTGGAACGGTCCAAGGACAAGCTGATTTCCTTCTGTTACGTAAAAGCCAACCCAATTAACGCGATCTAAAAATTGGTTTAATAATGCGGACGCATTTGATAAGTTTGCGACTACGTTTGATTCGCCAGTTAATAACGCATCCAGTTGTTTAATTACTGTCTCATATTGCTGCACGCGAGATCCTGCATAACTTTCTTTAGTAAACATGGAAACAGCTCCTTTTTTATCGAGATGTGTAAAATATTAGCAAAATACGATGTATTTCACATGACTTTGTCGATAGAAAATTAAAGGAATTTGTCTTAAAAGTCAAGAAATTTAAACTATAGCTGTTCAGTGAAGGGAAGTGAGCGCATGAAGCAGACGAAACAAAAAGTAATTGATGCGGCAATATCGTTGTTTAATACGAAAGGTTATGATGGAACGTCAGTGCGAGACATTGCAAAGCGAGCGGATGTGAATGTAGCGAATATTTCATATTATTTTGCTGGGAAGCAAGGTTTATTAGAACAGCTTATTACTGATTTTTTAGAAGGATATATTCATGTGATTGAAATGTCGTTTGAACAGAGAGAGTATTTGTCGGCTAAAGATGTAATGGTGCAAATGGTGCGCGGGATTTTACGATATCAATTTGAAAATAGAGAACTAACACGTTTCTTCTACCGAGAGCTTTCGCTTGATACGACATTAATTCGTGAAGTGATGACCGTTTATTTTTCTAAAGAAAGATATTATATAGAACAAATGATTAGACAAGGACAAATGAAACAAGAATTTCAGAAAGTATCATTTACAATGTTTATGACGCAATTAAAAGGTATGATAAGTATGCCGTTTTTATATCCACAATATATATCAGAAGTACTCCATTCTTTCCCGTCTGAGACATTTTTCATAGAAATGTATACGAAAGAGATTGAGCAATGGATGGAACAAGCATTATGTAAAGCGAATATGTACCATGAATGGCCAAGAGCTGTTCATATGTGAAGAATCCCCACCTAACGAACTGAGGTGGGGATTTTTATGTTTACTTTTCTTTGCCATAAATTGTTACATAATAGCGCGATAATTGTTAATGCAGCTCCAGCGATTTCAATTTTATCGACTGTATAACCTCGAAAGATAGAACCAATGAGTGCAAGGATAGGAACTAAATTCATAAATAATATGCCGTTAATAGATGAAATATAGCGATTTCCCATATTCCAGCAAAATACAGCGATAACGCCTGCGATAATCGACATATAAAAGAGCTCAAAACGAACGCTCACAACTGTACGCAGTGACGGCATAGTAACTATATTTGTGTACGTTAAGAAAGTAACAATAACGATGAGTGAAATGGAGCCAAATAAACAAGTTAATGTCGTGTACCTAAGTGGTGACCAAGATTGAAAACGAGCACCCCCGTTTGTATAAATGACCCAGCAAGTAACGCCGCATAGCATCAATATATTTGTTGATAAGTGGCTTGCAGCTCCAAATAATAAGTGAATATTTCCTTTTGAAATGACAAGCATAACACCAAGTAATGCAACAAACATACAAAGGAATGTATAGTTTTGTGGGCGGCGATTTTTCGTTATCCATTGCAGTGATAAGGCAATCAGTGGCATAAGGGATTGAATCATAGCTGCATGGATTGCTCCGGAAGGTCCGGCAAGTTGTTGTCCGTAGAAAACGAGAAAACCATACCCCGCGAAACCGACTGTCCCGTAAAAGAATAGAGAAAGTGTTCTTTTTTCTAAGCGGAGTGAAGTCTTTCCTTCAGTAATTAATAGCAAAATAAGAAAAATAATAGCTGCTGATCCATAGCGAAGCGTTGTGAAGAAGAATGGATCGATAAATTGCAGAGCATTTGCCATTACAGGAAACATAAATCCCCAGGCAGTGACGGCGAGTAAGCATAGAAAGGATCCGAGTAGCATTTGTTTTTTGTTCAAGAGTATCTTTCCCCTTTACATTTCGTTATAGTAAGTTGATGAAATAAGTATAAAGAGTAATTGTTTATAGGAGGAAATATCGATTTCTTATAACGGTTATAACTTTTTGTTAGAGGTGTGTACGATGGATTTGGAGGCAGTACGATCGTTTATTGAAGTGAAGCATACGCGAAGTTTATCAAAGGCAAGTAAGATTTTACATATATCTCAACCAGCGCTTAGTAAACAAATTCAAAAGTTAGAAGCGGATTTAGAGGTTACTTTACTTAAGCGTTCGGCGCAAGGAGTAGAGTTAACGGAGGCAGGAGAGTTATTTATAAAAAGAATGTTACCGATTTTGGAGCAAATAAATGAAGTGAAAACAGAAATGAGGGGGTATCAAGAGAACAGGAAGTTTTCAATTGGTATACTACCGAGTTTAGCGGAGCATTACATATCAGAATGTAAAGATATATTAGGTGATGAGTGCGAAGTGGAATGGCAAATCGGACATACGGAAGTATTAAGAGAGTTATTTAAAGCGCGGGAGATTGACGCGATGTTCATCGATTCAGTAGTAGAAGGTGCTACGTATATAAAAGAAGTGCAACAAGAAAAAATTGTTTGTGCCGTTTCAAATAATCATCCGTACAAAGAGAAGATAGTCATTCAAATAGAAGAGCTGCACAATGAAAAATTAATTGTATATCCAGAAATATGTGATGTAAGGAAAATGATTATGAACATGTTTCATGAAATAGGTGTAAAACCAACTATAGCTGTGGAAACATCTTACGCAGAACCGATGCTTGCAATGGTAAAAGCTGGCCTTGGTATCACGTTACTTCCAGAAAGGGCAGTAGAGCAGTCTGTAAGGCAAGGAAATGTACATGTAATTTCTGTTGAACCACCACTCATGCGGAAAATTTATTTCGTATCCCATACGAAAGATTGTTTGTTATTACAATCATTTGAGGATAGGTAGTGAGGTAGGCGGAATATTGAGAAAGATTACAATCACATTGAAAGGAACATGAAATTTTTAAAAAAACTAGGTCAAAAACAAACCATTACATGGTATGATTAGTACATTGTTAGTTGTTAAATATAGGGGAATTCCCTTTTTATACATAATGCCTTCCATTTCATAAACGGAACGGACAAAAAAAGAGATATAACTAGGAGGCTTTTTTGCATGGATTCTATCCTGACGATCGTTATCATTGTAGTAAGCTCTATTCTAGTGCTGCTCATGATAGAGCTTGTGATAAGAAATCGTTCATATAAAGATATTGAAGCACTGGAGCAGTGGAAACAAGAGATAAAAGATAAACCTGTGGCAGATGAATTAAAACGGGTAAAAGATTTAAACATGACGGGTCAAACAGAAGAACTGTTTGGTAAATGGCGTGAAGAATGGGATGAAATTGTATCAACAACCCTTCCGAAAGCTGACAAAGATTTAGCGCAAGCGCGAAAATTCGCCTCGCAATTCTCCTTCCGAAAAGCAAAGCATGCGATGAACGAATCCATAAGTGGTTTAGATGACGCTGATAATCGTATTACGGACATTTTAAATGAATTACAGCAATTGTTAGAAAGCCATGAGAAAAATAGCTCGGAAATTGAAGGGTTACGTGATACATATCGTAGTATGAAAAAGAGTGTTCTTGCTCATAGACATATGTATGGAGCAGCAGAGCAGAAAATCGAAGAGATGCTAGACGCTGAATCTGAGAAATTTAAAACCTTTGAAGAAGCAACAAACAATGGCGACTATTTAAAAGCGAGAGAAATTGTTATTAGTTTGGAAGAAGGTTTAGCAGATTTAGAAATCATTATTCACCAAATTCCAGATTTATTGGTAGAGTGCCAAGCGACGTTACCAGTTCAGCTGGAAGATTTATTACACGGACATAATGATATGGTAAGACAAGGTTATGTATTAGATTATTTGGAAGTCCCTAAAGAAGTTCGCGATATGACGAAACAACTACAAACATGTTTAATGGATATACAGGAGCTTCATATAACAGAAGCGGCTGAAAAAGTAGAAAACTTAAAAACACGTTTAGATGTCTTCTACGATCAATTGGAACAAGAAGTACATGCGAGACATTATGTGGAGCAAAAAACACTTTCTGTTTACGATGACTTAGAAGAAATGCGTATCGAAACGATTGAAACGAAAACAGAAACACAACTTGTGAAACAAAGCTATCAGTTACAAGATAAAGACATTGAGTCTCAAAAAGTAATTGAAAAGCAAATGCACATTTTAACGAAACGTTTTGAAATGCTGCAATTACGCGTTGCAGAACAAGATATTGCCTTCTCTATTATTCGTGAGGAACTAGAAGAGGTTTATGAGCAATGTGAAACGTTAAAAGTACTTCATGCAGAATATAAAGAAATGCTGCAAGCGATGCGCAAAGAAGAATTTGAAGCACGTGAGAAGTTACAAGAAATGCGAAATATTATTTTCGAAACGAAACGCTTTATGCAAAAGTCGAATTTGCCAGGTCTTCCAGAGAGTATTATGGAAGATTTAAAAAGAGGGCAAATGGCAATGCAAGCTGTATATGAACAATTAGAAGTGAAGCCGTTAAATATGAACGCTGTAAATAGCAGTTTAGAAGAAGCATACACAACTGTGAACGGTGTAGCTGAAATGACAGAAGAGTTAATTGGACAAGCATATTTAGTGGAAAAATTAATTCAGTACGGTAACCGTTACCGTAGTCATGATGAAAACCTAGCAGAAAGTTTAAATTATGCTGAGAAATTATTCCGTGAATACCAATACGATGCAGCTTTAGAACAAGCGGCTTCAGTGTTAGAGCAACTTGAACCTGGCGTTGTTCAAAAAATAGCTGAATATGTAGACAATGAACAAACCCTTTCATAAAAGGGTTTGTTTTTTTATGTAATTTTGCAGGCGATGTTGCTATAATGAATAGCGGAATACAGCAAGGTTATTCGTTTCAAAATAAAGTGAAACTGTAATCGGTGGGAAGATTCATCCCCACTGATTACTAGCCTTCACCAATCGGGCATTTACGGGCAGTTAATCTCCCATCTAACTTCTTTGCTCTAACTGGATTTTGAGGTGAGAGTCTTATTGCCCGTTAACGCGGGATAAAGTGAAACTGTAATAGGAGGGCATCCTCGCCAATTATTAGCCTTCACCAATCGAGATAAAACGGAACCTTTGCGTAGTCTTAGCGTAATGACACGTATTTATGATATGATTATACGATGTGATAGCGCTGAAAGGGGAAGAACGATGATCTATTTTGATAATAGTGCGACGACTAAGCCATATCCAGAAGCTCTTCAATCGTACGTGACGGTTGCTGGGAAATATTTTGGTAATCCTTCTTCTATTCATTCGCTTGGAGGAGAGGCAGAGCGTCTATTAACACAATCAAGAACGATTGCAGCGCAGCTTCTTCGTGTTAAACCTTCTGAAATTATTTTTACATCAGGTGGAACGGAAGGGAATAACCTTGCGATTAAAGGGATAGCGATGAGGAATCGTTCGCGTGGTAAACATATCATTACAACAAATATTGAACACGCGTCTGTGTTTGAAGCATATAAGCAATTAGAAGAACTCGGGTTTGATGTAACATACTTACCGGTTAACGAGCATGGTGTTGTATCGGTAGAAGATGTGAAACGAGCGCTTCGTGAAGATACGATTCTTGTGTCAATTATTCATGTGAACAACGAAACTGGAGCAATTCAGCCTGTTGCTGAAATTGGAACGTTATTATCGAATCATCCGAAAATAAGATTCCATGTAGATCATGTACAAGGGATAGGAAAAGTACCGCTTGATTTATATGCTTCTCATATTGATCTTTGCTCAATATCTGGACATAAATTCCACAGTGTAAAAGGAACAGGTCTTCTTTATGTACGCGATGGCGTAAGATTAGATCCGATTTTATCAGGTGGTCAACAAGAGCTTAAGTATCGCTCTGGTACAGAAAATTTACCTGGCATTGTAGCGATGGTGAAAGCACTTCGCATGACAATGGAACAAGTGAAAGAAAAGGTAGCTCATTTGCAAAGTTTACAAGCAGAGCTTGTTCGTTTCTTTAAAGAGATGGAAGATGTAACGATTAACACGTCGCTTGCATATGCAGCACCGCACATTTTAAATGTATCATTTGTTGGTTTAAAACCAGAAGTAGTCGTTCATGCTTTAGAAGAACACGGTGTATATGTGTCAACGAAATCTGCTTGTTCTTCAAAAGCAAATGAAGTGAGCAGAGTGTTAGTGTCAATGGGAGTGCCGCATGCAGCAGCTGCAAGCGCTATTCGTATTAGTTTGGCACCAGAAAACACAATGGAAGAAGTAAAACAATTTGAAGGCATTGTAAAAGAGACGCTGCCAAAATTATATGAAGTGATGAGGTAAAGAAATTATGTTGAAATATGAATATATTTTAGTGCGTTATGGAGAAATGACGACAAAAGGTAAGAACCGTTCTAAATTTGTAAGCACATTAAAAGATAACGTGAAGTTCAAACTGAAAAAATTCCCAAATATTAAAATCGATGCAACACATGACCGTATGTACATCCAATTAAATGGCGAAGATCATGAAGCGGTATCTGAAAGATTGAAAGATGTATTTGGTATTCATAAGTTTAACTTAGCGATGAAAGTACCATCAGAATTAGAAGACATTAAAAAAGGTGCATTAGCAGCTTTCTTACAAGTAAAAGGCGATGTGAAAACATTTAAAATTACTGTACACCGTTCTTATAAGCATTTCCCAATGAGAACGATGGAATTATTACCTGAGATTGGCGGACACATTCTAGAAAATACAGAAGATATTACTGTAGATGTTCATAATCCAGATGTAAATGTACGTGTAGAAATTCGCAGTGGTTATAGCTACATTATGTGTGATGAGCGTATGGGAGCTGGCGGTTTACCAGTTGGCGTTGGCGGAAAAGTAATGGTACTTCTTTCTGGTGGTATTGATAGCCCAGTAGCAGCGTACTTAACGATGAAACGCGGCGTATCTGTGGAAGCAGTTCACTTCCATAGTCCACCTTTCACAAGTGAGCGTGCAAAACAAAAAGTAATCGATTTAGCGCAAGAGTTAACGAAGTATTGTAAACGAGTAACGCTTCACCTTGTTCCGTTTACAGAAGTGCAAAAAACGATTAATAAAGAAATCCCATCTAGCTATTCAATGACGGTTATGCGCCGTATGATGATGCGTATTACAGAGCGTATTGCTGAGGAGCGTAACGCACTTGCAATTACGACTGGTGAAAGTCTTGGGCAAGTAGCAAGCCAAACGTTAGATAGTATGCATACGATTAACGAAGTAACAAACTACCCAGTTATTCGTCCGCTTATTACGATGGATAAATTAGAGATTATTAAAATCGCTGAAGAAATCGGCACGTATGATATTTCAATTCGTCCATATGAAGATTGCTGTACTGTATTTACACCAGCAAGCCCAGCGACGAAGCCGAAACGTGAAAAAGCAAATCGCTTTGAAGCGAAATACGATTTCACGCCATTAATCGATGAAGCTGTAGCGAACAAAGAAACAATGGTATTACAAACGGTAGAAGTAGTGGCGGAAGAAGAAAAATTTGAAGAACTTTTCTAAAACCATAAATTACCATATCTAAAACGTGTATGAAGTCATGTTATTTATCACACTCTATACTCACAAGGAGGTGATATAACATGTCACGTAGCACAAATAAATTAGCGGTTCCTGGTGCTGAATCAGCATTAGACCAAATGAAATACGAAATCGCTCAAGAGTTTGGTGTTCAACTTGGAGCTGATGCAACAGCTCGCGCTAACGGTTCTGTTGGTGGTGAAATCACTAAACGTCTAGTTTCACTAGCTGAGCAACAATTAGGCGGTTACCAAAAATAATCCCATATGATGGCTTAGAAAGAGCGGGTTCTTCCGCTCTTTCTTTTTTGTGTTGCCATTTGTCGGTAAGTTGATGTAATTTCATTTAGTAATTCGACAGAACTGAAAAATTTGTCAAAAGAAGAGGGTTCAAAATTAACAGAAAATTCTTTATTATATAAAGGAGGCATAAAGAAAAGGGAGGATATTTTATGAAGAGAGAAGAATTGTTGGCGCCACCGTCTTATAATTTAGTTTCTGAAATAGAGAAATATACAGGTGATAAAGAGAAGTTAGCTTTAATTTGGCAAGATGATAAAGGGAATCGAAGGGAAGTTACATACGCTGAATTAATGCAAGGTGCGAATAAAATTGGAAACGCTTTTATAAAAAGTGGTTTGCAAAAAGGGGACAAGCTTCTCATTATGATGCCGCGTTTAATTGAAGCGTACATGACGTATATTGCTGCTATTAAAGCAGGATTTGTCGTAATTCCAAGCTCGGAAATGTTACGTAAAAAAGATATAGAATATCGAATTGAACATGGAGAAGTAAAAGCGATAGTAAGCTATGAGCCGTATATTAGGCAGTTTGATGATATAGAAGCGATGGAATCTCTTCGAAAATTTGTCCTGAGCGAGCAGTCAGTAGATGGATGGATTAATTTAAAAACAGCGTTAGAAACAGAGAGTGACATGTTAGAAATGGCGAAGACAGATAAAGAAGATATGGTTTTTTTATCTTACACGTCAGGAACGACAGGAAATCCAAAAGGTGTCGTTCATACACATGCGTGGGCATACGCTCATTTACGTACGAGCGCTCCAAATTGGCTCGGAATTGAAGAGAATGATATTGTATGGGCAACAGCTAGTCCAGGCTGGCAAAAGTGGATTTGGAGCCCGTTTTTAGCAACGCTAGGATCAGGGGCAACAGGATTTGTATATCACGGTAAGTTTGAACCGAAAACGTACCTGAACTTATTAGACGATAATAAGGTGAATGTGCTTTGTTGTACACCGACTGAGTATAGATTAATGGCAAAGGTAGAAGATTTAAGCCAGTACAATTTAGAGGCGTTACATAGCGCTGTATCCGCAGGTGAGCCGTTAAATAGAGAAGTCATTGGAACGTTCCAAAAGCACTTTCATATTACAGTAAGAGACGGCTATGGGCAAACGGAAAATACATTACTTGTTGGTGTAATGAAAGGGATGGATATTAGACCAGGATCAATGGGGAAACCAACGCCAGGTAACCACGTCGATATCGTAAATGAGGAAGGTACTCCGGTTAAAGTAGGTGAAGTTGGTGATATTGCAGTTCACATTGAAACACCGGCCCTCTTTAAACAATATTACAAAGACGATGAACGTACAGCGATGCAATTCCGCGGTGATTATTATATTACAGGTGATAAAGCGAAGAAAGATGAAGACGGCTACTTCTGGTTTGAAGGGCGCGGTGATGATATCATTATTAGCTCTGGTTATACAATCGGGCCGTTTGAAGTAGAGGATGCACTTGTAAAACATCCTTACGTAAGAGAATGTGCAGTTGTCGCAAGTCCTGATGAAATTCGTGGAAGTGTCGTGAAGGCATTTATCGTATTAAGAGAGAATATAGAAAAGAACGAAGAAGCATTAATTCCAACACTCCAACAACACGTCAAAGAACTCACTGCACCATATAAATACCCTCGCAAAATTGAATTTGTAGATGAACTACCAAAAACGATTTCTGGAAAAATTCGCCGTATTGAACTTAGAAAACAAGAGATGGAGATTCCGTCAAAATAATTTTGAAAACAGTGAAGTAAATAGTTGAATGAAATGCAAAACAATGATAATATAAAAACGAACACAAGTTCGATTTTATAAACTTAAAAAAGAGGTGTCCGTATGATTTTAGGTATTAATCCGTACTTAGTTTTAGATGGTAGTGGGCAAGAAGCTGTACAGTTTTATAAAGAGGCTTTAGATGCAAAAGTAGAAGTCATGCAAACTTTTGGTGACATGCCTGAAAATCCAGAATACCCGATTCCAGCTGAAGCGAAAGAGCGCGTTTTACACGCTACTTTAAAAGTTGGTAATACGGATCTTATGATTTCTGATACATTCCCAGGTCAAGGACATGCAAACGGATCTCAAGTAACAATCGCAATTCAAATTAGTAATGCAGAAAAAGCAAAAGAAGTATTCGATAAGTTACAAGAAGGTGGAGAAGTTATCATGCCACTTCAAGAAACATTCTGGAGCCCAGCATACGGACAAGTAAAAGATAAATTTAATATTGAATGGCAAGTTACAACGTCTACTACTGAACAAAAGTAATTTTTAGAAAAGCACCATGTTTTGAAATGGTGCTTTTTTTTATACAATAAAAAATAAAGGAGATGGGATATATGGGAGAAATTTGGTATGGCGGCACCATTTACACAATGAGAGAAGAAAATGAAAAAGTGGACGCTGTTTACGTTGAAAACGGCATAATTGTTGATGCTGGTAATAAGGGAGAATTAGAAAGCAGATATTCAAACGTAAAGTTACATGACCTAAAAGGAAAAACAATGATCCCAGGTCTCGTTGATAGCCATATGCATCTTATTGGGCATGGAGAGAGATTACTCCGTCTAGATTTATCAAATTGTACATCTTATAGCGAAGTACTGACTCTTGTTCAGAAGCGAGTGGAAGAAGCTCCAAAGGGCTCTTGGATTATTGGAGAAGGATGGAATGAAAATAACTTTACAGATACGAAAGATGTTCACGCGCGTGATTTAGATGAAATTTCGAAAGACCATCCTATTTTATTAAAGAGAGTTTGTCGTCACGTTACATGGGTGAATTCATACATACTGCAAGAAGCGAATATAACAGAAGCGACAGAAGATCCAAAAGGCGGGAAAATTGGCAGAGATTCATCAAATAAGTTAACAGGACTTTTATATGAACAAGGGCAAGAATTAATTAAACATGTTCAGCCAGAAATTGATGAAGCTTATTTACAAAGAGCTCTGCAAACAGCGATTAAAGATTGCTGGAAATACGGACTTGTTGGCGGGCATACGGAAGATTTAAATTATTATGGTGGTTTTAGAAAAACGCATAATGCGTTTTCTCATGTGATAAAAGAAATGCCATTTAAAGCCCATTTGCTCGTTCACCATGAAGTAGCACATGAACGAAAAGAATATGAAAATGAACATTATATTGAATTTGGGGCAATGAAAATTTTTTCTGACGGTTCTTTTGGCGGAAGAACAGCATTATTAAGTGAACCGTATGAAGATGCGAAGGAAACGAATGGGGTTGCGATTTTCTCATGTGAAGAACTTGCAGAATTAGTGAAGAAAGCACGAGATTTACATATGCCAGTTGCGATTCATACTATCGGTGATTTATCGCTTGAATATGTCATTGATGCACTCGAATTATATCCACCAGCAAAAGGGTTACGTGACCGCATTATTCATTGTCAGCTTGCTCGTGAGGAGTTAATTGAAAGAATGAAAAACTTGCAAGTCATTATAGATATACAGCCAGTCTTTCTTTCATCAGATTTTCCGTCAGTCATTGAAAAACTAGGAGAGCGCCGTCTTCGTTATGCGTATGCTTGGAAGACATTACTGGAAGCAGGGCTACATTGTAATGGTGGCTCAGATGCCCCCATTGAACAAGTAAATCCGTTTCTAGGTATATATAGCGCTGTTACACGTAGAAGTTTTATTGACGGTGTATGCTATATGCCTGAGGAGAGATTAACGGTTTATGAGGCTGTTTCTTTATTTACAACAGGAAGTTCCTATGCAATCGGAAAAGAAGCGAAGCGAGGGCAAATTACAAAAGGATATGAAGCAGACTTTACAATATTAGAACGCAATATGTTTGAAATTGAGGCAGAAGAAATAAAAGAAGTAGAAGCAGAAATGACCGTAATAGATGGCCAAGTTGTCTATAGAAAAAATGCGTAAAAATATATCAGCGATTTTCGGAATATATCGACTGTAACTCGAAGTATATAAGCGATTATTGAAATATATCTACCGTAACTCGAAATATATGAGCGATTATTAAAATATATCGACTTACCGACAAAAACTGACAAGAATAACGGGTGGATAGTAAGAGAGTATTGTCCGCGCCAATCGGGGTAAATAAATAACCGCAGAATTATGGAATTCCATAATTCTGCGGTTATTTTAATCCTATAAAAACGTTCTCTGTACTTTTTCCCAGAAAGAATTGTTTTTTAATTTAACTGTTTTAATTTGTTTATCGCTTAAGCGTACAACAGCTTTTTCCACTTGTTTAATGCTAAGCGCTTCGTTATCCATGCCGATAACAGGATAATCGTTACCGTCTGGTCTTAGTTTTAAAGTTAATGTACGTTCGTGATTTAAAATGAAAGGTGAACCGAGCGTACGGTAAGTGTTGTTGTTTAAAGATGCTAGTTCGCTTACTTGGAAACATGGAATAAGTGGGTCAACAACTGCGCCATGTAATGATTTATTGTAAGCAGTACTTCCTGTTGGGGTAGAAACTACTAAACCGTCACCTCTAAATGTTTCGAAATATAAATCATCAACGTGAACATCTACAACGAATGTTTTTATAATACTAGAACGTAATGAGAACTCATTTAAACAATGGAAAGATGTACTGTGATCTACATCTACCTGAATTGTTGGATATTTACGCACTTCAATTTCATTTTTTGTAATTTCTTGAAGGGCTGTATCAACGTGATCAATATGGAAATCGCAGTAGAAAGAAGTTTCATCTTTCGTAGAAATCCCTGCGTATAAGCAATCTTCCCTAAAACCAGTTTTACGAACGGCTTGTAAGAAGGTTGCATCATCTCCAACACTGACGATAGCGTTTGCATTTTTTGGATGATCTAATATGGTAAATCCATTCTCTTCTAAAATACGATAGATTGGTTTCATTTTTTCAACGAGCGTTGCTTTGTCATCACCATAAAAGAAAAATAAATTGCGACGATCTGCCATTATGTATCCCTCCACTGCAGTTAAATTTTCTGTTTTTCGTGCTACATATCATTAGAGTCCGTTCCCTGATGATATGTTCAAATAATATATTTCGATATAAAATGTCAAAATACCTTTTTATTTTTAGAAAAATTTTTATATTCAATCTTATAGAACTCTGTTTAATGATGAATAAAGTTGTCGATAATGGGTACGGAGTGAAAGGATGATACGTATGAAGTGGCTCGTAATTGGAATAATAATTCTTCTTCTTTTTATTTTGTTTATACTATTGTCAAAAATAAAGCTTAAGGTGACATTTTTATATTCAGAAATGGAAAAGAAATGTTTGCTTCAAGTGAAAATATGGATGATTCGATATACATTTGATGTGTTGGAAAGAATTGAAAAACAGCAGAAAAAGACAGGGCAGAAAATCGAAAAAGCTGAAGAGGACGGCGGACTCGATAATAAAATTATGGCGCAACTTGACAGCATTGGTGAACTGATAAAAAAGCTTCAAGAAGTTCATACTATTGTTAAAGATTTTCTCAAACGAGTGAAAATCAATGGTTGGAAATGGCATACACAAATTGGAGCAGGCGACGCAGCTAGTACTGGAATTGTCACTGGATATGCATGGGGGACAAAAGGTATGGCTGCTGGAGTTGTCGGACAATATATGCATATTGTCGACGTACCAGAATTTGAAATTACCCCAGTTTTTCAAGGAAAAGGATTTGCATCAAGATGTGAGTTAACAGCATCTTTTCGTATATTCCGCACTATAAAAACAGCGGTGAAATTGCTCATATTTATGAGGAAGCAAAGATCTGGTATGACAGAAAAATCTGTTCAAGCATAGGGGGGATATAGAATGGACCATCCAATTCAAGGTTTAATGACAACAGCAATGCAGCATTTAAAACAAATGACTGATGTAAATACAATTGTTGGTGACCCAATTAAAGCGGCAGATGGAAGTGTAATTCTTACTGTTTCGAAAGTAAGTTTCGGGTTTGCTGCTGGTGGAAGTGAATTTGGTAAAGTAGAACATTCAGGCCGCCATCCATTTGGCGGGGGAAGTGGTGGAGGAGTTTCTATTAATCCTGTTGCCTTTCTTGTTATAAATGGAGATGGTGTGAAAGTATTGCACTTAGATAAACAAACACATGTCATCGATAAAATAATTGAATTAGCGCCACAAGCTGTTGATAAAGTGAAAGAAATGATGGATAAACGAAAAGAAGATGATCCTGAATTTCAAATTTAACGAATAAAGAAGCTAATCAATAGGTTAGCTTCTTTAATTTTTTTGTAAATAAAGCGATTTTATTTGCATTATCGATAGGGACAAACTATCATTTACATTGTACATATTTTGTTTAAATAAGGGAGGATTTTCAAGTGGCAAACGTAACTTTTAAAGGTAATCCAATGACTTTAGTTGGAACAGAAGTTAAAGTTGGCGATCAAGCGCCAAACTTCCAAGTATTAGCAAACGACTTATCTCCAGTAAGTTTAGAAACATACAAAGGCGAAGTGAAATTAATTAGTGTTGTACCTTCAATCGACACAGGTGTGTGTGATGCACAAACACGTCGTTTTAACCAAGATGCAGCAGGTATTGAAAACGCGAAAGTATTAACAATTAGCGCTGATTTACCATTCGCTCAAAAACGCTGGTGTGCAGCAAACGGTTTAGAAAATGTTGTAACACTTTCTGACCACCGCGACCTTTCATTCGGTGAAGCTTACGGCTTAGTAATGAAAGAACTTCGTTTACTTGCTCGTGCAGTATTCGTAGTAGATAGCAATGACAAAGTAGTTTACGTAGAATACGTAAGCGAAGGTACAAGCCATCCAAACTATGAAGCAGCATTAGAAGCAGCTAAATCTGCGAAGTAATGTGAAGAAAATGACCTCTTATAAAGAGGTCGTTTTTTCTCATATATTGCTCTGTAACGGCATCGATATATGAGAAAAAACGTTATATCATATATAACTAAAGGGGAGCTCTTTACAGGAGGTCGCTTTTTCTTTTTGGAAAAAATCACTTTGTGGTATGATATAAGTTATGTGTAAAAGAGAGAAGGAGGAATGTACGTGAGTCAGACAGTAGAAACATTATTTTCTATTTTTGATTCTTCTGCGGTAGTTTTACGTAAAGAATTAGATGTAACATATTTAGAGGCGCTTGTAGAAACAGGTGATAACTTGTTTGAGGGAGCGATTTTACAAGAGGAATTATCCGAATCAGCAATTGAAAGGCTGAATCGTGAATATAGTACGTTTAATGAAGAAACATATAAAGGTGAAGAAATTCGTAAAGCATTTCAGTTAGCCATCTTAAAAGGAATGAAAGAAGGCGTACAAGCGAATCACGAAATGACACCTGATGCAGTTGGGATGTTCATGAGTTACTTATTCCATAAATTTATGCAAGGTCAAAATGAAATTACAGTTTTAGATCCTGCAATTGGAACAGGTAACTTAATGACTACAGTGTTTAATAGCGCTAAAGAAGGACTAACAATGAGTGGATTTGGTGTAGAAGTGGATGAAGTGCTAATTAAACTTGCTTTAGTAAATGCAAATTTACAAAAGCATGCAATCGAATTCTTCCATCAAGATGGACTAGCACCACTTTATATCGATCCAGTTGATGCAGTCGTTTCAGACTTACCGGTTGGTTATTATCCAAACGAAATCGGTGCAAGTGAATATAAATTAAAAGCAGATGAAGGAATGTCGTATGCCCATCACTTATTTATTGAACAAAGTGTGAAACATACGAAAGAGGGCGGTTACTTATTCTTCTTAGTACCAAACTTCATTTTTGAAAGTGACCAAGCACCGAAATTACATGCATTTATTAAAGAAACATGCTTTATTCAAGGGTTATTACAGCTTCCTGTTTCCATGTTTAAAAACGAGAAAAATGCAAAAAGTATATTTGTTCTCCAAAAGAAAGGCGCTAATGTAACAATGCCAAAACAGGCGTTATTAGTGGAGTTGCCTAAATTCTCTAACATGAAGGCGATGGAAGACATTATGGATCAATTAAATACTTGGTTTGCAACACATAAATAAAGCTAGGTATATGTAACAGCATTAGTGATTTATGTAGTACAGTTTTATATAATATGTCATATTTTTAAATATATACAAGATTTAACTGAATTTTTTTGAAATCTGTAATATATATTTTTTCTTGGTGTTACAATTTTTTCACTTGAAATATATGTCGGACGATGTTTAAATTAAAATCGTGAGTATAAAATTTGCTAATGATGAAACGTTTTCATATTTAGTGAATTTGATCAGATAAAATCGAGCGGTTTGTGGAAACATCCACACAACTACCAAGAGAAAAAGGGGCGAAAGACTAGATGTCAAAAATCATCGCGATTAACGCAGGAAGCTCTTCCTTAAAATTCCAATTATTTGAAATGCCAAGTGAAACAGTATTAACAAAAGGTTTAGTAGAACGTATCGGTTTAGAAGATAGTATCTTCACTATTACTGTAGATGGCGAAAAACAAAAAGAAATTACAAACATTCCAGATCACGCAGTAGCAGTTAATATGCTTCTTAAAAAGTTAACTGAAAACGGAATCGTTAAATCTCTAGATGAGATTGGCGGTATCGGTCACCGTGTTGTTCACGGCGGCGAAAAATTTGCTGACTCTGTTTTAATTACTGATGAAGTATTAGCTGATATCGAAGAATTAAGCGATTTAGCACCACTTCATAACCCAGCAAACGTTGTTGGTATTAAAGCATTCCAAGAAGTATTACCAAACGTACCAGCAGTAGCAGTATTCGATACAGCATTCCACCAAACAATGCCGGAATCTGCATTCCTATACAGCTTACCATATGAGTACTATGAAAAATTCGGCATCCGTAAATACGGTTTCCACGGAACTTCTCATAAATATGTAACTGAGCGTGCGGCTGAATTATTAGGTCGTCCAATTGAAAGCTTAAGCTTACTTTCTTGTCACTTAGGTAACGGTGCAAGTATCGCAGCAGTAGAAGGCGGTAAATCTATTGATACTTCTATGGGCTTCACGCCACTTGCTGGTGTAACAATGGGTACACGTTCTGGTAACCTTGACCCTGCGTTAATTCCATACATCATGGAAAAAACAGGCCAAACAGTAGAAGAAGTAGTTAACGTATTAAACAAGAAGAGTGGTATGTTAGGTCTTACTGGTTACTCTAGTGACCTACGTGACATCATTGCGAAAGAAGAAGAAGGCGACCACCGTGCGAAAGTAGCACTTGATGTATTCGTAAGCCGTATCCACAAATACATCGGTTCTTACACTGCTCGTATGAAAGGTGTAGACGCAATCATCTTCACAGCTGGTGTAGGTGAAAACAGTGCGATTATTCGTGAGCGCGTATTAGAAGGCCTTGAGTACATGGGCGTATACTTCGATGCAAAACGTAATAACGTATTCGGTGAAGAAGCATTCATCAGCTTCCCACACTCTCCAGTAAAAATTATCGTAATTCCAACTGACGAAGAAGTTATGATTGCTCGTGACGTACTACGTCTTGGAGATATTGGTTAATATATGAAAAAAAAGACGAGATCCTATAGGATTTCGTCTTTTTTCTTTTGGATGTATTTTAAAACTCCATCCGGATATAATATTTTTTCTTTCTGAATGAATGCCGTAATAGGAATCCATTTCGCATATGCTACTGTTTCCTCATCTTGTATATTTAATATTTTCATTTCATATAGTGACGTGTCTAATAAACGCAAAGAATATAGTTGAATAATTTCATGACCAATGTCTCCATCTAGATGAAAGACATTTTCTAAACAACCTAAATAATTGGTGATTTCCACTTCTGTATGAAGCTCTTCCCTAAATTCACGAATAACGGTATGTGCTGATTGTTCACCAAGTTCAATTGAACCACCAAGAGGTCGGTAAAATGTTTCATCGGCTGAATGATATTCTTGTACGAGAAGACGCCCGTGATGTATAGCAATGCCAAAAGCCTTTGCACGTGGATACATATACAATCACTCCTTATTTTTTTGTATAAGGAAGATTATAATATGTTTTGTAGTAAAGGTGTCATGTATTTAAGAATGTGGTCTAATCGTAATTCCATCAAATAAGTCTTTCCAAAATGCTTCATTGTATTGGTATACATCCATAATAGGACATTTCATAACGCAAACACGTTGTAATCCCCAATCTTCTTGGGTGATAGTTGGTATATCGGCAGGAATTAGTAACAGGACAGAGAATGTATGTGTAACGATTTGAGATAAAATTTGTTCTAGGGAACATGCTTCTTCATATGTTCCTCCAGTTCGAATAAATAATATGGATTCGGCCGTTTCAATTGTAGCTAGAAAACGATTAATACGATGTTCATAATTTAACTTAATTTCTGTATAAGAAGGCCAAGAAGTTGGTGTGTTTACATCTGTTTTAAAGTCATGACAGGAGTCAATTTCATAAAGGTTGTCCCTTAATCTTAATTTTGCATCATCATCCCAAAATGAGATGAAGGATAAATTTTCGAAATTTAAAAAGCGGTCAAATCGATTTTGTAATAATACATTCACTTTTTCTAATGAGGGGCTTAGCATAAAATCAATAACGCCAAAAAATGGTGATAATTCTAATTGATATAATGCCCAAGCAGGCCAGCAGTTTTGTCCTAAGCTGAATACCGCATTATATTCTTTTTTTATATCGGATAGATTCATGTGATTTATCTCATCCTTTTTGTTAATATTTTATGCCATTCAAAAATGGTATGTGAATAAAGATAGACAAGCATATTTGCAAAGAATAAGCAGAAATATGTTACAATAGAAAAAAATCGAACGAGGTGGTTGTTACGATGCGATCGAAGCGAGAACAAGCCATTTTAGACAATATAAAAGAATGGGAAGCGCAATTAGTTGAGCAAGAAGCGACCGATTTTCAAAAAGTGTTTGATAAATGGTTACATACTACAGTTGCGAAATTACCTGAGAAAAAGCGAAAAGAATTCTTCACGAAAGCAGATGGATGGCTCTTTCATTTGCATGCATTTATTCAAAGTTCACAAGCACAGTTAGATGCACGTAATCGGATTTTAGGAACATCAAGATTATTTGATGAATCGATTGAACAGCTTGAAGATTTGAAAGCATTATCTATTGATCAATTAACATACATAGCAGAGCAGCAAACAGCACGTCATCGTCTATATTCATTTGTACAAGGCGGGGCAACAGGTGCTGGAGGTTTATTATTATTAACGGCGGATTTTCCGGTTATGATCGCATTAAATGTGAAGGCAGTCCAACTTATTGCAACATCATTTGGACATGATGTGAACAAGCCGTATGAAATGATGCTTGCGTTAAAGGTGTTTCATGCGTCATTACTACCAGGAAGACTTCAGCAATACGCATGGTACAATTTATTGCAAGAGCTGGAGCAAGAAGATTCGTTCTTCTACGAAGGAGAAGAAGCAGTGCTACAAACAGCTTCTACTGAGGTTGTGTTAAAACAAATTTTGAAGACATTTTCGATTTATGCTCTTCGTCGTAAATTATTCCAAGGTATACCGGTAATTGGAATGGCAATTGGATCTACAGTGAATTATCGTTTAACAAGAAACGTTACTGAATTTGCAAATAGATTTTATCAAGTGCGCCATATAGTCGAGAAAGAAAAAAGAGCATAAAAAAAGCGAGAGGCCGAAGCCTTTCGCTTTTTTAATTTGTTGCATGTTTTTTGGACATTGGAACAGATACTGGCTGCTTTTCTGCTGTTTTTTCTGTTTTTGGATAATAAATTAAATCCAATGTTTTTGCCTGTACGGCAATCGAAAGAATAGTAAAAGCAATTTCTGTCCAATTTAAATAATATAATGAAAGCGCAAGAACAATCGCGTCAAAGACGAAGAAAATTTGCCCAATTGTAAAACGAGTTCGTTTACTTAATACAATTGTTAAAATATCGTCTCCACCGGTTGCACCGCCAAATCGCAATATAAAACCGAGTCCAATACCAGCTAACGCACCGCCAACTACTGCAGCTATCAATAAGTTATTTGATAAATCTACCGTAAATGGAGAATAATTTTCCATAAAGGAATAAAATACTCCGAATGAAATTGAACCTAGGAATGAATAGCCAACCATTTTTCTACCTAAAAATGAAGCACACAGTAAAATAATTGGGATATCCATTAATACAGTTGAAATAGATGGTGAAATATCATAAAAGTTTTGAATGAATAGTGCAATTCCTACAAAGCCACCTTCTGTTAAGTGGTTTTGGAAGTGAATGTGATATAGCGCTGCTGCTAAAATAAATGAACCGATTAAAACCATAAAAATTTCTTTAATAATTTGCCGACTTTGGATGTTCCTCATCGTTATTCCTTCTTTCCGTAGTTAGTAGTCCTTTTTGTGTTGTAAACTAACTACGAGCTCACATGTAGCTTTCAGTTAGTTTACGAAAAAACTAACTACGCTATATGTCGCTGAAGAAATAACGAATAATCCTCTCGTCCATCAATTCTCCCTACCTTCGTTTTAGTTTAAGTCTTAAAACGACTAAACAAAACGTGGAGTAGGATTCTTCATTTAGCAATCCTGCTCTTCTTTGTTTTGTTTAGTTAGTAACAATTAAGTCCTAAACAAAACGCTATGTGTAAGAAGAGTCTTTTTTTTGCCAAATTATCCTTCGGGCAATCATAATTTCCCCACTCTCGTATTTTTTTCGCTAGACTAAAGTATCTGAGCTGAAAAATACGCTACGTGTATGATTCGTCAATACGATGCCACATGCTCCTTCGAGCGATCATGATATCAAAATCCCTTCCTTCAAGATTTATACTATTATATCATACTTTTAAAAAATGTATGCGGATGGAAACCGACAATAAACGGAGGGAATCTACAAAAAATGTTATGTTTAAATATTTTTGTAGAAAAGCCTAAGTTATTTCGGAGGATTGGACAGTTTGTAACGGTTTGTCCAATAAGTAAGAAAAAAAGGTTTTATTCCGTTGTATTCTTTTCATCACTTTTATCTTTGAAAAACGCATCCCAACTAATCACACTTAAAAAAGTTAAAGCGATAATAACGAAAGCACGCATAAGCTGTAGACCTCCTTTTGTACATAGTATATGAATCATTCGATTCGGAATGTGTCATTTTTTTACAAGTCTTAACTATTATGAGAGTATATTAATATAGATAGATGAAGGGGAGAGTGAAGGTATGCTAAAAGAAATGTTCAAAAGAAAAGAATTAATATGTATTTCATGTCAGAAAAAAATTCAATATGAAGAAGAGCTTGTTGCTTTTGTAAAGTTGCCGAAAGAAAGAAGTATATTAGTTGGCCCTTTTGATGTGTGTTTGGCAAAAACAGCACAAGAGATATATTGTAAATCATGTTACGACAAAAAAAGCATGACCCAAAGTAATTGAGGGGCATGCTTTTTTCATTGGTGTGCTTTCCCCTCAGATACATTTTGAGTGAGTCGATACCAAAGCCAAAGGTCATTAATGATGGAAGCAAGATCGGCAATTTCTGAATTTAGTTTACAAGAAACTTCGAAGTCTTCTTCGTTATTTAAATAATGTTGTTTTTTATTAATATAGTGCTCAAGTTCTTTTATACGATCAGGAATTTTCCCGCGAACTTGTTCCCATTTTAGTAAAATAGCATGTTGCATTTTTTCGGGGATTTCTTCCCAGTCTTCTTGTAAATGTGGAATTTCAATTCCTAGATGTTCATCGTATAAGAAATACTTTTCCATAAGTTCACCCCCGTTTTCCTGCTTATATTGTACAGAAAAACAGAAAGAAGTTCGACGAAATTGTTTGAAAAAATTTGAAAATGACTCTTGATACATTTTGTGAAAGGTGTTAAAGTGTGAATTATTATAAAAGAAAATGAATATTTATTCTTTAGGGGGATGCAAAATGGAGAAGAACAAAGTTGTATTAGCATATTCCGGAGGTCTTGATACTTCCGTTGCAATTAAATGGTTACAAGAGAAGAATTATGATATTATCGCGCTTTGTTTAGACTTAGGGGAAGGTAAAGACTTAGCATTTGTAAAAGAAAAGGCACTTTCAGTAGGTGCAATTAAATCATATATGATTGACGTTCAAGAAGAATTTGCAAACGAATATGCATTGATGGCGATGCAAGCACACACATTATACGAAGGAAAATACCCTCTTGTCTCTGCATTATCTCGTCCGCTTATTGCGAAGAAATTAGTAGAAATCGCAGAACAAGAAGGCGCAACTGCAGTTGCACACGGATGTACAGGAAAAGGAAATGACCAAGTTCGTTTTGAAGTTTCTATCCAAGCATTAAATCCTTACTTAGAAGTGATTGCGCCTGTACGTGAATGGAAATGGTCACGTGAAGAAGAAATTGCATATGCAAAAGAAAACGATGTACCAATTCCGATTAATTTAGATAGCCCGTTTTCAATCGATCAAAACTTATGGGGACGCAGCAACGAATGTGGAATTTTAGAAGATCCATGGGCAGCGCCGCCAGAAGATGCATATGAGATGACATTAGCGTTAGAAGATACACCGAATAAACCAGAGTTTGTAGAAATCGGATTTGAAGCGGGCGTACCGACTACTTTAAATGGCACTGCATATTCACTTGCAGAATTAATTAAAACGTTAAATGCGCTTGCTGGAAAACACGGCGTTGGACGTATTGATCACGTAGAAAATCGTCTTGTCGGTATTAAATCTCGTGAAGTATACGAATGCCCAGCAGCAATGACGTTAATCACTGCGCATAAAGAGTTGGAAGATTTAACACACGTAAAAGAAGTAGCGCATTTTAAACCAGTGATTGAACAGAAAATAACAGAACTTATTTATAACGGTTTATGGTTCTCACCTTTAAAACAAGCGCTTCATGCATTTTTACAAGAAACGCAAAAGAATGTAACAGGTACAGTGCGTGTGAAATTATTTAAAGGTCATGCGATTGTAGAAGGACGTAAATCTGAATACTCTTTATACGATGAAAAATTAGCAACATATACTGCCCAGGACGAATTTAATCATGATGCAGCAGTTGGATTCATTTCATTATTTGGTTTACCGACGAAAGTATACAGCCAAGTGAATCAAAAGAAGGTGGAAGCGTGAGCAAACTTTGGGGCGGACGTTTTACTGAAGAAGCGGAAGCGTGGGTTGAAGAGTTTGGAGCATCCATCTCTTTCGATCAACAATTAGTAAATCAAGATATAAACGGGAGTATTGCACACGTAACGATGCTAGCAAAGCAAGGCATTGTTACGAAAGAAGAAGCAGAGAAAATAAAGATAGGTCTTCAATATTTATTGAAAGAAGCAAAAGAGAATAAGCTACAATTTTTAGTAGAAGCAGAGGATATTCATTTAAACATCGAAAAAATGTTAATTGAACAAATTGGCGAAGTAGGAGGAAAACTTCACACTGGCCGAAGTCGTAATGATCAAGTAGCGACAGATATGCATTTGTATTTAAAAGAAAAGGTAGAACATATTATAAAAGCTACAAAACAATTGCAAACTGTTCTTGTTCATCAAGCAGAAAATAATATTGAAACGATTATGCCTGGCTATACGCATTTGCAACGTGCTCAGCCGATTTCATTTGCTCATCATATTCTCGCTTACTTTTGGATGTTAGAGCGTGATGTAAATCGTTATGAAGATTCGTTAAAGCGTATTAATATCTCCCCATTAGGAGCAGGAGCGCTAGCTGGGACGACATTCCCGATTGACCGAGAATATAGTGCGGAACTTCTTGGATTTAATGGAATATATGAAAATAGTTTAGATGCAGTAAGCGATCGTGATTTCATCTTGGAGTTTTTAAGTAACTCATCTATGCTTATGATGCACTTATCGCGCTTTTGTGAAGAACTTATTTTATGGAGTAGCCAAGAGTTTCAATTTATTGAAATGAGCGATCAATACGCAACTGGAAGCAGCATTATGCCGCAAAAGAAAAACCCGGATATGGCGGAACTAATCCGTGGTAAAGCAGGCAGAGTATACGGTAATTTATTCAGTTTACTTACAGTAATGAAAGGATTACCGCTCGCTTACAATAAAGACTTGCAAGAAGATAAAGAAGGAATGTTTGATACAGTAAAAACAGTAGAAGGATGCCTTCATATTATGGCGGGCATGCTTGAAACGATGACTGTAAACAAAGAAAAAATGGGGCAAGCTGTGACGCAAGATTTCTCCAACGCAACAGAAATTGCCGACTATTTAGCAAACAAAGGACTACCATTCCGTCAAGCTCATGAAATTGTTGGGAAGTTAGTGCTATATTGCACACAAAAAGGAATTTATTTATTAGATGTCTCGCTTGAAACATATAAAGAAATGAGCTCTTTATTTGAAGAGGATTTGTATGAAGTTCTTTCACCATATGCGGCTGTAAAGCGTCGTAATAGTGCGGGTGGAACAGGATTTGAACAAATCAAAAACGCTTTGGAGAAGGCGAAGGGGTTAGTTGGAGAGTTTGTTGGAAGTTGATTGATTTTATAGGGAAGAAGGTACGCTAATCTTGATGGAGAGAAGCTTACCTTCTTTTTTTATAGCCACAAATTAATCATACTTATGTCGATCTTCCGTAATTCGAATATACTCAATATCCATCAAATCTCTAAGTAATGCACCGTTACTTAGTTCAACGCCATGTTTCTCTTTAAAATGAGTACGAATCGTATCTAGCATTTCGAGTTCTTTCCCATTCACATCTAAAATAATACGTTCAGAATCATCCATGTTGCATCCTCCTTTTTTACACATATATATTTTGTCCGTCTATTTCTAAAAAATGTATGTTAACGTAATGTTAGGAAATAAGAAAGGGATGAAAAATGAGACGTATTTATTTTATAGGGTTAATTTTGTACACGCTAATTGTATTACACGTTGCATTCCCAAATATCTTTTCATTTGAGGATTTAGAAACAGTACACGTTGCGATATTTATTTTTGCTCTATTTGTAGTAGATTGCTTTATTTCTATATGGATTTCGAAAAGAAAAGATATACAAGGTGAAAAAGAAATGGAACGGAAAAAGAGAAAACATTCATTTTGGATGATGACATACTGTTTGTCTTTAGTGCTTACTGCTGCTTTTTTTAGTGAACATATTCCATTAGAAAGATTAAATATTGGATTTGGAGCGTTCGTATTCGCATACTATTTTTTTTATGCACTTTCTTCCTTATATGAAAGAAAAGCGAGGAGAAGAGGAAGACCAGCTTGTAGAAGAAGCGAAAGAACAAGAGAGTAAGAGAATTGAAGGAGATATAAAGAAACTTGGAGAACAAAAATGGTATTTAAAATCAAAAATCATATATGTTCTTTGCTTCATTACGCCGCCAATCGGCTATTTGTACGTCTTCTTACTTCGTAAAAAAATGACAGAGGGTGCAAAGCAAACGTACTTAACGATCGCGACAATCATGATGGCGTTATGGTCTTTGAAGTTTCTTCCACCTTATGTGTTGGCAATTACCGTTGTTGTCGTAGCATGTCTAGTGTTTATAGTGAAGTTTATAAAATGAAAAACACCAAGCCTATGTGGACTTGGTGTTTTATCTATAAATTAAAGCTCACCTTGTTCCTCATCACCACGAACAACAAGGACATCGCATTTCGCATAGCGAATAATATGTTCAGAGACGCTACCAATTAGGAAACGCTCAACAGCATTTAAACCAGTCGCACCACACATAATTAAATCTACTTTATGGTTTGGAGCGATTTCTTTTGAAATTTTTGATTTAGGATTACCGAATTCTAATACAGTTTCAATTTTTTCAAGACCAGCTTCAAGCGCAGTTTTTTTGTAGTCTTCTAATAAGTCTTCTGCAAATAGATTTGCCCGTTCAGCAATTGCACGGCTATAAGCTTCTACTGCTGAGTATGCTTTTACATCAACGATATGAGCAATTGTTAATGTTGCATTGTTGCGCTTTGCGACTTGAATTGCTTTTTTAAAGGCTTTTTCTGCTTCTTTAGAACCATCCACCGCGATTAAAATATTTGTATATGTATTATTCATAGTAAATTCCTCCCAATCTGTTTTATAACTGTTTACAACTTAATTATAAAACAAATTTTGGTAACGTGCTTGCCAGAAACGTTACAGAATTTTGAAAACTCTGTTTCAATTCATTTTAGTTGTAATTGGAGCGAGAACTTGTTACATATGAAGTATAGCAATTTAAAAGGGGGCAGTTTTGTGAGACATGCGCTCATTACAGCCGGTACGAAAGGTTTAGGAAAGCAAGTAACAGAAAAGTTATTGGCTAAAGGCTATTCAGTAACAGTAACGTACCATAGCGATACCACGGCTATGGAAACGATGAAAGAAACATATAAAGATGTGGAAGAGCGTCTACAATTCGTGCAAGCGGATGTCACGAAAAAGGAAGATTTACATAAAATAGTAGAAGAAGCGATGAGCCGTTTTGGCAAAATTGACTTTTTAATTAATAATGCTGGTCCATATGTATTTGAACGAAAAAAGTTAGTTGATTATGAAGAAGATGAATGGAATGAAATGATTCAGGGAAATTTAACAGCGGTATTTCATTTATTAAAACTTGTCGTTCCGGTCATGAGAAAACAGAACTTTGGCCGTATTATTAATTACGGATTTCAAGGGGCGGATAGTGCACCGGGATGGATTTATCGTTCAGCTTTTGCCGCAGCGAAAGTAGGACTTGTTTCATTAACGAAAACAGTTGCTTATGAAGAAGCGGAGTATGGTATTACTGCGAACATGGTATGTCCTGGTGATATTATAGGCGAGATGAAAGAGGCAACTATTCAAGAAGCACGTCAGCTGAAAGAGCATAACACACCGATTGGTAGATCTGGAACAGGTGAAGATATTGCAAGAACCATTTCGTTTTTATGTGAGGACGATTCCGATATGATTACCGGTACAATTATTGAAGTTACTGGTGCAGTGGATGTTATTCATAGACATCGATAGAATAAAATAAGATGAAGTTTCGAATAATTGGACAGTTTATCCATTGTGCTGAGAGGTGCGGATAATACTGTCCTTTAATATAAAATTAAATCTATCGGAAAACTCGTGTTATTTTTTTGTCAAATATTGAGATATTATGTTAAAATATAAGAGCGTAGAAAGCGCTTTAAAAAAATGATTCAGGGGTCATTTCATAACTCAAGGGGGAACTAATCATGCGTATCGGTATTCCAACAGAAATTAAAAACAATGAAAACCGTGTGGCAATGACGCCAGCGGGAGCAGTACATTTAGTACAAAATGGTCATGAAGTTTTTGTTCAAAAAGGAGCAGGTTTAGGATCTGGCTTTACGGATGAAGAATACGTACAAGCTGGTGCGAAACTTGTAGAAACTGCTGAAGAAGCATGGAATCAAGATATGGTTATGAAGGTAAAAGAGCCAGTAGCAAGTGAATACGGCTATTTCCGTGAAGGTTTAATTTTATTCACATACTTACACTTAGCTCCAGAACCAGAATTAACGAAAGCATTAATCGATAACAAAGTTGCATCAATCGCATACGAAACAGTACAATTAGACAATCGTTCTTTACCATTACTTGCACCTATGAGTGAAGTAGCTGGTCGTATGTCTGCACAAATCGGTGCACAATTCCTTGAGAAAAACAAGGGTGGTAAAGGTATTTTACTTGCAGGCGTTCCAGGGGTAAAACGCGGCAAAGTAACAATCATCGGCGGTGGTCAAGCTGGTACAAACGCAGCTAAGATTGCAGTAGGTTTAGGTGCAGATGTAACAATCATTGACTTAAGTGCAGAACGTCTTCGTCAATTAGATGATATTTTCGGTAACCAAGTAAAAACATTAATGTCTAATCCATACAACATTGCAGAAGCTGTTAAAGAATCTGACCTTGTTATTGGTGCAGTATTAATTCCAGGTGCAAAAGCGCCAAAACTTGTAACTGAAGAAATGATTCAATCAATGGAACCAGGTTCTGTCGTTGTAGATATCGCGATTGACCAAGGTGGTATTTTCGAAACAACTGATCGTATTACAACTCATGACAACCCAACTTACGAAAAACACGGCGTTGTTCATTATGCAGTTGCTAATATGCCAGGTGCAGTTCCACGTACGTCAACTCTTGCATTAACAAACGTAACAGTACCATATGCAGTACAAATTGCGAACAAAGGTTACAAAGATGCTTGCTTAGGCAACACTGCATTACTAAAAGGTATTAACACATTAGATGGATATGTAACATTCGAAGCAGTTGCAGAAGCTCACGGCTTACAATACGCTGATGCGAAAGAGCTACTTGAAAAAGCTCCTGCTTTATCATAATAGAAATACATTTGAGACCTTCCTTTATGAGGAGGGTCTTTTTTATATGGGGAAATAACATGTGAATAATTGTTATTTATTGGTGTAAATCATTTTTTATTATGATAATTTAGAATTATATAATAAAAAGAGGGGATTCAATGGGGAGTAAAAAGAGGAAGAAAAAGCAAGCAAAGAGACAAAAGTACATAAAGAAAAAACAGGAGCAGAACATACCTTTTTCACAAAAAGTAGTCATTACGATAGAGAAAACATTTCGGTATATTTGTATGTTCTTGTATGTGATTTTTTGCTTGTATTTATGTGGGATATTTAAAAGTTTGGGGATAACCCCCAATGTTATTGAAAGTATTTTAGGCGTTATACTTGTTATGGTAGAAGGAATCTTATTCTTTATATTATTTGATAAAGTATGGCCTAGTCATGAAAGTAAAAAAGATAGAAAAAGAAGCAAAAAATCTTCATACGCTTCAAGCTCATCAAGTGGATTCGGAGATTACAGTAGCAATGACTGTAGCAGCTCAAGTGATGGCGGAGGAGATTGCGGAGGTGGTGGAGACTAAGTTGATTTTTCAGAAGAACGACTAATGGAAGGATGGGATGAAATATGGAAACTGTGAACTTAATAGAATTAACAAAAGACATTCAAGATCAACATAAAAACTTCGTCGTTTCAAACATAAACAGTCATTGCTTACGCATCGCTGTATTTACTGGTGAATATGATTGGCACTATCATTCTAATTCGGATGAATTATTTATTGTGCTAGAGGGAGAGTTACTTATTGATTTTGAAGATGGAGAAACGGCGGTTTTAAAGCCAAATGATTCTATTTTAATTCCAGCATGTACGATTCATAGAACGAGAGCATTAAAGAGGACGGTAAATCTTTGTTTTGAACATATAGAGGCTGATACGATTATAGTGGAGCAATTATGAAAAAATTATCTGTAGCCGAGTATAGAAAAGTTCTTCCGGTTTTAGAAGGTAATACAAGAACGACGACGTTTGCTTATGCGGTATGTGATCAAGTGATAGCTGGTGAGGTTTTTGCCAACGAGAAGTTAACAGCAGGATTAATTCGTACAGTTAACGGTATCTATTATTTATTTGGTCATACGGATGATCAAAATTATAATGAAGATTTATTGATGTATTTAAAAATGGCTATTGAAAAAACAGAGAAGAGATTTACACTATTCGCTTCAAGTGAAGAGTGGGAAATGATGATTGAAGGGCGTTTTAGTAATGTACTTCGGAATATGCCACGAATGAAATTCCAAAGAGAAATCTTTGAAGAGCGAACACAAGATGCAAATAAAAATACATATGCAGTGAAGCGTATTGATAAAAGTGATATAGAACGAAGCAGTGAATTTACAGAGAAGTATTATAAAGAATATTGGGGATCAAAAGAACTATTTTTGAACGGTGGTTTCGGATTTTGTATAGAACAAGGTGGGATGATTATAGCTGAATGCGTCTCAATATTTAGAGGGAATAGTTTTGCTGAAATCGATATTGCTACGCATAAAGCATATCAAGGGAAAGGATTAGCTCAAGCTGTTGCGACACGGTTCGTTGAGCATTGCATGCAAAATGATATTACACCGTGCTGGGATTGTTATGTAGACAATATTCCTTCGCAAAAACTAGCTAGTAAATTAAGTTTTCATAATCCGATAGAATATAGATTGTTTGTACGTAAGAAAACGGGGGAATAAAAATGAATGTGGAATTAACGAGATTCAAAGTGAAACAAGGTAAAAATCATCGTGTAGATGAATGGATGCAGCTTCTTAATGACAATATGAAAGAAGTGCTTTTGACATTAAACGACGAAAAGATGTACGTTGAGACAATTTTCCGGGAAATAAGAGATGGAGAAGAATACTTATATTGGTATTCTGTGCAAGGAGAAGGCGGGGCTCTTGTCGAAAATTCTCATTATGAAATCGATAAAAAGCACTTGGAATTTTGGCATGAATGTATTGATGAAGAAGCACCATCTGTTGATATGAAAACGGAAGTTGTTATGATTCAAGATGTTGTGAGGGAAGCGATGGAATAATAGAGTAATATTTTGTGAACAAAAAACAGTCTTATTTTTTTGCTGAAATATATATTATTGGAGATGCTATAGGATGAGAATTAGTAATAAATATATCACTCTCGATGAAATAGAGATAATAAGAGAATCCTTAAATAAATTGCATGAATATCATAATAATAAATCAAAATATTTTTCTGGCGATTACCCAAGAATGACATTTGAGGAACGTATTGAAAATTATAAAAAGAACTCAAAGTACGGAGAATATAGAATTGAATTATTGATTGAGTCAGAAACAGATAATATATTAGGATTTTGTATAGCGTATAGTAAAAGCGTAAGCGGAAAGATTGAAGTTTTATTTGTTGATGAAAAATACCGAAGAAACGGATTTGGTTTGAAATTAATGAATAGTGCAGTGGAATGGTTTAAAGTGAAAAAGATAGATGAAATTGAATTAACAGTAGTGTATGGAAATGAAGCTGTATCATTTTATGAAAAGCTGGGATTTTATCCTCGTTCAATTATTATGGCAACTAAGTCATAACGATAGTATGGGGAGAGATGAGTGGGAGTTTTTGTTTCAAAAAAATGGTTCATATTTTACTAAATTATATGTGAAGAGCACATCAAAATAAATGTGCTTTTTACTATGGAAAAATTTACAAAAGCTGTATTTGGATATCTTTAAGTGAAAATAAAGAGGGATATCGAGAATATTTTAGGATAAACTATAAAGTGAAACTTTAATCAGTGGTGAGGGCATCCCCCACTGATTATCAGCCCTCACCAATCGGGCTTTTACGAGCAGTCCGCCCCCCACCTAACTTCTTTGCTTCCGCTGAATTTTGATGTGGGGTCTTACTGCCTGTTAATGCGGGATAAAGAAATAAAAAACACCAAACCAAAAGACTTACCAATATACGGTGTAGTCGTAACAGGAAAACAGAGGATTTACAAAGTTTACAAGGGTCACCGTATATTAAGGCTGCTGTAAGAGGTGTAACAGTTGAGAAATATTGATTACGAGTAATTAATGTGAATAATCAGAAAATTTATGTTATAATATGGGAAAAGGAGGTTTATATGAGGCAAATACATGGAGCAATTTATATTTACATAACAATGTTTTTCGTGGCGATATCCTATGGATTGGGGCACGTGTATTCGCATCCTATACTAACTTTTTTAAGCGGAGCATGTATGGCGTTTGCGCTTCTTGTCCACCTTTTCTCAGTTTGGATCGTGAAATTTCAATTAAATATTAGTGAAATAGAAGAAGGCACTTTCTAAGTGGCCTTCTTTTTTTAATAATATTTTGGAAGTTCTTGTAGCAATTTTTCAATTTCGCATTCTGTTTCTTCACATATAGACAGTGTGCGTAGTCTGAAGAATAAGCTGCGCAAGAAAGATTTAATATTTCCGTATAGGTACTCGTACGATTTAATATGTAATGTTTGTTTTTGGACGGGTAATTGAGCTACTAAATCATGAAGGGCTAATATGAGTACTTCTTCTTTTAGACCACTTTGGAGCATTGCGACAATCGGATAAACGATACGTTCATCTTCCTCATATTTGTAGTAAATAGAATGGACGCAAACTTTGTTTAATAAAGTTTGCAATATTTCTTCGTAATATAAAGCTTCCAGTTTAGGACTACGAACAAGCGCCTCAAATGTATCGGAAGCATGAGCAATACTATGTGCCCAGCCATGGTCTGGAACATATCCGCGGAAATCATGCTCATTGTTCATATATAGAATTAATTGATCTTTTACATTTGAAATATCAGTTTGTGATAAGAAATTATGATTTGTATCTGCATCTATAATGAGTGCAATTAATAAGGTCGTAAATGCACGAGTAAATACAGCATCTCCATCATCTGAATGAATCTTATACAATAAATATTTTTCACCGATGCTTTCTAATAATAGTTTTTGTAATTGTGTGTGTGAAAGGTAGTCCTTCTTGATGAAATGATAAAAAGTAGAGCAAATAAGTTTGTCCCTTAAATAGCTATCAGTATCGCCAATATGCTCAAGCATATTGGAACTTAAGGAATCGATGTTAAGTGTGTTATCCAGTATGTAATTATTATTACGAATTTCTTCTAACTGTTATTGGAACATATAAGCCTCCTATTTTAGAAAATTCTGTATTTTAATAGTATAATAAGAGGAAGAAATAGACAATAAATAAGTGCTTTTGAATGGAGGGGGGCATTATGAAGAGAGCATTATTCTTTTTCATTAGTATTTTCTTTTTAGGAAGCTGTTCCATTTCGTATGTTACTTTTTCTAGCGAGAGCAAAAGTTGGACTGGACAATATAAAGGGCATATTAAGGATGACAGTGAAGATGGGATGTTTACGTTTCAATATAAGGGCGGGGATGGAAAGACAGAATTTAAAAACTTAGAGATTGCTATTAATGGAGCCTTTAGTACAATGACACAAACGTCAGAAGTTCATAGAGGAGCAAAGATTGAAATGAAGTCTTCTTGTGTAAGTTGCGCGCCTATCTCTAAAGATGAACCTATAGAGATTGTGATTAAATGGGATGATAAGTATGAGGAGAAGATGGTGCTAAATTTGAAATAGCCTAGAGTAAGGGGTTAAAAATGAATAGGCATATGAAAATTGTTATGTTTTTAAGTGTATTTCTAGTCGTATTATCAGCGTGTGATACAAAACAAGTAGAGCAAGTAACGGTAAAAGAAGGGTATCTTATATTAAGAAATGACACGGTGTTTTTTGCCGATGATAAAACGTTTAAAACAAAAGTAGAGTTGCAACATTATATAGAACAACAAATGAATAAAGATCATCCAGCACATATAGTCTTGAGCTTTAAGGACAAAGACGCATATAAACAGTTAAAAACAGGGGATAAAATAAAAGTATGGTTTTCTCAAATACTTGAAAGTTATCCAGCAAAAATGATTGTAGAGAAATTTGAAATAGTAGAGAAATAAAAAAGGCAGCAATCAAGCTACCTTTTTTATTATTTTACAAATTGTAACTCTTTCGGGAACTTCGTTAAAATTTCTGATCCGTCTTTTGTGATGTAAATATCATCTTCAATACGAACGCCACCTACGTTTGGTACGTAAATACCTGGCTCGATTGTGAAGACCATACCTTCTTTTAATGGAGACTCGTTGCCAGCTTTTACATCTGGATATTCGTGTACGCTAATTCCAAGTCCGTGACCAAGGCGGTGGGGGAAGAAGTCACCGTAACCTGCATCTGCGATAACAGAACGTGCAGCGTTGTCGATTGCGCCAAGTGTAACACCCGGTTTACATGCTTCAACTGCTTGTAGTTGTCCAGCAAGTACAGTGTTGTAAATGCGAGTTTGCTCTTCAGAAATCTCACCGAATGCTACTGTACGTGTAATATCAGAGCAATAACCATCAATGATTACGCCTAAATCAAATAGTACGAAATCGCCGCGTTTCATTTTGTTTGCGCCAGGAATACCGTGTGGAAGAGCAGAGTTCGCACCTGCTAATACCATCGTATCAAATGACATTTTATGTATGCCTTTTGTTTTTAATTCGTGTTCAATAATTGCTAATACTTCTAGCTCGCTGCGGTTTTCTTTAATTGCATTTACACCAACTTCAACAGCATAGTCCGCCATTTTAGCTGCTTCGCGTAAAATAGAAAGTTCTTTTTCATCTTTAATTAAACGAAGTTCGCGAACTTTCTCCTCAGCTGATTTGAAAGCTGCATTTGGGAATAATTTCTTTAATTCTTCGTAGCGCTCTACGTTTAAATGTTCTTTTTCAATTGCAACTGCATTTGCATTGATGCCGCGGTCTTTAATTGCTTTTGCAATCATATCCCATGGTCTGTCAGTATCAGTAAATCCGATAATTTCATGTGCCCAGCCAGCGTTACGCGCTTGACCTTCTTCCATTTTAGGGCAAATTAAAATAGGTTCTTTTTCTTGGAATACAAACATACCAAGTAATCTTTCGTGTGGTTCACAGTGGAAGTTTGTCATGTAGAAGACGTTCGGTGTAGAAGTTAAGAACGCAGCTTCTACGTTTTTTTCTTTTAGCCATTGCATTAAATTTTCTAATCTAGCATTCATCGATTGGCACCCCCGAGATATTTAATTACAAATATAACTTTAACTCGGAAGAAAGTGTTATGACAAGTAAATAGATGTTAGAAAAGACAGGGAATTGAAAAATCATGTAGAATAAAAAGTGAGAATGTGAATAGGGGAGGAATATAATAATGAAAGTATCTTATCATGGACATTCAGTTGTGAAAATTGAGGCGAATGAAAAAGTTATTTTAATTGACCCGTTTTTAACAGGTAATCCGAAAACAGATTTAAAAGCTGAAGATGTAAAAGTGGATGCAATCCTTTTATCGCATGGACACGGTGATCATGTTGGAGATACAGTAGAGCTTGCGAAGAAAAATAATGCAGTTGTTGTAGCGCCATTTGAACTAGCAACATTTTTAAGTTGGCAAGGTGTAAATACACACCCGATGCATATTGGTGGTTCACATGAATTTGACTTCGGAAAAGTGAAGTTTACACAAGCATTCCACGGCTCTAGTTATATTGATGAAGAAAATAAGACGATTACATATACAGGTATGCCAGCAGGTATTTTATTTACAGCAGAAGAGAGAACTGTATACCACGCAGGAGATACTGCACTATTCTCTGATATGAAGTTAATTGGGGAATTAAATAAAGTTGATCTAGCATTTTTACCAATTGGTGATAATTTCACAATGGGACCAGAAGATGCTGTACTAGCGGCAAAATGGATTAATGCGAAAACTGTTGTACCGATGCATTACAATACGTTCCCAGTTATTGAACAAGATCCATATCAATTTGTAGAAAAGCTACAAAATTGTACAGGGAAAGTATTAGAAGCTGGAGAAAGTATTACACTATAGAAAAGAAACCCTTCATTTGAAAAGAAAAGTGAAGGGTTTTTACGTGTGTAGGACAGCTTTTAATACTTGTATTTGTTTTGGTGATTCTTTTCTTTTGGTACGTGGCTGCTCAGGTGTTTCATTCAATTCCATTGTAACTTTTTTCCCATCTACGAAAGCTAAAAATACAGCACCTACAACCTCTAAAAGTTTTTTCATCATGTGTTCGCTCCTTTGTTTTATTTCTTGTCTTAATTGTATAGGTAATCAAGTGTGCGAACTATCGAATGAGATGACAATAGCATTACATTGTTGTAATAGAATGACTGGTGGAATGTAAGAGTCATTTTGTTATAAAAAAAATAGTACAGGTATGCAAAGAGAGAGTGTAACAGTTTTGAAAATATAGTATACTGAAAGTACAACACATGAAGAATTTAGGGAAAAGAAAGTATGGTGAAACCATTTGGCTACCAAGCATAACCAAATTTTAGAACATATTAATAGCCTGCCAGTAGGCCATAAAATTTCTGTAAGACAAATTGCGAAAGATTTGAGTGTAAGTGAAGGGACCGCTTACCGTGCAATTAAAGATGCAGAAAATAAAGGGTATGTTAGTACAATTGAACGTGTCGGAACAATTCGAATTGAACAAAAGAAGAAAGAGAATATCGAAAAACTGACATATGCAGAAGTCGTTAACATTGTCGACGGTCAAGTACTTGGAGGCAGAGAAGGACTACATAAAACGTTAAATAAATTCGTAATCGGGGCAATGAAATTAGAAGCGATGATGCGCTATACAGAAGCTGGGAACTTACTTATTGTCGGTAACCGTACGAACGCACATCAATTAGCGTTAGAAACTGGAGCCGCTGTATTAATTACGGGCGGATTTGATACGGAAGATCATGTGAAGAAATTAGCAGATGAATTAAAACTGCCGATTATTTCAAGTAGTTACGATACCTTTACAGTTGCAACGTTAATTAACCGTGCGATTTACGATCAGCTTATTAAGAAAGAAATTGTACTCGTTGAAGATATTTTAACGCCAATTGAAGAAACGTTATATTTAAAGCCAAATGATACAGTGCAGCAATGGCATGCCTATAATGAAGAGACGATGCACGGAAGGTATCCGATTGTTGATGAAAGTAACAAAGTGCTAGGAATCGTGACTTCAAAAGATATGATCGGTGTAGCGAAAGAAACACCAATTGATAAAGTGATGACAAAACACCCAATTACAGTGAACGGTAAAATGTCTGTCGCAGCTGCGGCACGTATGATGGTGTGGGAAGGTATTGAGTTACTTCCTGTTGTTGATGAAGGAAATAAACTACAAGGTATTATTAGCCGTCAAGATGTACTTCAGGCACTGCAAATGATTCAACGTCAGCCACAAGTTGGAGAAACCATTGATGATATTGTAACGAATCAATTTATGACGCCGAAAGAAGCGAAGAATGAGCATCTATATCAATTTTCGGTGACGCCGCAAATGACGAACTCAATCGGAACGTTATCGTACGGTGTATTTGCAACAATTGTGACAGAAGCGACAAATCGCGTCATTCGTGCGCAAAAGAAAAGCGATTTAATTGTTGAAAACTTAACGATTTATTTCGTAAAGCCGGTTCAAATTGATAATGTTGTATCTGTTCATCCGAAAGTATTAGAAATTGGGCGTAAATTTGGTAAGGTCGATGTAGAGGTGCATCATGAAGGTAATGTTGTTGGAAAGGCATTACTTATGGTGCAGTTAATCGATAAATAAAAAGATGGAACAAATCGTTTTGATTTGTTCCATCTTTTTTTGTTGTTTTAAATTTGAAAGGCATGATTTTAGATGGGAGTTTTAGTGAAATATGTATGGAGTGGAGTGGAAAAGTAACGTAAGGAAAGACAGAATAGTAATTCAATTTGGTTGTATATTGTGTTATGATTATATTGTAAGAAAATGGATTTCTGAAAGGTGGTATGCATTATGTCGTCAGCCGTACTCTTTTTTGGTAGTATCGCACTATTTTACTTTTTTGTAATGATACCGATCCAATATTTATATTTACAAGGTTTACATGAAAAAAAGGAAAAGACAGGATTATCTCAGCGAGAGCTATATGAAAAAATGTCTTTTGGAGAAGAACAACTACATTTTCATGTACAAGGTAACCCATTTAATATACCATCTGCGTTTGTTGCATATATGATTTTGAAAGTTAAGGGACGTAAAAAAGCATCACAATATTGATGCTTTTTTATGTTGCTTCATAGACTTCGGCTTCTTTAACTGCTAATGGCAAGAAATGTTTGTATTGGCGAAACCCGTTAAATACACTTGCACTACCAAATAGAACGAATAAAACACCAACGATAATACGAGCGGTTGAAAGTTCTAAAAAGAATTGGTTTATCCCGAAAAATAAAACGAATGAACCGAGTGCCATTGCGGATTTTCCTGAGAGCCAACCTTTCTCCATTGGGCGGTTTGTACGAAAGTATTTTGTTTTGTAAAAGAGGTACAACATAAATGAGACGATAATACAGAAGACTAATACTGGCATAGTGAACACTCCCATCGCTTTGTGAAAAATAATAGAAAAGAAAAAGAAATATCTAAACTTTCTAACTTTTATTATAAAGCAATTGTTCGCATGTATGAAATACTTTCCGTTATAATGGAGGATAAAGTGAAGAAGTTGATTAAAAAGGAGATTATACATATGCATGAGCAAATTTTAGGAGCAATTAAAGAGTTTGATACAATTATTATTCATCGCCACGTGCGTCCGGACCCAGATGCGTTAGGTTCACAGGGTGGTCTTGGTACAATTCTACAAGAATCGTTTCCAGAGAAAAATATTTATACGGTTGGGTACAATGAACCGTCACTAGCATACTTACGAGTAATGGATGATATTGAAGATAGTGTATACGAAAATGCGCTTGTTATTGTTTGTGATACTGCGAATCAAGAACGGGTTGACGATCAACGCTATACAAAAGGGAAGATGTTAATTAAAATTGATCATCATCCAAATGAAGATCCATATGGAGATATTACGTGGGTAGACACGACAGCGAGTTCTACAAGTGAAATGATTTATGAGTTTTATAACTATGGAAAAGATAAAGGATTAAAAATAACAAAAGAAGCAGCTCGCCTTATTTTAGCAGGAATTGTTGGAGATACAGGTCGTTTCTTATTCCCAAATACGACAGCAAAAACACTTCGTTACGTAAGTGAGCTTGTTGATATGGGTGTGAAATTCACAGATTTATACAATGAAATGTATAAGACAAAAGAAAAAATTGCTCGTTTAAACGGTTATATTTTACAAAACTTTACGATGGTAGAAGAAGGAGCAGCTTACATTAAATTAACGAAAGAAGTATTAGAAGAGTTTGATGTACTTCCTTCTGAAGCATCTGGTGTTGTTGGAGCGCTTGGCAATATTGATGGATTAAAGGCGTGGGTTCTATTTTTAGAGGAAGATGACGTAATTCGTGTTCGTCTTCGTTCAAAAGGACCAGTTATAAACAAATTGGCAATGCAATATAACGGCGGAGGGCATCCGATGGCTTCTGGTGCCAAGGCATCTTCTTGGGAAGAAGCGGATCGTCTTTTTGCTGATTTACGTGAGATTTGTAAATAAAAGACTATATGTTAGAACGAAAAGAAGGAGCGGCGCTAAAGCCCTCCTTCTTTATTTTTCTTTCTCTATAGTAATGCTAATTTCAAGCACTGTATCAAAAGATATTGTATCGACTTTAAAACGGTATAGCCGATCGTAATGTTTGTATGTTTTATTTTCGATTACCTTTTTTAGTAGGTCTTTATTTTTTGCGATACTTTGAATGTTTTTCGTTAAAAGATGCTGGAGATCATTATGAATAGATGTAGTCATATTTTCGAGTGTAAGATTGTCTAAATCGTATTTTTCTCGATTGATAAGTTTTATTTTAATCTCTTGAATGGTTAAGAGCCGTTTATTTTCAGTGTTCAATTTTTCTTGATCTTCGAGAAGGACGTGGAGCTTTGCTTCTTGTTTTTCTATAATTTCTCTTTGTTCTGCTATTTTACTAGCTTGTTCTTGTTGAAAAACACCGTATATGTACAAAAAAATAAACCAGCTCAACACGCCTCCAACAGCAGCACCAGCTAATACTAAGTACCATCTTTTTGCTGTATTGGCACTTGGTACTCTCATACATGTTCCTGCGTTAGCCATTTAATAATAATGAGACCTGTTTGCATACCACCAGTTGCGAAAAAAATAAGGAGAATTTGTTTTACGATATCTTTCATATCTCCGCCAAAGAAACTTCTTTCAAAGCTATAAAAGGTATCGAATGTTCCGCCGATTGCTGCAACGAGTGCCCAAATTCTTAAATTTTGGGCGAATTGATTAATGTAAGTTAGAGCTGGTTTTCCGATAAGAAACGCACCAAATCCACCAATTAATGAACCGCCAAGTATAACCCCAAAGGCAATAAAATAACTAATAATAAGCAGAGAGAAAAAAGTATGTTCTCTTACATCCATCGTCATTCCCCTTTCTTCTTCATATATATGGACAAAGTATAAGAAGTATGTTTTGATTTCCGCTTTCCTCATCACCTATAATAAAAGTAGTCAAATAGGTAAAGAGAGGGTACAACAGTGAAGTTTGTGCATTTACAATGTCAAACCGTTTTTAGTTTATTAAAAAGTGCTTGTAAAATTGATGAGCTTGTAGTCAGGGCGAAAGAACTTGGTTTTTCATCGCTAGCTATTACGGATGAAAATGTTATGTATGGTGTTATTCCGTTTTATAAAGCATGTAAGAAACATGGTATACAGCCTGTTATTGGATTAACCGCTTCTATTTTTAGTGAAGAAGAAGAAAGGTCTTATCCGCTTGTATTACTTGCTGAGAATGAAATAGGCTACCAAAATTTATTAAAGATTTCTAGCAGTATTATGACAAAGTCCAAAGAAGGTATTCCTAAGAAGTGGCTTGCGCATTATGCGAAAGGATTAATTGCTATTTCGCCAGGTAAAGATGGCGAAATTGAGCAATTATTACTAGAAGACAATGAGAGTCAGGCTGAAGAAGTAGCTCGCACGTATCAAAATATGTTCGGCCATTTTTATATGAGTTTACAGCATCATGCAATTCAAGATGAGTTGCTTTTACAAGAGAAACTACCTGAATTTATTAGCAGGGTTAATATTCCAGTCGTTGCAACAAACGATGTGCGCTATATCAATCAAAGTGACGCGCTTGTTCATGAATGTTTACTATCTGTTGAAAGTGGAACGAAAATGACTGATCCAGATAGGCCGAGGCTGAAAACAGATCAGTATTATTTAAAGTCATCGGATGAAATGGAAGCACTATTTTCCCATGCGCCGGAAGCAATCCGAAATACAATAAAAATTGCAGAGCGTTGCCAAGTAGAAATACCGTTCCATGTAAATCAACTTCCGAAGTTTCCTGTTCCGTCTAATGAAACGAGTGATATATACTTGCGTCGTGTTTGTGAAGAAGGTTTGCGGAAACGATATGGTGAACCGAAAGAAGTGCATATAAAGCGTTTGGATCATGAATTAAATGTTATTTCTCGTATGGGATTTAGTGATTATTTCCTCATCGTATGGGATTTTATGAAGTATGCACATGAAAATCATATTCTAACAGGACCAGGTCGTGGATCGGCAGCTGGTTCACTCGTTTCATACGTATTAGAAATTACAGATATTGATCCAATTGAATACGATCTATTATTTGAAAGGTTTTTAAATCCTGAACGTGTGACGCTTCCTGATATTGATATTGATTTTCCAGACGTAAGACGTGATGAGATGATTCGCTATGTGAAAGATAAATACGGTCAGCTCCGTGTTGCGCAAATTGTAACGTTTGGTACGCTTGCAGCAAAAGCGGCAATTAGAGACATTGCCCGCGTAATGGGGCTTCCGCCGCGAGATATTGATATATTTTCAAAACTTATCCCATCAAAGCTTGGTATAACGTTAAAAGATGCATATGAAGAATCACAATCACTTCGTGAGTTTATACAAGGGAATCTTTTGCATGAGCGTGTGTTTGAAATCGCAAAACGTGTAGAAGGTTTACCACGTCATACGTCTATTCATGCGGCTGGTGTTATTATGAGTCAAGAACCGCTAACAGGCAGTGTAGCAATTCAAGAAGGACATAACGATGTTTATGTTACGCAATATCCAGCCGATGCGCTAGAAGAACTTGGGTTGCTTAAGATGGACTTTTTAGGATTACGTAATTTAACGTTACTTGAAAATATTATAAAATTTATCGCGAACAAAACTGGGAAAGAAATCGATATAAGAAACTTACCTCTTCAAGATGAAAAGACGTTCCAATTATTAGGGAGAGGAGATACAACAGGTGTATTCCAGCTTGAGTCAGGCGGTATGCGAAATGTACTTCGCGGGTTAAAACCGAATGAGTTTGAAGATATCGTAGCTGTTAACTCGTTATACAGACCAGGACCGATGGAACAGATACCGACTTTTATTGAATCGAAACATGGAAAAAGAAAAATCGAATATTTACATCCGGATTTAAAGCCAATTTTAGAAAGAACATACGGCGTCATTGTATACCAAGAACAAATTATGCAAATTGCATCGAAGTTAGCAGGGTTTTCGCTTGGAGAAGCAGATTTACTGCGCCGTGCAGTGAGTAAAAAAAATCGTGATATTTTAGATCAGGAACGTAAGCATTTCGTCCAGGGATGTTTGCGAAATGGATATGATGAGACGTCTGCTGAAAAAATTTATGATTTAATTGTAAGATTTGCGAATTACGGTTTTAACCGAAGTCACGCTGTAGCTTACAGTATGATCGGATATCAGCTTGCCTATTTGAAAGCGAACTATACGCTGGAATTTATGACGGCATTATTATCAAGCGCAATTGGAAATGAAGATAAAATTGTACAGTATATACGAGAAACGAAGCGGAAAGGTTTTCACGTTTTGCCGCCGTCTCTTCAGAGAAGTGGTTATAACTTCCAAATAGAAGGGAATGCGATACGTTACAGTTTACTTTCGATCCGAAATATTGGAATGGCTACAGTGACGGCATTATTAGAAGAACGAGAGAAAAAAATGTTCGAAGATTTATTTGAATTTTGTCTCCGTATGCCGTCAAAGTTCGTAACGGAGCGTAATTTAGAAGCTTTCGTCTGGTCGGGATGTTTTGATGATTTTGGTGTTTCGAGAACGAATTTATGGAAAAGTATTAAAGGGGCGTTAGAGTACGCGAATCTCGCACGTGATTTAGGAGATGCTGTTCCAAAATCAAAATATGTACAAGGAGAAGAGCTATCTTTTATTGAACAACTAAATAAAGAGAAGGAAGTACTTGGCTTTTATTTATCAAGTTATCCGACAGCGCAATATGTGAAGTTAGCAAAAGAATTAGAAATTCCATCTCTCGCTCAGGCGATGCGACACAAGAAAAAAGTACAAAGAGCTATTGTGTATATAACAAGTGTTAGAGTGATTCGTACGAAAAAGTTTCAAAAGATGGCATTTATTACATTCTGTGATCAAAATGATGAAATGGAAGCGGTCCTCTTCCCAGAAACGTATATACATTTCTCGGATAAGTTGCAAGAAGGAGCAATTGTTTTAGTTGACGGTACGATTGAGCTAAGAAATCATAAGCTGCAATGGATTGTAAATGGACTATATCCGCTAGAGGAAATGGATGTTTATGAAGAAAAGAAAGACGCATCTGTTTACGTGAAATTGCCATCTCAGTATGAGAAAAAGCTTTTAAATCGGGTTACGAAAATATTGTTCGACTATTCAGGTTTTGCGAAAGTACTAATTTATTATGAAAAGGAACATAAAATGGTACAATTATCTCGGAGTTTATCGATTCATCCAAGTGAAGAATGTTTAGGAGCACTTCGTGAAATTGTCGGGGAAGAAAATGTAGTTGTGAAAATATAATGGACAATTTCCCTACACTTCGATTATTATAGTAGTAGTGTTCGTGGTCAGACCACTTGGAGAAATTGATATCAGCAAGAATAATTTGAGGAGAGTGGATAGTTTGTCAACACTTCGTGAAGAAGCACTTCACATGCATAAAGTGCATCAAGGAAAATTAGAAACTGTATCAAAAGTAAAAGTAGAAAATGCAAAAGATTTAAGTCTTGCATATTCTCCAGGGGTTGCAGAACCTTGTAAAGAAATTTATGACGATAAAAGTAAGGTATATGAATATACGATGAAGGGAAATATGGTAGCAGTTGTGACAGATGGAACAGCTGTACTTGGTCTTGGTAACATTGGACCTGAAGCATCTCTTCCAGTAATGGAAGGTAAAGCTGTATTATTCAAGAGCTTTGCTGGTGTAGATGCATTCCCAATTGCCTTAAATACAAACGATGTAGATAAAATTGTTGAAACTGTAAAATTAATGGAGCCAACTTTTGGCGGCGTTAACTTAGAAGATATCGCAGCACCAAACTGCTTCATTATTGAAGAGCGTTTGAAAAAAGAAACAAATATTCCTATCTTCCATGATGATCAACACGGAACAGCTATTGTAACAGTAGCAGGTCTTGTAAATGCACTGAAATTAGTTGGAAAGAAAATGTCTGACATTAAAGTTGTCGCAAATGGCGCAGGTGCAGCAGGTATTGCAATTATTAAACTTTTATATCGCTATGGTGTACGCGACATTATTATGTGTGACCGTAAAGGGGCAATCTATGATGGTCGTCCTACAGGTATGAATCCGGTGAAGGATGAAGTTGCAAAATATACAAATAAGAATCGTATAGAAGGTTCTTTAGCTGATGTTGTACAAGGTGCAGACGTATTCATTGGTGTATCTGCAGAAGGTGCATTAACAGAAGAGATGGTTCGTACAATGAATGACGATGCGATTATTTTTGCAATGGCGAATCCAGTTCCAGAAATTATGCCAGAATTGGCAAAAGCAGCGGGCGCAGCTGTTGTTGGAACAGGTCGTTCTGACTTCCCGAACCAAGTAAATAATGTACTGGCGTTCCCTGGTATTTTCCGCGGTGCACTTGACGTACATGCGACACAAATTAACGAAGAAATGAAGATGGCAGCTGTACAGGCTATTGCTGAGCTTGTAGCAGAAGATGAGTTAAATGCAGACTATATCATTCCGGCACCATTTGACGCGCGTGTAGCGCCTCAAGTAGCGGCTTACGTTGCAAAAGCAGCAATGGAGACAGGAGTAGCTCGCCGTCAAGTAGATCCAAATGAGATCGCTGAAAAAACAAAACAATTAGCGCTGATTGGTAAAGAATAAGCGAGGAAATTCCATTGACATCATCAAATACAAAAGTATATCTCGAAATTGTAAAAAAAATCCGTTCCATTATGGAAGAGGATGGATTGGTGGCGGGGGATCGTTTGCCGTCTGAGCGTGAGTTAAGTTCACGCTTAAACGTAGGACGTTCCTCTGTAAGAGAAGCATTGCGTGCTTTAGAACTGGTAGGATTGATTGAAACGAGACGTGGTGAAGGGACGTTTATTCGAAACTTTTATGATAACGGTCTTGTACAATTAATTGCTCCGTTCTTATTGCAAGATGAGAAAACAATTCGTGATTTATTACAAACGAAACGATTACTCGAGAAAGATATGATTCGAATTGTATGTAATTTACCGAAAGAAACGTTTTCTAAAGTGCTAAGTAAATTACACCAAGTACTTGAAGGAAATGAAAACTCAATCCCAACGCTTCATCAAACGTTCTTTAAAACACTTATTGAACAAGTCGATAATTATTTACTATATCGCATTTGGATGATCGTAAATGATTACGTATCAACGCTTTCTTGTAAAGTTTCAAGAGATTCTATCGATATGTATAGAAAGCTTTACGCTACTTTGGAAGAAAAACAAGAAAATGATGCACTAAAAATTTACGATGAATTAGTAGAGAATATACAGTTTCACTCGTAATGTATAAAATTTGTCGAAATGACCATGACACGTTATGACAAACATTCTACCGCGTAGCGGTTAAAGTTAAACGTAAAGAGTGAGGTTATTAGACAGATTGAGAAGATAAGGCTAACATCAAACTTTGGTGTTAGCCCCATTTTCTTCTTACGCTAACCTTAGCTCTCAACGAAGGGGGTCAAATTGTGCTAAGAGATTTATTCGTGAAAAAGAAAAAGTACGCTGCAATACCTTCAGAACAAGTACGAAAAGATGTGCCAGATGGCGTTATGACAAAATGTCCGGAATGTAAAAAAATCATGTATACGAAAGAACTTCTAAAAAATTTAAAAGTATGTGTGAATTGTGGATATCATCATCCTATGAATGCATGGGAACGTCTTGATAGTATATTGGACGAAGGGTCATTCCGTGAGTATGACAAAGAAATGGTTTCATTAAATCCACTCGAGTTTCCAGGTTATGAAGAGAAACTAGAGAGCGATCGTAAGAAGACTGAATTGAACGAAGCGGTTGTAACTGGTGAAGGAACAATTGATGACATGCTTGTTGTTGTTGCAGTAATGGATTCTCGTTTTCGAATGGGGAGCATGGGCTCTGTAGTAGGAGAAAAAATCGCCCGTGCGGTTGAAAAGGCGTACGACTTACAAGTTCCATTTATTATCTTTACTGCTTCGGGTGGTGCCCGTATGCAAGAAGGTATATTAAGTTTAATGCAAATGGCAAAAACAAGCGTAGCTTTGAAAAAGCATAGTAATGCAGGAGGATTATTTATTTCTGTTATGACTCACCCAACGACGGGCGGGGTTTCAGCGAGTTTCGCTTCACTTGGTGATTATAATCTTGCAGAACCAGGTGCACTTATCGGATTTGCTGGTAGACGTGTAATTGAACAAACGGTGCGTGAGAAACTACCGGAAGATTTCCAAACGGCAGAATTCTTACTAGATCATGGTCAATTAGATGCGGTGGTGCATCGTGATGATATGAGAGAATCGCTTCGCAAGATTTTAGAAGTTCATCAAGGAGGGGAAGTGGCTGTATGGCAGAGCTAGAATTTGAAAAACCAGTTGTTGAGCTAAGAAATAAGATTCGTGAACTGAAAGACTATACGAAAAACAGCCAGATGGACTTCAGTGAGGAGATTCGTATTTTGGAAGAAAAGCTAGAAAATTTAGAGGAAGATATATACGGCAATCTAAAAGTATGGGACCGTGTTCAAATTGCTCGTCATGCAGAACGACCGACAACGCTCGATTATATTGAGCACTTATTTACTGATTTTTTCGAATGTCATGGAGATCGTCTATTTGGCGATGATGCAGCGATTGTCGGCGGCATTGCGAAATATAAAGGGATGCCTGTAACTGTAATTGGGCATCAGCGCGGAAAAGATACGAAAGAAAATATTCGCCGTAACTTTGGAATGCCTCATCCAGAAGGATATCGAAAAGCACTGCGTCTCATGAAACAAGCGGAAAAGTTTAATCGTCCTATTATTTGTTTCATCGATACGAAGGGAGCTTATCCTGGTAAAGCAGCTGAAGAGCGTGGACAAAGTGAAGCTATTGCTCGCAACCTATTTGAGATGGCAGGTTTAACGGTACCAGTTATTTGTATCGTTATCGGTGAAGGCGGTAGTGGTGGTGCGCTAGGTCTTGGAGTAGGAGATTACATTCATATGCTAGAAAATTCCACTTATTCTGTTATTACACCAGAGGGTGCAGCGGCAATTCTTTGGAAAGATGCAGGAAAAGCAAAGGAAGCTGCAGAGGCAATGAAAATTACAGCAGCAGATTTGAAAGAATTAGGTGTAATTGATGAAATTATTCCAGAGACAAAAGGTGGAGCTCACCGTAATATTTTGAAACAGTCAGAAAATATAGACTTAATAATTAGAAAAACTTTTGAACAATTAAACGGAATTTCGAAAGATGAATTAATCGAAAAACGTTATGAAAAATATATGAAAATTGGGCAAGTTTCGTTTTCAAACGCTTCCATTGGGATAAAATAAGAAAAGCGTGCGTTCCTCTTCGCGAATGCACGTTTTTATTATGAAAAGACACATCTTCTCCATTGTGTTTTTATATTTTTTCGTGTTATTTTATTATAAGGCAAATAATCTTTATGAGGTGAGTACAAATGAAACGTATTGGTGTATTAACAAGTGGTGGAGATTCACCTGGTATGAATGCTGCCATTCGTGCAGTTGTTCGTAAAGCGATTTTCCATGATATTGAAGTATATGGTATTTACCATGGATACGCTGGATTAATTTCTGGTCACATTGAAAAATTAGAACTTGGTTCTGTTGGCGATATTATCCACCGCGGTGGTACGAAATTATATACAGCAAGATGTCCTGAGTTTAAAGACCCAGAAGTACGACTAAAAGGTATCGAGCAATTAAAGAAACATGGTATCGAAGGACTTGTTGTTATTGGTGGAGATGGTTCTTACCAAGGCGCTAAAAAATTAACTGAACAAGGATTCCCATGTGTTGGTGTACCAGGTACAATCGACAATGATATCCCTGGAACAGACTTCACAATTGGTTTCGATACAGCTTTAAACACTGTTATTGATGCAATTGATAAAATCCGTGATACAGCTACATCTCATGAACGTACATATGTTATCGAAGTAATGGGACGTCATGCTGGAGATATCGCATTATGGGCTGGTTTAGCTGATGGTGCAGAAACAATCTTAATTCCAGAAGAAGAGTATGACATGGATGATGTAATCGCTCGTCTAAAACGTGGTAGCGAACGTGGTAAAAAACACAGTATTATCATTGTAGCTGAAGGTGTTGGAAGTGCAATTGACATCGGTAAGCACATTGAAGAAGCAACAAACTTTGATACTCGTGTAACTGTATTAGGTCACGTACAACGTGGTGGATCACCAAGTGCACAAGACCGTGTATTAGCAAGTCGTCTTGGTGCAAGAGCAGTTGAGTTGTTAATTGCTGGTAAAGGTGGACGTTGTGTAGGTATTCAAGATAATAAACTTGTTGATCATGACATTATCGAAGCGTTAGCTCAAAAGCATACAATCGATAAAGATATGTATCAATTATCTAAAGAATTATCCATCTAATCGGCGTAATGTCAGATATTTGGGAACGGTTTCATAATTTTCGGAGGTGCAATATGCGTAAAACTAAAATTGTATGTACTATAGGTCCTGCTAGTGAAAGTATTGAAAAATTAGAGCAATTAATCGAAGCAGGTATGAACGTTGCTCGTTTAAACTTCTCTCATGGTAGCCATGAAGAGCACGGAGCTCGTATTAAAAACATTCGTGAAGCTTCAAAGAAAACTGGTAAAACAGTTGGTATCTTACTTGATACAAAAGGTCCAGAAATCCGTACTCACGACTTCGTAGACGGACAAGCTGAGCTTGTAACAGGTGCAGAGGTAGTTCTTTCTACTGAGCAAGTATTAGGTACTGCAGAGAAGTTCTCTGTATCTTATGCTGGTCTTTATGACGATGTAGACCCAGGTTCTCGTATTCTAATCGATGACGGTCTTATCGAACTAGAAGTAATCGAAAAAGCTGATGGAAACATCCGTACAAAAGTTCTTAACAGCGGAACTGTAAAAAATAAAAAAGGTGTTAACGTACCAAACGTAAGCATTAAGCTTCCTGGTATCACTGAAAAAGACGTAAAAGATATCATCTTCGGTATCGAGCAAAAAGTTGATTTCATTGCAGCTTCATTCGTACGTAAAGCGTCTGACGTATTAGAAATCCGTGAATTATTAGAAGAGCATAACGCTCAATACATCCAAATCGTACCAAAAATCGAAAACCAAGAAGGTATCGACAACATCGATTCAATCTTAGAAGTTTCTGACGGTTTAATGGTAGCTCGTGGTGATATGGGTGTAGAAATTCCACCAGAAGAAGTACCGTTAGTACAAAAACGTCTAATTAAAAAATGTAACGTGTTAGGTAAACCGGTTATTACTGCAACACAAATGTTAGATTCTATGCAACGTAACCCACGTCCAACTCGTGCGGAAGCAAGTGACGTAGCTAACGCAATCTTCGATGGTACAGATGCAATCATGCTTTCAGGTGAAACAGCTGCTGGACAATATCCGGTAGAAGCAGTAACAATGATGGCTAACATTGCGGTACGTGTTGAAAAATCATTACAATATGAAGATATGTTCAAAAAACGTATTAAAGAGTTCACTCCAACAATTACAGATGCAATTAGCCAATCTGTTGCGCATACAGCACTTGCTCTTGATGTAGCTGCAATCGTAGCTCCAACAGAAAGTGGATATACTGCGAAAATGATCTCTAAATACCGTCCAAAATCTCCAATCGTAGCTGTAACATCTGACGAGCAAGTAGGACGTCGTCTTGCACTTGTTTGGGGTGTACAAGCATTTATGGCTGAGAAGCGCGCAGCTTCAACTGACGAAATGTTAGATACAGCAATTCAAACAGGTATGGATGCGGGTCTAATTGGACTTGGAGATACTGTAGTGATTACTGCGGGTGTTCCAGTTGCTGAAACTGGTACAACAAACTTAATGAAAATCCACGTTGTTGGTGAAGAAATTGCTAAAGGACAAGGAATTGGTCGTAAAGCTGCAAAAGGTAAAGTAGTTGTAGCAAAAACAGCTGCTGAAGCTGTAGCGAACGTAAACGAAGGTGATATCCTTGTTACAACAAGCACTGATAAAGATATGATTCCTGCAATCGAAAAAGCTGCGGCTTTAGTTGTAGAAGAAGGTGGCTTAACAAGCCATGCAGCTGTTGTAGGCGTATCAATCGGTATTCCTGTTATCGTTGGTGTAAACGGCGTAACAGCAACTTTAAAAAATGGCCAAGAAGTAACAGTTGATGCAGCACGCGGAATTGTTTATAATGGACATGCGGAAGTGCTATAAGTAATACGGAGAGAAGGATCGGAGTCCTTCTCTTTTTTTTACACAAAAACGAGATAGAATTAGCTTAAAGCGCCTAGAATTGCTTTTAAAAGCTGTTTGTTATGTGTTTTAATATGAAAGAGTATCTATATTTCATATGATGTATATAGGCGTTGTGAGGACGTTAAAAGTGAGTTGTGAGAGAGGTGTAGAACTATGAAGTGGTTACTATTCTTGTTTATTTTAATACCGGCGATTGAGATTACGGTCTTAATTGGATCAAGTCATGTAATAGGTTTATGGTCTACGTTCGCTATGATTGTATTTACAGGTGTTGTAGGTGTGTATTTGGCGAAAAGACAAGGGTTTAAAGTGCTTGGAGAGATTCAATCTAAGTTGAATAGAGGGGAAATGCCAGGTGAGGCGGTACTAGATGGTATTTTTGTATTTGTAGGAGGTATTCTCTTAGTGCTTCCTGGGTATGTGACAGATGTGCTAGGGTTTATCTGCGTGATCCCTATTACGAGAGCTTTATTGAAGCCGCTTGTTATGAAGTGGATGGAATGGAAATTTAGAAAGAACTCTACTATTATTATTCAGAAATAGCACTTAGATTGTAGAAATCTAAGTGCTATTTTTTGTGTTGTAAGAGGAGAGGAACTTTCTGGTTGAAGCTTTGCTTTACCGCGCTATTTGTGGGGTGGAATTTCTATCTCAAAGCTGGGCTGCTCGTAAGTGTCTGGTGTGGGGCGAATGATGAGTGGGGATGAACAAAACGTTCGCTTATTATATGTGCTATATAATTTTTGTTTGAATTCTTGTGTGTACTTCGATTAAACTTGTGATTTTTTAGTGCTATTAATTTAGATGAATAAGATGGAGGGAACGCTGCTGAATTAAATTTTTGCTTTCTTATATAAAGGAACGATTGGTGTAAAAAATTCATATAAAAAGGCGGAGATTGTTAGTTGAAGTCTTGTTTTATGCTATTTTGTATATTTATTCATTTACATAAAAAGTAATAAATGTAAATGATAATTATAAAATAAATAGAATAAATATGTAAAAACACCACGAAATATGCGTTTTTCATGCAAAAAAACAAGAGAATTATCTTTTTTGAGTGCAATTCTCTTGTTTTATGTAATGAGTATGAAAAATAAGTACAAGGAATAATCAGTGGGAAATTCCCACTGATTACATGTAAGTTTTTTGTTGTGTATGAATTAGAAACTATTATTTTGAAGGTGAACCTTTAATATATTTCCACAAGTCATGGAAGACATTAGCTTTGTGTAATGTATTAAGTAGTACTAAGGTGACTGGGCCGATGATTAATCCTAAAAAGCCAAAAAGTTTAAAGCCGACAAATAGAGCGACGAGTGTTGCTAATGGATCGAGACCGATGTTAGATGAAAGTACTTTCGGCTCCATAATTTGTCTTTGGACAATCACGACGATGTATAAAATGAGAAGACCAATGGCGAATGCGGTATCGCCAGTGAAAAATACGTATATAACCCATGGAACGAAGACTGCGCCTGTTCCTAAGTATGGTAGTAAATCTACAACTCCTGTAATAATCGCAATAGTAATGGCGTATGGTACGCGTAATATTAAAAGTCCGATTAGTACAATGACGGTTGTCATAGATACGAGTGTAAGTTGTGCTTTCACAAAACCAAACAAAGCTTTTCTTAAGTCGACAAAAATAGTTTTTCCATAGCCATGTACACGATTCGGTAGTAATTTTCTTGCCTTCTGAGCAAGACGGTGCCAATCGTAACTAATGAAGAAAGTGGCTAATAAAATGAATACAAGAACAGTTAAAGTTGTTGGCAGTGCACTAATGAAATTCGTTAACCCGCTTATAATGGCGGTTAAAAGTTCTTTCATTTGTGTTGTTGCTTCTGTTCCTAAGTTTTGAATGTTTTGTGTAATTGTATAGCGCTGTGGTTCTCCAAGATGATTAAATTTAGAGATTAAATCATCGTAGAGAGGCATAATATGATTAAGTGCAAATTGCTGAGCGAATGTAACGATATCTGGAAACTTTACTGTAACAAGTTGTAGTAAGTATGTTGTGGCAGATATTGCTTCAGTCACAAGATATGTAACAAGTCCAACGATAGCTCCAAATACGAGAATTAAGCTAACGAGTACTGCTAGTGCGCGAGGAAATTGTAGTTTTTGATTAAGGAAATTGACGACAGGATTAATCAAATAAGCAAATGCAAAAGCGATAATAAAAGGATAGATAAGCCCTGACATGTATAGTAATACATAGAACCCAGCTACCGTTGCTACAATGACAAATATGAGTCTCAATATCATATATAGTAAGTTTCGGTTCAAAGATGTATACCTCCCATTCCAATTTGGATTATCCTAATTCGTTCAACTTATAACGAGTGTGCTCCACTGATTAAAGTTTCACTTTACCCCGCATTAACGGGCAGTAAATCTCCTACCCGAAGTGCGGCTGGATCAAAGGAGTTAGCTGGAGATAAACTGCCCGTAAAAGCCCGATTGGTTCAACTAATAATCAGTGGAAAATGCCCCACTGATTAAAGTTTCACTTTATGTTATAGTGGAATGATGGATTTTTCCTGCTTTTTCAGTATGTGAGTGACTGTGAAAGCTTGGTGTTGATGCTTCTACTATATGGTAAAAACTTCATTTTCTCTTCTTTTTATTTTACCTGTTTCTAATTAGAAAAGAAAGAAGAGACGCCCGTTTTTTAAAATGTATACATGCTTAAATTTTGATGGTGAAAGTCTCAGTTTGTCATTTTAAAATACATAAAAAATGAAGTGATTCATGTTGAATAGGCATCGATATAGCATGTATAACGATAGGTTTAAAGGTATTTTTGTTTGGAAATGAGTTCATTATTTTCAGAAAGGAAGTGCAAACATGATTAGTCAGTCAACGTTATTTTTATTCATACTACTTATTATAGGACTTATTGCTAAAAACCAATCGCTTACTGTAGCTATTGGTGTGTTATTTTTATTGAAGTTTACGTTTTTAGGAGATAAGGTCTTTCCTTATTTACAAACGAAAGGAATTAACCTAGGTGTAACGGTCATTACAATAGCGGTGCTCGTACCGATTGCGACAGGGGAAATAGGTTTTAAACAACTTGGAGAAGCGGCGAAATCTTATTATGCGTGGATTGCTTTAGCTTCAGGTGTAGCGGTCGCTTTGTTAGCGAAAGGCGGCGTACAATTGTTGACGACGGATCCTCACATTACAACTGCGCTTGTTTTTGGGACAATTATAGCGGTTGCGCTATTTAATGGGGTTGCTGTTGGTCCGTTAATTGGGGCTGGAATTGCCTATGCGGTTATGAGTATTATACAGATGTTTAAATAAGGAATTTTATAGTAATATAAAATTTTTGAATTCTTTCTGTTCACAAAAGTCAGATAATTGTTTATAATAGGATTAGAAACTTTGAAAAGTTACATAACAGCAGAGACTTTACACCAGATAAAATAAAAACAACATAAAACAATTTTATAATGATATTGTTTTATGTTGTTTTTATCATAAAACTCTTCGGAATGTATTTTCCTCACTAACTTGTTGTTTTGAGCGTGAGGATTCGGGGAGACATTCACGCTCATGCTTTCCATGTAAACAATGGACAATAAGAGGGGAACATCGCAACAAATTTGCATGATCGTGCATTTTGCTTGCCTAAAGAGTGAACGGGCGTTCATAATTCATAAGGGGAGCAAATAGATATAAGGAGCAAGGTTGGGAGAATTTTCAGGAAAAGGAGAGAATGTCATGACTGTTATTCGAGGTTTAGAAGGGGTAGTAGCAACAACATCATCTGTGAGCTCTATTATTGATGATACATTAACTTATGTTGGGTATAATATTGATGATTTAGCTGAGAATGCTACGTTTGAAGAAGTAGTGTACTTATTATGGCACCGCAAGCTTCCTAATGAAAAAGAACTAGCGGAATTTAATGAAATTGTATCTGAATACTATAAAGTTCCAGGTGAGATTTTAACATATTTGAAACAAGTAGATTTAAAAATTGCACATCCGATGTCTGTTTTACGAACTGCAATTTCCATGCTATCATTATACGATGAGAGCGCTGAAATTATGGATGAAAAGTCCAATTATTTGAAAGCGGTTAAATTACAGGCACAAGTCGGAACTTTAGTTGCTGCTTACGCGAGAATCCGTAAAGGTTTAGATATTGTTGAGCCAAGAAAGGATTTATCATTAGCTGCAAACTTCTTGTACATGTTAAATGATCGCGAGCCAAATGAAGTTGAAATTGAAGCTTTTGATAAGGCGCTTGTACTTCATGCAGATCATGAGTTAAACGCTTCTACATTTACTGCACGTGTTTGCGTAGCTACACTTTCAGATGTATATTCTGGTATTACAGCAGCAATCGGTGCATTAAAAGGTCCTCTTCACGGTGGGGCAAATGAAAATGTAATGAAGATGTTAACTGAGATTGGTGAAGAAGAAAATGTAGAGTCATATATTCATAATGCTCTTCAAAATAAAGTGAAAATCATGGGCTTTGGCCACCGTGTGTATGAGCAGGGTGATCCACGTGCAAAACACTTACGTGAAATGTCTAAGAGATTATGCGTGCTTTTAGGAGAAGAGAAATGGTATAATATGTCTATCAAAATTGAAGACATTGTAACAAAAGAAAAAGGTCTTCCACCAAATGTTGATTTCTATTCAGCTTCTGTATACCATTGTTTAGGAATTGACCATGACTTATTTACACCTATTTTTGCAATTAGCCGTATGTCAGGCTGGTTAGCTCATATTCTAGAACAATATGAAAACAACCGTTTAATTCGTCCGCGTGCTGATTATAATGGACCAACGCATCAAGTGTATGTTCCAATTGCACAACGATAAGCGAATAACACTATTTTGATAGTGAAAATACGCTTTCAAAAGTCTGATTTTTTCGGAAAGATGTAATGATTAGAATATTTTAATTTGACTAACGGTTTGAACTGAGGGGTTATTCCCTCAGTTTCATACATATGAAATTTCAAACATGGGGGTTATCACATTGACGACAGGTGAAAAAATTACTGTAACTAATGGTGTTATGAATGTACCAAACAATCCGATTATTCCATTTATCGAGGGAGATGGAATTGGTCCTGATATTTGGGCGGCTGCATCTCGCGTACTAGAAGCAGCAGTTGAAAAAGCTTATGATGGTGAGAAGAAAATCGTTTGGAAAGAAGTGCTTGCAGGGGAAAAAGCATTCAACCAAACAGGCGAGTGGTTACCAGAAGAAACTTTAAACTTAATTCGTGAATATTTAATCGCGATTAAAGGTCCACTTACAACTCCAGTTGGCGGTGGTATTCGTTCTCTAAACGTAGCACTTCGTCAAGAATTAGATTTATATGTATGTCTACGTCCAGTTCGTTATTTTGAAGGTGTTCCTTCACCTGTAAAACGTCCGGAAGATACTGATATGGTTATTTTCCGTGAAAATACAGAAGACATTTATGCTGGAATTGAATATGCACAAGGATCTCCAGAAGCAGAAAAAGTTCTTGCTTTCTTAAAAGAAGCAATGGGTGTTAATAAAATCCGCTTCCCAGAAACATCTGGTATTGGTATTAAGCCGATTTCAGAAGAAGGGACAAAGCGTCTTGTTCGTGCTGCAATTCAATATGCAATTAACGAAAAACGCTCTTCTGTTACATTAGTTCATAAAGGAAACATTATGAAATTTACAGAAGGTGCTTTCAAAAACTGGGGTTACGAAGTAGCGGAACAAGAATTCGGCGACAAAGTATTTACTTGGGCTGAATACGATCGTATCGTTGAAAAAGATGGTAAAGATGCAGCGAATAAAGCGATGGCAGACGCTGAAGTGGCTGGAAAAATCATCGTAAAAGATTCTATTGCAGACATCTTCTTACAACAAATTTTAACTCGTCCACGTGAGTTCGATGTTGTTGCAACAATGAACTTAAATGGTGACTATATCTCTGATGCACTTGCTGCACAAGTAGGTGGAATTGGTATTGCACCTGGTGCAAACATTAACTATGTGACTGGACATGCTATCTTTGAAGCTACACACGGTACAGCTCCAAAATATGCAGGTTTAGATAAAGTAAACCCATCTTCTGTTCTTCTTTCAGGTGTATTATTATTAGAACACTTAGGATGGAACGAAGCTGCGAAATTAGTAACTGCTTCTGTTGAGAAAACAATTGCTTCAAAAGTAGTAACTTATGATTTCGCACGCTTAATGGAAGGTGCAACAGAAGTGAAATGTTCTGAGTTCGCTAATGAACTTATTAAAAACATGGATGTAGCGATAATCAAAAACGCATAATTAAAGCGGGGGGTAAATTATGACAATCAAACGCAAGAAGGTTTCAGTCATCGGTGCAGGATTTACAGGAGCAACAACGGCATTCTTATTAGCACAAAAAGAACTGGCAGATGTTGTATTAGTGGACATTCCACAACTGGAAAATCCAACAAAAGGGAAAGCGTTAGATATGTTAGAAGCGAGCCCAGTACAAGGTTTTGATGCTAACATTATTGGAACATCTGATTACGCAGATACTGCTGATTCTGACGTTGTCGTTATTACAGCAGGTATTGCACGTAAGCCTGGTATGAGCCGTGATGACTTAGTAGCAACAAACTCTAAAATTATGAAAAGTATTACGCGCGACATTGCAAAACATTCACCAAATGCAATTATTGTTGTGTTAACAAATCCAGTTGATGCAATGACATATTCTGTATTTAAAGAAGCAGGATTCCCGAAAGAGCGTGTTATCGGTCAATCGGGTGTATTAGATACAGCTCGTTTCCGTACATTCATCGCACAAGAATTAAATCTTTCTGTAAAAGATATTACAGGATTTGTTCTTGGTGGACACGGTGACGACATGGTACCTCTTGTGCGTTATTCATATGCAGGCGGTATTCCGTTAGAAACGTTAATTCCGAAAGAGCGTTTAGAAGCAATCGTAGAACGTACACGTAAAGGTGGCGGTGAGATTGTAGGCTTATTAGGAAACGGTAGTGCATATTACGCACCAGCAGCTTCTTTAGTTGAAATGACAGAAGCAATCTTAAAAGATCAACGCCGTGTATTACCGGCTATTGCGTACCTTGAAGGTGAGTATGGTTATAGTGACCTTTACTTAGGGGTACCAGTAATTCTAGGTGGTAACGGAATTGAAAAAATTATTGAATTAGAACTTCTTGCAGATGAAAAAGAAGCGTTAGATCGCTCTGTAGAATCTGTACGTAACGTAATGAAAGTTCTTGTTTAATAATTGAATAGTAGTGAAAAAGATTCGGGATTCCGAATCTTTTTCTACTATTTACCGAATTGTTTTTTTGAAATAATATGAAAACGCTATCATTTGTAATATCCTATAATGAAACTGTAGATTTATACTATACATTGCCCTCATCATAGTAAATTTCGGATAAGGTATCGCTTTTAGTAGGATAATAAGGTGAAAAAATCGGAGGGGGTTGTAACATGTTAAAGAAAAAAGTTCAAATTGGTCGTAAAATGGATGAAATTACAGTAGGAGAGAAATTATCTATCACTGAAAAAATTGAGGATAAAGATTTGTTATTGTACTTAGGGTTAACGAATGATGCCAATCCATTATATATTCAGCATGATTACGCATCCCAAACTCCGTATGAAAAGCCGATTGTACCAAGCATTATGCTAACGGGAATGATTACAACGGCGGTTACGAAATATTTACCGGGTCCAGGAAGTCATATTACGAGAAAGGACCTTACATTCGTGAAACATGTTCACCATTATGAAACGTTACAAATCCACTTTGAAGTTGTGGCTGTTTCTGAGGAGGAACATACAATTGATATGCTTGTATCTGCTCATGATGAAAAAGGAGAAACTGTTGTAAAGGGTTCATTAACAGTAACGCCACCTTATAAATCTGTTTCCATTATGGAAAAAGCATTAGATAACTTTTAAAAGATGAAAATAAAAATAGCGCTAGCATACCTTTAATAAGGATGCTAGCGCTATTTTTAGTTGAAAAACCCTTCTTTGAACCCTTCAGCAAATTCTGAGCAACCCGTTTTAATCGTATCCCAGCTAGGAGCGTCAAAAGCAAGGATACATGTGATTGCTAAAGATAGAATGGATAGTATTAGTCGCATAATAGACCTCCAAATATTATTAATTTATATATTAAGATTAATAATATTATTATCGGTAATTGAAGTCAATTAAAGGAGTGATTTTTTAGGTGAGGTGGAAAAGAGAAGACGCGATCTTTGAAACGGTAAGAGAAGCTGAAGTGTGGGCAGACGGGTTTGTGAATGAAATGTACGGGAGAGTATTTGATGGATATGAAACACCAGATTATAAAATAGCGTATGCTCTTTCGTTTTTCCTAGCACAAAATCAAGATTTTATCCCGCATTAACGGGCAGTAAGATCCCACCTCAAAATTCAGCGAAAGTAAAGAAGTTAGGTGGGGAATCAACTGCCCGTAAAAGCCCGATCGATTCAACTAATAATCAGTGGGGAATGCCCCCCCCACTGATTAAAGTTTCACTTTATAGTTCATACGGAAGTGAGCTTTAAAGAAGAGAGGGCAATCTATAAAGTTTGGCAAAATCCTGTGTAGTTGCAGGTGAATCGTAATTACTTCTATTTTCTCAATTCTACACAAACGATCTCCATGAATAGACAATTATATTGAGAGGGACCTTGTTTTCTAGTATGATGAGAATAACGGGGAAAATACTAGGATGAAGAAGGTTTCAAGTCTATAACTTGGAGGAAAAGAATGAACAATCGTATTTTAGTAGTTGATGATGAGGAATTTATCTTAACTTTAATCGAATTTAATTTACAACAAGCTGGGTTTGAAGTTATAACAGCGATGGATGGAGAAATGGCGCTTCAAAAAGCGACAACAGAACGCCCAGATTTAATTATATTAGATTTAATGCTTCCGAAAATGGATGGTATGGAAGTGTGTAAAGAATTACGATTGCAGCGCGTTATGACGCCGATTTTAATGTTAACGGCAAAAGATGATGAGTTTGATAAGGTGCTAGGCCTTGAACTTGGGGCAGATGATTATATGACAAAGCCATTTAGTCCAAGAGAAGTTGTTGCTCGTGTGAAGGCAATTTTGCGCCGCACGAAATTACAACAAGAAGAACAAGTTGCAGAAGCGCCAGATGAAGATAGCATCACAATTGCAGAACTTAAAATTTTACCGGAGTTTTATGAGGCTTATTTCCAAGGAAGAAAGCTTGAATTAACACCAAAAGAATTTGAACTACTTGTGTATCTTGCGAAAAATAAAAGTCGCGTGTTGACACGTGATCAATTATTAAGTGCTGTATGGAATTATGATTTTGCTGGTGATACACGAATTGTTGATGTTCATATTAGCCATTTGCGCGATAAAATTGAACAAAATACGAAAAAACCGACGTACATTAAAACGATACGTGGTTTAGGATATAAATTAGAGGAGCCAAAAGGGAATGAATAAATTTCGTTCCAGGCTTCTTTTTACATTTGTTTCTCTTATTGTATTTATTTTAGTTGGACTAGGTTTATTACTAGAAACTGTGTTTGAAAACTACTATATAGATCATGCTAAAGAGAGAATGGTAAAAGAGACGGAGTATGTTGCGACGTTAGCAGAAGAGCAAGGTTTTAATAATGTCTTAAAAAATCCATACGTATTTGAAAAGTTAGAAGAAAAAATACCAGCTTCTATCGTATTTTTGGATGAAAAAAAGAAAGTTCAATATAGAAAAGGACAAGAATTGGCATTTAGTCCAGAGACGATTAAAGAACTTTCTTCGGAAGTGGCAAAACAACGAAGTAAAGTGATTACGAAAGAAAAGGATCGAAAGAATGAATTTTATCATGCCGTGTTCGTTCAAGATGTAGAAGGAAAACAAGGATACATTTTGGTGAAAAGTATAATTGATCCTTTAAGAGACGTACATCAAAAAACGTGGGGATTATTAATTATCGGATTTGTCATTGCTTGTCTCGTAGTTGTATTTTTAGGTATGAAAATTACAGGGCAATATATTAGGCCAATTGAATCGGTTACGAAAGTTGCAATTGAATTGGCAAAGGGTAATTATAAAGCACGTGCATACGAAAGTCATTCGGATGAAACAGGAATGCTGAGTAAAGCGATTAATATTTTAGCTCGAAATTTACAAGAGATGACACTTGAACAAGAAATGCAGCAAGATCGTCTGCATACGTTAATTGAAAATATGGGAAGCGGAATGATTTTAATTGATAGCCGAGGATATATAAACCTTGTAAACCGCTCTTATAAGGAAACTTTCCACGTAACAGATGAAGAATATTTAGATCGCTTATATTATGAATCGTTTCATCATACAGAAATTATTGAGCTTGTAGAAGAAATCTTTATGACAGAAGTGAAAGTGCGTAAACAAATGTTATTGCCACTTGGAATTGAACGGAAGCATTTCGAAGTATATGGAGCGCCGATTATCGGGACAAACCATGAATGGAAAGGGATTGTTCTCGTATTCCATGACATAACAGAGTTAAAGAAATTAGAACAAATGAGAAAAGACTTTTTAGCGAATGTTTCTCATGAATTAAAGACACCGATTACTTCTATTAAAGGTTTTTCAGAAACACTCTTAGACGGAGCGATGGATAATAAAAAATTCTGCGAACATTTCTTGCACATTATTTTAAAAGAAAGTGAGCGCATGCAAGGATTAATTGAAGATTTATTAGATTTGTCGAAGATCGAACAACAAGGATTTAAATTAAATATGGGAACCGTTGACATGAAGGGGCTGCTTGAAGATATTCATATGGTGCTTGATAATAAAGCAGGAGAAAAAGAAATCTCTTTACAAGTGAATGTATTAAAACGTGCCTCTGTTATTGGAGATCCAAGTCGTTTGAAACAAATCTTTATTAATTTAATTAATAACGCAATCGTATATACACCGGCTGGAGGCGTTGTTTCAGTAGAGTTAGCGGAAGATAAATATAATGCTTATATAAAAGTATCGGATACTGGAATTGGTATTAGTAAAGAGGAAATTCCGCGTATTTTTGAACGTTTCTACCGGGTGGATAAAGCAAGAAGTAGAAATACTGGTGGTACCGGCCTTGGGTTGTCGATCGTAAAGCATTTAGTTGAGGCGCATCAAGGTACGATTACAGTAGATAGTGAAGTTGGAGAAGGGACAACGTTTACAGTTGTTTTACCGAAATCAGCAACTGAAAAATAGGATGAAGGATGTTTACAATATATTAACAATGGCTTAATTAAATATTAATAAAGCTCTGTTAATATAATACATGAAAACCCCTTCATCCAAGGAGTAATTTTGGACGAGAATAGTTAAGCTGTTCTCGTCACTTCCCTTTATGCCAATATAAGTCTGTTTTATATATGAAAGAAAATAGCCGTTATTTTTCTTCTCTCTATTAGTCATGTTAATATAGAGAGAGGAAAGGAACGGTTTTTTTCTGTGAAAAAAATCATTTCAAATTTGTATGGGGAGGTTTCAATTTTGGAAAAAAAGGTCGTATTAGTAGATGGTAATAATATCGCGTATCGTGCTTTCTTTGCACTACCGCTTTTAAATAACGACAAAGGTATACATACGAACGCAATTTACGGTTTTACAATGATGTTAATGAGAATATTAGAGGAAGAAAAGCCAACTCATATGTTAGTGGCGTTTGATGCAGGCAAAACAACGTTCCGTCATAAAACGTATAGTGAGTATAAAGGAGGGCGTCAAAAGACTCCACCTGAATTATCAGAGCAGTTCCCGTTTATTCGTGAGATGCTGGATGCGTTCAATGTACCGCGTTATGAATTAGAAAATTATGAAGCGGATGACATCATGGGAACGTTAGCGAAAGAAGCGAGTGAGCAAGGGGCAAGTGTAAAAGTTATTTCAGGAGATAAAGATTTACTTCAACTTGTTTCTGATAACACGCTTGTATGTATTCCGCGAAAAGGGATTACAGAAGTGGATGAATATACGAAAGAAGCTTTATTTGAAAAATACAGCTTATCACCAAAGCAAATTATCGATATGAAAGGTTTAATGGGAGACCAGTCAGATAATATACCAGGTGTACCAGGAGTTGGTGAAAAAACGGCAATTAAATTGTTAACACAGTTTGGAACGGTTGAAGCGGTGTATGAAAATATAGATCAAGTAAGTGGGAAGAAATTAAAAGAAAAACTGGAAGAAAATAAAGAACAAGCTCTTATGAGTAAGGATCTTGCAACTATTATTACAGATGCGCCGATTACAGTTCATGTGGATGATATGGCGTATAAAGGATATGAAGCAAGTGATGTCATTCCAATGTTCGAGAGTTTAGGATTTACATCTCTTTTAAATAAATTAGGCGTTACGCCAGAAGAAACTGCTCCAGCTGAATTAGATGATATTACATTTGATATTGTGGAAGAAGTTACAGAAGAAATGCTTCAGCAAGATAGTGCGCTTATCGTTGAAGTACAAGAAGATAACTATCATAAAGCAGACATTCAAGGTTTCGGTATTCAAAATGAAAATGGATGTTACTTTATTCAGACAGACATTGCTCTTAAGTCAGATGCTTTTAAAGAGTGGCTTGCAGATGGAGAAATGAGAAAGCATACATTTGATGCGAAGCGTGCAATCGTTGCACTGAAATGGAATGGGATAGATATGCAAGGGATTGACTTTGATCTATTAATCGCTGCTTATTTACTTGATCCAGCTGATACGGATAAAGACTTCCGTACTGTAGCGAAAATGAAAGAAACGCATGCTGTGAAATCTGATGAAGAAGTTTACGGAAAAGGTGCGAAGCGTGCTGTTCCAAAGTTAGAGGTAGTAGCGGAGCATGTGGCTCGTAAAGTGCATGTATTATATGATGTAAAGCAAACGTTCGTTGAAGAGTTAAAGAAGAATGAGCAATATGAACTGTTTACAGAGTTAGAATTGCCGCTTGCACGTGTATTAGCTGATATGGAAGTAAAGGGTGTAAAAGTTGATACAGAGCGTCTTCGTAATATGGGAGAAGAACTTGCGGGTAGATTAAAGGAAATGGAACAGGAAATTTATAAGCTTGCGGGAACAGAATTTAATATTAATTCACCGAAGCAGCTTGGTGTTATTCTGTTTGAGAACTTAAACTTGCCGGTTATTAAAAAGACGAAAACAGGTTATTCTACGTCAGCTGATGTACTAGATAAGCTTATGAATCACCATGAAATTATTCCAAATATTTTACATTATCGTCAATTAGGGAAACTAAATTCAACTTACATTGAAGGTTTATTGAAAGTTGTACATGAAGATTCATCTAAAATTCATACTCGCTTTAATCAAGTGTTAACGCAAACAGGTCGATTAAGTTCAACGGATCCGAACTTGCAAAATATCCCGATTCGATTAGAAGAAGGAAGAAAGATTCGTCAGGCATTTGTTCCGTCAGAAGAAGGATGGATTATGTATGCGGCTGATTACTCACAAATCGAACTGCGTGTATTAGCTCATATTGCAAATGATAAAGGGCTAGTTGAAGCATTCCAACATGATATGGATATTCATACGAAAACAGCTATGGATGTATTTGGCGTTAAAAAAGATGAAGTAACTTCAAATATGAGACGACAAGCGAAAGCTGTTAACTTCGGAATTGTATATGGTATTAGTGATTATGGTCTTTCACAAAACTTAGGAATTACAAGAAAAGCAGCAGCGGAATTTATTGAAAAGTATTTAGAAAGTTTCCCTGGTGTACAAGAATACATGGAGGACATCGTAAAAGATGCGAAACAAAAAGGATATGTGGCTACATTATTAAATCGTCGCCGTTATATTCCAGAAATTACGAGTCGTAATTTCAATTTACGTAGCTTCGCTGAGCGTACAGCGATGAATACACCAATTCAAGGTACTGCCGCAGATATTATTAAAAAAGCGATGATTATTATGGCGGATCGTTTAGAAGAAGAAGGATTACAAGCACGTCTTCTTCTGCAAGTACACGATGAATTGATATTTGAAGCGCCAAAAGAAGAAATTGAAAAATTAGAGAAGCTTGTACCTGAAGTAATGGAGCATGCAATTGAACTTGCAGTTCCGCTGAAAGTTGATTATTCTTACGGTCCAACTTGGTACGACGCAAAATAAGGAAGTGATGAAATGCCTGAATTACCAGAGGTTGAAAACGTCAGACGGACACTTGAAAATCTTGTAACAGGAAAAACGATTGAAGATGTTATTGTTACTTATCCAAAAATAGTGAAACGACCGGATGATGCAGAAATCTTTAAAGAAATGCTAAAAGGCGAGAAGATTGAAAATATAAAGCGAAGAGGAAAGTTTTTGCTTTTATATGTAACGAATTATGTTATTGTTTCACATTTGCGTATGGAAGGTAAGTTTTTACTACATCAAGAGGATGAGCCGATTGATAAACATACGCACGTCCGTTTCTTATTTACAGATGGAACGGAATTACATTATAAAGATGTGAGAAAGTTTGGTACGATGCATCTCTTTAAGAAAGGTGAAGAAATGAACCAAATGCCTCTTGCGGACTTAGGTCCGGAGCCATTTGATGCTGAAATGACACCGCAGTATTTACAAGAAAGATTACAAAAGACAAATCGTAAAATAAAAGTTGTGCTACTGGATCAGCGTCTTTTAGTAGGGCTTGGAAATATATATGTAGATGAAGTTTTATTCCGTTCTCAAATTCATCCGGAACGAGAAGCTTCGTCTTTAACAGTAGAAGAAATTGAGCGAATTTATGAGGCTACCGTTACAACGCTAGGCGAAGCAGTAAAGCGTGGCGGAAGTACAATTCGGACGTATATCAACTCACAAGGGCAAATTGGTTCGTTCCAAGAACTCCTAAATGTATATGGGAAAAAAGGAGAGCCGTGCGTAACTTGTGGCACGATATTAGAAAAAACAGTTGTTGGCGGGCGAGGAACGCATTACTGCCCAATTTGTCAGCCTAGAATATAGAAAAGAGATAACATCGGATAGGCATTTGTCATATACATACAGCAGAGCTATGTATAAGGGAGGAGCTTACCGATGTACCTTTATTTATCTCTTATTTTATTAGCTTTTACATTAAGCTTGGATAGCTGTAGTGTAGGGCTAACATATGGTTTAAGAAGCGTAAGAATTCCACTAAGATCAATTATAATTATCGGAATGTGTTCAGCGGCTGTTATGCTTGTTTCAATGGGAATTGGACATATGATCGCGAAAGTATTTTCACCTGTTATCGCAACGCGTATCGGTGGGCTTGTTCTTATTGGAATAGGGATTTGGGTATTATATCAATTTTTTCGAAGTGAGAAAAAAGAAGAACCGAAGCAAGAGGAGAAGGTCTGGAAATTAGAGATTGCCTCGCTAGGGCTAGTGATTCAAATTTTACGGAAACCGACTGTAGCAGATTTTGATAAATCAGGCACCATTTCTGCAGGAGAAGCATTGCTTCTTGGTATCGCTCTTTCTGTAGACTCATTTGGTGCCGGAATTGGTGCATCTTTATTAGGGTATGCACCCGCTATGATGGCGATATTAGTTGCAATTATGAGTTCTTTGTTTTTATTTATTGGAATGAAACTTGGAACGGTTTTATCGAATATGAAGTGGTTACAAAAATTTACATTCCTGCCTGGAGTATTACTCATTATTATTGGAATTTGGAAAATGTAAGTATGGGCGTGGAACATTAGTTTCGCGCCTTTTATTATGAGGAGGATTATGATGACAGTAGTAATTGGATTAACAGGAGGCATTGCAAGTGGAAAAAGTACAGTGTCTCAAATGTTTCGTGAACTGAGCATACCAGTTATTGATGCAGATATTATTGCACGAGAAGTTGTAGAGCGAGGAAAACCAGCATATAACAAAATAGTAGAAGTATTTGGAACGGAAGTGTTACAAGAAGGTGGAGAACTAGATCGTCCAAAACTAGGAAGTGTCGTTTTCTATAATGAAGAAAAACGATTGCAGTTAAATAAAATTGTTCATCCTGCAGTGCGTGAGGAAATGAATAGGCAAAAGGAAATGTACATAAAAGAAGGTATGCAAGCGGTTGTGTTAGATATTCCTCTCTTATTTGAAAGCAAATTAACAAGTCTCGTTGACCGCATTTTAGTTGTAGCGGTTAAGCCGCATACGCAATTAGAACGTTTAATGAAACGAAATAACTTTTCAGAAGAAGAAGCAACAGCTCGTATTCAATCTCAAATGCCGTTAGAAGAAAAAGTGAAAAATGCAGATGAAGTGATAAATAATGATGGCACAATTATGGGAACGAAAACACAATTGCAGGTAATTTTAAAGAAGTGGAACATTATTGACTAAAAAATTGTGAAATTAATGAAAATGCTTAGTGACATATCCCCTTTTTGTGTTATACTATTATTGGGATTGGAGATAAATAGTATAACGCATTCAAGGGGGATAACATATTATGACTCGTGTGGCAATTAATGGATTTGGACGTATTGGGAGAATGGTATTTCGTCAAGCAATAAAAGAAAGCGCATTCGAAATTGTAGCAATCAATGCAAGCTATCCATCTGAAACGTTAGCACACTTAATTAAATATGATACAGTTCATGGCAAGTTTGACGGAACAGTAGAAGCATTTGAAGATCACTTATTAGTTGATGGAAAAATGATTCGCCTTTTAAACAACCGCGATCCAAAGGAATTGCCTTGGACAGATTTAGGTGTTGAAGTTGTAATTGAAGCAACTGGTAAATTTAATTCAAAAGAAAAAGCAATTCTTCACGTTGAAGCTGGAGCGAAAAAAGTAATTTTAACAGCGCCTGGTAAAAATGAAGATGTAACAATTGTAGTTGGTGTGAACGAAGACCAATTAGATATTACAAAACATACTGTTATTTCAAATGCATCTTGTACAACAAACTGTTTAGCGCCTGTTGTGAAGGTGTTAGATGAGCAGTTTGGAATTGAAAACGGTTTAATGACGACAGTTCACGCTTATACAAATGACCAAAAAAATATTGATAACCCACATAAAGATTTAAGAAGAGCACGTGCTTGCGGACAATCAATCATTCCGACAACGACAGGTGCTGCGAAAGCGCTAGCAAAAGTTCTTCCACATTTAAACGGAAAACTTCATGGTATGGCACTTCGTGTACCAACACCAAACGTGTCTCTTGTTGATTTAGTAGTAGATGTAAAACGCGATGTGACAGTTGAAGCCATTAACGATGCATTCAAAACTGTTGCAAACGGTGCGTTAAAAGGTATTGTAGAATTCAGCGAAGAGCCTTTAGTATCTATCGACTTTAATACAAATACACACTCAGCTATTATTGATGGTTTATCTACAATGGTAATGGGTGATCGTAAAGTGAAAGTACTTGCTTGGTATGATAACGAGTGGGGCTACTCTCGTCGTGTTGTAGATCTTGTAACGTTAGTTGTTGAAGAGTTAGCGAAACAAGAAAATGTGCAACACATTTAAGTGAATAAGGGAGAAGAGGGCAAGGCAACATTTGCCCTCTTTTTTTAATTTTTTCTGAAAAGGAAAAAAATTATATAAGTATATTTAAAAAAGTGGACATACCACGAAGCATTGTGATTACTGCATTTGTGAATCGTTTATTTTTTTTAGGGAAAAGTAAAGAGGAAAATATGACAGAAAATCGAAAAAACTGTTGTTGCAAAATGAAAATAAACAAAGTATACTAACACTCGTAAACTTAAGAGCTGAGGTACGTAGTCACTACTTAAAGGGTTAGGACCTCTCTGGACTAACTTTCCCCCGTGGTAGTGGAGCAAGCCAAATTGCAAATTAGTTTTCAATTCGAACAGTTAGAATAAATTTACAAGGGGGAACTGTAGAATGGATACTATGGATACGATGGGTCGTCACGTGATTGCTGAACTTTGGGATTGCGATTTCGACAAACTGAATGACATGCCGTATATTGAACAATTATTTGTGGATGCAGCACTAAAAGCTGGTGCTGAAGTGCGTGAGGTTGCTTTCCATAAATTTGCACCACAAGGTGTAAGTGGAGTAGTAATTATCTCGGAATCACATTTAACAATTCATAGCTTTCCGGAGCACGGTTACGCAAGTATTGATGTTTATACTTGTGGGGATCGTATTGATCCAAATGTTGCTGCAGAATATATTGCAGAAGGTTTAAACGCGAAAACGCGTGAGAGCATCGAGCTTCCTCGAGGAACTGGTAGCTTCGAAATTAAGCAGAGAGAAACAAAAGCTCTTTAAAAAAGAACATAATTGATTTAAAATGTAAAGAGGTGTATAATGCACCTCTTTTTTAGTTTATAAAAAAGGAAAAATATAACGTACTCGTTAGTTGAATAAATTGGATTCTTGCAAATGAGGTAGTGCTCTATATACCATCTTATTTTTAAGGATGAGATGATAAAGTGATGCGCTGAAACTTAAAGTGGTAAGAGAGTTAGAATGAGTTATATAATATTGTATATATATTTTAGGTGAAGTGAGTAGAGAAAAATAAAGAGTATAGTGTAAAGGAGTGAATGTATTGCGTTGTCCATCCTGTTCTCATAATGGTACAAGAGTGTTAGATTCGCGTCCGGTAGACGAGGGGCGCTCTATTCGAAGAAGGAGAGAGTGTGAAAGCTGCTTAAGTCGCTTTACGACCTTTGAAAGGGTAGAAGAGTCACCTCTTATCGTTGTAAAAAAAGAAGGCACACGAGAAGAGTTTAATAAAGAAAAGATTTTACGTGGTTTAATTAAAGCGTGTGAAAAAAGACCAGTATCTTTAAGACAATTAGAAGAAGTAACACAAAGCGTGGAACGTGAACTGCGTAATTTAGGTATATCAGAAGTGAAAAGTGATATGATTGGTGAAATTGTCATGGAAGAACTTCGCGATATTGATGATGTTGCTTACGTACGTTTTGCTTCTGTATATCGTCAATTTAAAGATTTAAATGTATTTATTGAAGAATTAAAAGATATACTGCAAAAAGAAAGAGAGTAGAAGTTGTATTTTATTCTCTTTACATACCGTAAATAATAGGATAAGAGAGCTAGAAGCGCAAGCTAATAGCTCTTTTTCACTAAGAATTTATATAATGAAGATAGAACGAATGAAGTAGAGGATAGATTGGATGAGAGAAAGGAAAAGCAAGAATGGAAAAACAGTCATGGATGGAGCTATTGCCGATTGATCGTTATAAAGTAAGTGCGAAAGGGCTACTGCACAATTACGACCGAAAAGTGTTAACGATGTTGTATCAGCCGTTAATAGGTAGTAGAGCTTTTAGCTTATACATGACACTATGGGGAGAGCTAGAGCAAGATCGTGTATTTGGAAAAGAGAATACGCATCATTCCCTTATGGTGACTATGCAAATGCAACTTCCTGAAATATATGAGGAACGAGTAAAGTTAGAGGCAATTGGGCTATTGAAGGTATATATTAAGAAAGAAAAAGATATTCGAATGTTCATATATGAGTTGCAACCACCTTTATCTCCGAAGCAGTTTTTTGATGATATTGTTTTAAGTATCTTTTTATACAATCGATTGAGCCGGACAAAATATAATCAAGTAAAGCAATATTTCTTAGAAGAAGAATTTGATTTTGCTTCTTATGAAAATGTTACGCGTTCTTTCAATGATGTGTTTGGTTCGTTTAATCCAGGACAGCTTGAGCATGCGCAAGAAGACCTTCGTATTCCAAAAACGACAACTATGCCAAGTAACGAGAAGGGAGACGCTCCGAAAGTTTGGAATGATTTCTTTGATTTCTCTTTATTTGTAGATGGATTGTCCGCTCTTGTTCCTAAAAAGGCGATTACAGATCAAGTGAGAGACTGCGTTATAACACTTGCTTACGTGTATGGTGTAGATGTGTTATCGATGCAAAATATCGTTCTTGGTGCAGTGACAGAGATGCAAACAATTGATACGGAAAGGCTTAGAAAAGGAGCGCGCGATTGGTATCAATTTGAAAATGGTCAAGCATTACCGGTATTAAGTGAAAGAGTACAGCCTCATGCTGCACGTACGATGAAAGAGAAAGAGCCTTCATCGCAAGAGGAGATGTTAATAAAGCAGCTAGAGGAAATCTCGCCAAAACAACTATTGAAAGAGATTTCTGGTGGTGCAGAGGCAACGAAAGCGGACTTGCAGATCGTTGAAGATGTCATGATTAATCAAAAATTGACACCAGGAGTTGTGAATGTACTTATTTATTACGTTATGCTACGCTCAGATATGAAACTTGCGAAAACGTATGTCGAGAAGATTGCTGGGCATTGGGCACGTAAAAAGGTCGGTACAGTAGCGGACGCGATGGCGTTAGCGAAAGAAGAGAACCGTCAATATCAAGAGTGGGCTGAGACGAAGAAAAAAGGCCGTACGGCGAAGAAAACGGTGCGGAAAGAAATGGTGCCAGATTGGCTTAAGGAAGAAGAGCCGAAAGAACAAGAGAAAGAAACAGAGAAGAAAGATACAAGTGTAGAAAAAGATGCAAGTACGCTAGAAGATGAAAGAAAACGACTAGAAGAAGTGTTAAAAAAATATAAGCGTGATTAATAGAAGAGAATGAACGCTCTTTGAGGTGAGAAAATGGAGCATATTCAAAATTCATTTGCAAAATTAATGGAAAATGAAAACTTTAAAAATAGATATGAAGTACTAAAGGCAGAAGTAATGGGGCATCCGCGTGTGAAAGAATTTATAGACGAACATAAGGGTGAAGTAACGACTTCTATGATTGAGCGCAGTCTTGTGAAGTTATACGAATATATTGGACAAAGTGTAGGTTGCGTGGATTGTCCGGATTTAGGTTCATGTAAAAATATGCTACAAGGTTATGAGCCAAAGCTTGTTATTCAAGGGAAGATGATTGATATTCAATACGATCGCTGCGTTAGAAAAGTAGCGCATGACGAGAGAAAGAAATATGAAAAACTCGTTCAAAGTGTATATATGCCAACGGATATTTTGCAGGCAACTATGGAAAACTTAGACCCTTCTGATTTAAATGCACGTATCGATGCAATTGGTGCAGCGAATGAATTTTTAAGTACATATGAACCAGGTAAAAAAGCACAAGGTTTATATTTGTACGGTAAATTTGGTGTAGGAAAAACGTACCTTTTAGGAGCAATAGCGAACGAGCTTGCTCGAAAGAAAATAAGCTCGATGCTCGTATACTTCCCGGAATTTTTACGTGAAATTAAAAGTTCAATTCAAGATAATTCGATTGGTGAAAAGATTGATGCGGTTAAACGCGTACAAGTTTTAATGTTAGACGATATCGGGGCAGAAGCGATGTCAAGCTTTGTGCGTGACGATGTGCTTGGTGCAATCTTGCAATTCCGTATGTTAGAAAACTTACCGACGTTCTTTACGTCTAATTTTGATTTTAAACAACTGGAACACCATTTAACGTATACGCAGCGTGGTGAGGCTGAAGAAATGAAGGCAGCACGTATTATGGAGAGAATTAAATATTTAGCGAAACCAATTCCAATTGGTGGGAAAAACCGTCGTCATAAGTAAAAGAGCAAGCTGAGAAGCTTGCTCTTTTGTATTATAGTGATATTTTCTTTTCAAATATGAGGTCGAAATATTCAGGTTGTCCAGAACTGCCAATCGTAGGGGCAACAATCTGTACGAACCTCCAGCCATCTCTAGCATGTTCTTGAATAATTTCTTGGTAGTCTTCAGCTGGTTTTGAGCGAGTGAACCCCCAATGTAATTCGACTTTTACGAATTTATATTCAAACATTCAGATACCCCCTTTTATTGATAAGTAAAGTATACAATAAAAATTCATAGTAGCTTGTATCATTTTTTTCTCCCTCCCTTAATATATATAAAATTAGCAAGCCATATTGAGTGGATTTTCTAACGATAGGAAATGTGATTCTACTAAGAGTGAAATTCACGCGGGACGGACTCTTATAGGATTTGTAACGTATAGATACAGTCCTTTAGAGCGGGGATAAAAGGGGGGACAAAAGTGATTGAAATTTGCTTCGAAGAAAAAAATGATGCTATGCACGTATATAGACAATTGCTGAAAAGAGCGGAAGTGTTATATAAGGAAACGAGTGTGTATTTACAGGAACAAAAAGTGGTGATTCACATACCAGTACGTGAATCGAATTATATTGAAAAAATCTTATTGCCAGTAATGGTGTATTTCATTGTGAATGTGAAACAAAATGAGTGGATTTATACAATTTTAAAAGAAAAGTTTTTTTATGAAGAACAAGAAGAGTGTCATCAAATATTGCACATGGCACATGAGATTTTAAAGGGAAGAAGAAAAGGTGTAGCTCAGGATTTAACGCGTAACGCATTTGAGTCATATATTAAGTCTTCTTTAAATAATTGGCTTTGTGATCCGCTCTCATTCTCGTTTTCATCATATATCCGTTTTCGTCTTCGTACATATAGGGAAATGGTGGCTAAACTTGCGGAAGTGGCAATTGATGAATATAAGATGGAGCAAGAATACCAAATGTTCATTGAAACGCTTCGGCAACAAGTAAGTAGCCGTAAATCACGTTTGTCTTGCGTGCATCTTATTTTTGATGAAAGCTTTATCTTTTATGATGATAAAGGTAGACGTTTAAAACAGGAGAAGTTGGTCCAATATATAGATGAGGAATTATTAAAGCAAAATGATGTATATATTGATACGAAAGTAATTGCGCCGCTTCTTTCTATTTCGCCTAAAAAGATTTATTTATATACGAAAGAACAAGACCATAATATGATTATTACTTTGCGAAATGTGTTCCAAGAACGGGTCCAATTACATGGATTACATGATTTTGAGCGCAATGTGAAAAATTTAAAAAATAAAGGTAACGCCCTTGATTTTCTAAGTTTTTGAGCATATAATTACCTACATAAATGAAATATATTGAAATGTCATGATGAGGACATGAGTAGTTTTCTACGATTTTCAGAGAGGGAAGCCTTAGGGTGTGAGCTTCCTAGTACGGGATTATTACTTACCACCTCTAAACTTTAGCAGTGAACGGTTTTTCTAGTAATTGCTAACGGACAACACCGTTATGTTGAACTTGAGCAATTAACAATTATGTTAATTGGAACAAGGGTGGAACCACGAATTCAACACTCGTCCCTTTTTACGGGATGAGTGTTTTTTATTTTGAGAAAAAGAGGAGTGACCAGTGATGGCAGATGTAGTTAAAATTACTTTCCCTGATGGAGCTGTGAAGGAGTTTCCAAAAGGCGTAACAACTGAAGAAATCGCAGCTTCTATTAGCCCAGGCTTAAAGAAAAAAGCTGTAGCTGGAAAATTAAACGATGAGATGATCGATCTTGTTACACCAATCGAAGAAGATGGTGCAGTTTCTATCATTACATTAGATTCTGAAGATGGCCTATATATTTTACGCCATTCAACAGCCCACCTTTTAGCACAAGCGTTAAAACGTTTATATAAAGATGTTAAGGTTGAGCTTGGCATTGGTCCAGTAATTGAAAATGGCTTCTACTACGATATTGATATGGAAGAAGCAATTACAGTTGAAGACTTCAAGAAAATCGAAAAAGAAATGCAAAAAATCGTGAACGAGAACTTAGAAATCGTTCGTCATGAAGTACCACGTGCAGAAGCAATTCGTCGCTTTGAAGAAATCGGCGATGAGTTAAAATTAGATTTAATTAACGATCTTCCAGAAGATGCAGTTATTTCAATCTATGAGCAAGGCGAATTTTTCGACCTTTGTCGTGGTGTTCACCTTCCATCTACAGGGAAAATTAAAGTGTTTAAATTATTAAGCGTTGCAGGTGCTTACTGGCGCGGCGATAGCAATAATAAAATGCTACAACGTATTTACGGTACTGCATTCGTTAAGAAAGCAGAATTAGATGAGCACTTACGTATGCTTGAAGAAGCGAAAGAGCGCGATCACCGTAAATTAGGTAAAGAATTAAAACTATTTACTAATAGCCAAAAAGTAGGACAAGGTTTACCACTTTGGTTACCAAAAGGTGCAACAATCCGCCGCATTATCGAGCGTTACATCGTTGATAAAGAAGCAAGCTTAGGCTATGATCACGTATATACTCCAGTACTAGGGAGCAGAGAGCTTTATGAAACTTCTGGTCACTGGAACCACTACCGTGATGGCATGTTCCCATCAATGGAAATGGATAACGAAGAATTAGTTCTTCGTCCAATGAACTGTCCTCATCATATGATGGTTTATAAAAATGATATTCACAGCTACCGTGAATTACCAATCCGTATTGCAGAACTTGGAACAATGCACCGTTATGAAATGTCAGGTGCGTTATCTGGATTACAACGTGTACGCGGAATGACTTTAAACGATGCGCACATTTTCGTTCGTCCAGATCAAATTAAAGAAGAGTTAAAACGTGTTGTAAACTTAACTCTAGAAGTGTACAAAGATTTCGGTTTAGAGAACTACTCATTCCGTCTATCTTACCGCGACCCAGCAGATACTAAAAAGTATTATGCGGATGATGAGATGTGGGAAAAAGCACAAGGTATGTTAAAAGAAGCTATGGATGAAATGGGTCTTGATTACTATGAAGCTGAAGGTGAAGCGGCATTCTACGGTCCAAAACTTGATGTTCAAGTTCGTACTGCTCTTGGAAAAGACGAAACACTTTCAACTGTACAATTAGACTTCTTACTTCCAGAACGCTTTGAATTATCATACGTTGGCGAAGACGGTAAACAACATCGTCCAGTTGTAATTCACCGTGGTGTTGTATCAACTATGGAACGTTTTGTAGCCTTCTTAATTGAAGAATACAAAGGTGCATTCCCAACATGGTTAGCTCCAGTTCAAGTACAAGTAATTCCAGTTTCTCCGCAAGTACATTTAGACTATGCGAAGAAAGTACAAGACGAATTGCGTCGTGCTGGTATCCGTGTTGAATTAGACACTCGTGAAGAGAAGATCGGTTACAAAATCCGTGAAGCACAAATGCAAAAAATTCCGTACATGCTTGTAGTAGGTGACAATGAAGTAACTGAAAACGGCGTAAACGTACGTAAATATGGTGAACAAAAATCAGAAACAATCGGATTAGATGCTTTTGTTGACATGATTAAAGTAGAAGGAAAACGATAAGAAAAAGCCGCGGTATACCGCGGCTTTTTTATGTAATATACTCGAGAGAAATTAGAAAAAATAACCATGTGACACTTATCATAAAAAAGTATTGCAAGTATGTTAGTTGTTTGTTACAATATTTCTTGTTGTTAGTAAAACACATCGCGTCTTCTTGACAGACGTCATGTCCTATGATAAACTCATCAAGGATAATAGAATATTGTTTTGTGGAACAAGTAGAAGCACCCGCTTCTCACCTGATGGACGCATTCGCAGTTAACAGGTAAATGTATTTCTTACTTAAGATTTTACAAGTGTGGGTGTCGTATGCCCGCACTTTTTTTGTTCGGGTTCTATGACTACAAAATATGTTCTGAGAAAACCTTGGAGGTGGCTTACTATTAGCAAGGATATGATGATTAACGAGCAAATTCGTGCACGTGAAGTACGTTTAGTTGGCGCAAATGGCGATCAACTTGGAATCAAGTCTCGTAATGACGCTTTAGACTTAGCTGCAAATCTTAATCTTGATTTAGTATTAGTTGCTCCAAATGCGAAACCGCCAGTATGCCGCATTATGGACTACGGTAAATTCCGCTTTGAGCAACAGAAGAAAGAAAAAGAGCAGCGCAAAAATCAAAAAGTAATTAGCATGAAAGAAGTTCGTTTAAGTCCAACAATTGATGAACACGACTTTAACACAAAACTTCGTAATGCTATCAAGTTTTTAGAGAAAGGCGACAAGGTTAAAGCGTCAATTCGCTTTAAAGGACGTGCCATTACTCATAAAGAAATCGGTCAACGTGTTTTAGATCGCTTCTCAGAAGCTTGTGCTGAAGTTAGTACAGTTGAATCTAAGCCTAAAATGGAAGGACGCAGTATGTTCTTAGTTTTAGCACCGAAAAACGATAAGTAATAGATAGAGGAGGAAATACCTATGCCTAAACAAAAAACTCATCGCGGCGCTGCAAAGCGTTTCAAAAAGACTGGATCAGGTAAACTGAAACGTTCTCACGCTTACACAAGCCATTTATTCGCTAACAAATCTACAAAAGCTAAACGTAAACTACGTAAAGCTGGTGTAGTAAGCGCTGGTGACTTCAAACGCATTCGTCAAATGCTTGACAACTTAAAATAAGTTCGGCTGATATATAGAACAATTAGGAGGTAATATTATGCCAAGAGTAAAAGGTGGTACAGTTACTCGTCAACGTCGTAAAAAAGTAATTAAATTAGCAAAAGGTTACTACGGTTCAAAAAATACATTATTCAAGGTTGCTAACCAACAGGTTATGAAATCTCTAATGTATGCATTCCGTGACCGCCGTCAAAAGAAACGTGACTTCCGTAAATTATGGATTACACGTATCAACGCAGCAGCTCGTATGAATGGTCTTTCTTACAGCCGCTTAATGCACGGTCTTAAAAATGCTGGCATCGAAGTTAACCGCAAGATGCTTGCTGACTTAGCTGTTCATGACGAAAAAGCTTTCGCTGAATTAGCAACAGTTGCAAAAAACAACATTAACTAATTAATTAGTTAAAACCTTAGGAATTTTCTTCTAAGGTTTTTTATTTGTATTCAAAGAGAAGTTAGAAGTGAAAAGAAATTCTAAAGATTAACGACTATGTCATTATCAATATGACAAAATCAATATAAAAGTTATAGCAGTATAGAAGAATATACATATGAAGTCAGGAGAATACTCCTGGCTTTTTTTAATTCTGCTCTTTTGGAAAGAAGAGTATCTTTCCTAGCCGAAACGACACTGCTATAATGGAAAGATGATATGGAACTTTCATCAGATGAACAATTTAAGAGCGATGACTGAAACGTATTTGTAAATTAAGGACAAGCTATTTTATAAAGAGGTAGATAGCTGACTTATTCATAAGAACTGAAACATAATAATGAACTTTGAGATGAAACAACATTGTTGCGAAAAATGCGATGTTGGAGGAGGACAATAGAATGGACTTACTACAACTATTTAAATTACAAAAAGAATTAGATGACCGTATTGCAAAAGAACATGACTTACAACCGAAAAAATTGTTAAAAGAAAAAATGTTAGCTCTTCTTGTAGAAATTGGAGAACTTGCAAATGAAACACGTTGTTTTAAATATTGGAGCAACAAACCAGCTTCGGAACGTGAAGTAATATTAGAAGAGTACGTAGATGGTTTGCATTTTATTTTATCAATCGGAATTGATTTAGGTATTGATAAAAACTTCCTATTCTATAAATGTGCACAAACGAATAAAACACAAGTGGAAATTTTCTTAGACACATATGCGAAAGTAATTCGTTTTACAGATCAACCATCTATTACAAACTATATTGAATTATTTACGAGCTATCTTCGACTTGGACAAGCACTTGAATTTGAGCAAGAAGAGATTGAAAAAGCATATTTAGATAAAAATGAAGTAAATCATCAGCGTCAAACACAAGGATACTAATTTAATTTTTGAATATTTCAATTTAATTATTGTATAATAAATTGACTGAAGAAAAAGGAGGGTGTTGGCAATGACAAAATTAGACGCGACATTGACAATGCTAAAAGAATTAACAGATGCACGTGGTATTGCCGGTAACGAGCGTGAACCACGTGAAGTAATGAAGAAATATATCGAGCCGTTTGCGGACGAACTTTCTACTGATAATTTAGGGAGTTTAGTTGCGAAAAAAGTAGGGGAAGAAAACGGTCCGAAAATTATGGTTGCAGGTCATTTAGATGAAGTTGGATTTATGATTACACAAATCGATGACAAAGGTTTCCTTCGCTTCCAAACGGTTGGTGGCTGGTGGTCACAAGTTATGCTTGCGCAGCGCGTGACGATTGTAACGCGTAAAGGAGATGTAACAGGTGTAATTGGTTCAAAACCACCGCACATTTTACCTCCAGAAGCTCGTAAAAAGCCAGTTGAAATTAAAGACATGTTCATCGATATCGGTGCTTCTAGCCAAGAAGAAGCGATGGAGTGGGGCGTACGACCAGGAGATCAAGTTGTACCTTACTTTGAATTCCAAGTGATGAAGAATGAAAAAATGTTACTTGCAAAAGCATGGGATAACCGAATCGGTTGTGCAATTGCAATTGACGTATTAAAACAATTAAAAGATGAAAAGCATCCAAACGTTGTATACGGCGTTGGAACTGTACAAGAAGAAGTTGGTCTTCGTGGCGCAAAAACATCTGCGAATTATATTAAACCAGATATCGCGTTCGCAGTAGATGTTGGTATCGCTGGAGATACACCGGGTGTAACGTCAAAAGAAGCGCAAAGTAAAATGGGCGATGGACCACAAATCATTTTATATGATGCTTCTGTTATTGGACATACAGGTTTACGTGATTTCGTAGTTGATGTTGCTGATGAATTACAAATCCCGTATCAATATGATTCAGTAGCGGGCGGAGGAACGGATGCGGGTGCGATTCACATTGCTGTAAATGGTATTCCTTCTATGGCAATTACAATTGCAACGCGCTATATCCATTCTCATGCGGCAATGTTACACCGTGATGATTATGAAAATGCAGTAAAGTTAATTGTAGAAGTTATTAAACGTCTTGATAAAGAGGCTGTACATAACATTACATTTAATTAATAGAAAAAGCGAAGGAGATTCTCCTTCGCTTTTTTATGTTTTAAAAAGGCCGTTCTAATCCTGCTGCAGTATGAGCGCCTAAAATAATTAAACGAGTTAATTGCATCGCCATAAAATGCGGAGTATATATCATTCCTCTTTTTAACCATGACATAATCATTCCGATGTGAGCCCCTGTCACATAACTAATCAAAATATCACGAGGAACCATAAGATCTTCATCATCTGGTTGTGAAATAGACAAGCTTAATGTTAAATGCACTTGTATTGTTTTCATCATTTTATAAGAGTAGTTTCCGGCAGCTTTATCCCCAAGCATAACGTTATAAAAGTTTACATTTTCTGCGATATGTTCGAATAAAGCCAAAAAAGTAGGGTGAGGTGAATCAAATGTAAGTTGAAAATCTTCTTTATTTCTATTTTTCGGTTTAATTACTTCTGCTAGCTTCTCTAACATTTCTTCAATACTTTTGTCTAATAGGTCATATTTATCATGGTAATGGCTATAAAATGTAGCGCGATTTACAGGAGCGCGTTCTGCGATATGTTGCACAGTTACATTTTCAAAGCCTTTTTCGCCTACTAAAGCGACAAAAGCATCCTGAATGAGTTGTCTCGTTCGCTTTACACGTGGATCATTTGTATTTTTAATAGACATTTTTCTTCTCCTCGTTTAATTTTCTATACTTAAACAACATATTGGTATTATATTGTTGTTTAAGCAACATTTCATACGTAAATTGTCGGTTGTAGATTCAAAATAATTATTTATAATTATAAACGATAGTCCTTCAGAAATCAGCACCGCTCGCAGGTAGATAAATTTCGATTTACGCTGCAGATGGTGTGATTTTTTTGTTAAAAGGTTAATATAATTAACAATTAAACAATCTAAACAATAAGGACATAAATAGTTTAGAAAAAAATTATATGCGATATAAGGAGAGGAATGCAATGAATCAGTTTCGAAGAATGGTAATTATCAACATTATCACATTAATTGTACTAGTTGGCGGCGGTATTGGCGGTTATTACTATTACAACCAAACGGAAAATTACTTAAAAACAGACAATGCAAAGATTGATGGGAAGGTAATTCCGGTTGCTTCACCAGTAGCAGGTAAACTAACTGACTGGAAAGCTGAAGTAGGAAAAAATTATAATGAGAACGATAAACTAGGTACTGTTACTGTAGCGGCAGCTAATGGAGAACAAACAGTAGATGTAACAATTCCACAAAATGCAACGGTTGTACAATCAAACGCAACAACAAATGCTTTCGTTGGAGCTGGTAGCCCGATTGCTTACGCATTCGATATGAACAATTTATGGGTAACAGCAAACATTGAAGAAACAGATGTTGATGATGTTCAAAAAGGTCAAGATGTAGATGTGTATGTAGATGCATACCCAGATACAACGTTAACAGGAAAAGTAGAACAAGTTGGCTTAACAACAGCGAATACATTCTCTATGTTGCCATCAAGCAACGCAACAGCGAACTATACGAAAGTAACACAAGTAGTACCAGTTAAAATTTCTTTAGATCATAGCAAATCAGTAAATATTGTTCCTGGCATGAATGTGACAGTTCGTATTCATAAGTAAGGGGGAGATGAGATGTCCTCAATTGTAATTGCAGGATATGCACTATTTTGTATAATCGTCTTCTTCCTTGTAAATCGTCTTTTACGAAAGAAAAAAACGAAAATGGGAGAAGAACAAGTCCCAGCCGTAAGTAAAATAGAAATAAGTAAAGTTGAAACAGAAGAGAAAGAAATTGAACGAAAGCAAGAATCGGAAATTTCTAATGTAGTTGAGTTAGAAACAGGAAAGCAAGAAGAAGTAAAACAAGAAAAAGAAGTGCCGAAAAAACAAATGTCTACGCCTGTAGAGAATGTGAACGTAAAAGCAGTTGTAGCTGTATTAATTCTCGGCATGTTCGTTTCTATTTTAAACCAAACAATTATTAACGTTGCATTACCTCCGTTAATGAATGAATTTAACGTATCAACTTCAACAGCACAATGGTTAATTACAGGCTTCATGCTTGTAAATGGTATTTTAGTACCGATTAGTGCATTTTTAGTTTCACGATTTACGTATCGTAAATTATTCGTAGCAGCAATGTTATTCTTCACGGTAGGATCTATCATTTGTGCTACTTCCGGAAACTTTACGATGATGATGACGGGCCGCGTAATTCAAGCAGTTGGTGCGGGTATTTTAATGCCGGTTGGTATGAATATCTTTATGACATTGTTCCCGCCTCATAAGCGCGGAGCAGCGATGGGGTTACTAGGTGTAGCGATGATTTTAGCTCCAGCTATCGGACCGACTGTAACAGGTTGGGTAATTGAAAATTACAGCTGGAACTTAATGTTCTATGCGATGTTTATTATCGGTTTAATTATTACGTTCCTATCTTTAAAATTCTTTACACTAGCTCAGCCAGTGTCTAAAACAAAATTAGATGTATTTGGTGTTGTTAGTTCAAGTATTGGGCTAGGAAGCTTGCTGTACGGATTTAGTGAGGCTGGAAATAATAGTTGGACTAGTGCAGAAGTTGTTATTTCACTTATCATTGGTGTAATTGGTTTAGCGTTATTTATTTGGAGAGAGTTAACAACGGACAATAAAATGCTTGATTTACAAGTATTTAAATATCCAGTATTTACTTTCACTTTAGTAATTAACGCAATCGTTACGATGGCATTATTCGGAGGTATGTTATTGCTTCCAGTATATCTGCAAAACATTCGTGGCTTTACGCCAATTGAATCTGGTTTACTACTTCTTCCAGGATCATTAATTATGGGGATCATGGGACCAGTAGCGGGTAAATTATTCGATAAATATGGCATTCGTCCATTAGCGATAATTGGATTGGCAATTACGACGTATGCGACATATGAATTTACAAAATTATCGATGGATACACCGTATAGCGTTATTATGACGGATTATATTATACGTTCAATTGGTATGTCATTCATTATGATGCCAATTATGACGGCTGGTATGAACGCGCTGCCGATGAAATTAATTTCTCACGGTACAGCAACGCAAAATACGTCAAGACAAGTAGCGGGTTCAATCGGAACAGCGATTTTAATTACACTTATGACGCAACAAACGACTGCTCACGTAGCAGATTACGGCAACATGTTAACAACATCAAACCCAATTTTAGTTGATAAAATACATGGCATGGGGCAAAGTTTAGCGGCCTTAGCTGGATCAGCTCAAGCAGGAGACGCGATGAGCACACAACTATTATATGGACAAATTTCAAAGCTATCTGCAATTAACGGTATTAACGATGCCTTCTTAATCGCAACGATACTAGCAGGTATCGCTTGGGTGTTATCGTTTTTCTTACCATCAGGCAATAAACCAAATAGAAAAGCAGGGAATTAATTTCCCTGCTTTTTTTGTCTTTTTAAAGAGTAAGATATAAAACGTAATAACCACTTACAGAGCATAATCCTGTTATAAATAAAATCGTCCCCATAGAACGAATACTCGATATGTGTCTTCCGTTTACTATAGCTAATAGTCCAGCTAAAGAGAAGAGACCCCAATATAAAGTTCCTGAAATTGGAATCATCCCCTCTAAGTCTATTCCATAACCTATACAAATGATAGGAACAACGATAAGAGATATGCTAATTAAACCAGCTATAATAGTAAATGATTTACGACATTTCATACCAGCAATAATTAAAAAAATGCCGACGATGAATTCGCATAACATTAAAGTAAAAGCTAAAATCATCCAAATTAATATTCCGAACATTTCTGTATTACCTCCGATTTGTGGGTTTCGAAAAAAGTTATATAGAATCAATCACCTACAGACATGAGTACCCAGAAGATAACCCCTAATATTCCAATGGTAAAAATAATGAACCCCATATTACGTATACTTTTAATTTTTGCTTGGAATCCACTTATCCCTGCTAATAATCCAGTTAAAGAAAATAGGGTCCAGTAAAGAGCAGTTGGAATGGGGAAGATTGTATCCATATTAATTCCTATACTTAAAAAAACAAAAGGTAGTGTGACAAAGGATAGGCTAAGTAGCCCCATTAAACCAACGAGTAATTTCCGATATTTAATTCCTGTTACTATTAAAAAAATACCACCAGCAATCCCGCATAGTAAGAGAAGTGGCGTGAAAAGCATCCAAATAACACTAAACATATGTAAACTCCTTTATATGAATTAAGTTATATTTTACTACATGAAGTTTATTTTGGATAATATTAATAAATATGTATAAATTGATGGAAATGAGAAGTGATCATACGAATTAATAAAAGAGGTATCGTGAGGATACCTCTTTCTAATTCAAGAATGCCAACATATTATTCATAATATGAAATAACATAGCTGGAATAATGGATTTTGTTTTTTTACATAAAATAGCCATTAATAATCCCATGAAGAAAGTAATGACCATTACGCCAAGTGAGTATGTATGAGCGATACCGAAGAAGAAGCTTGTTATAATCGCTGCAATCCAAAATGGAAAGCGTTCTGAGAAAAAGCGAAGTATAAAGCCACGGAAAATAAGCTCTTCAAAAATTGGTGTGAGTATTGCAAAGCCCAGAAGTAATAATATTTGATACTGCTTAAAGACATCTAAGTTTAGTGCGGAAGATTGCTGCTTTGTTGCGTCTTGGAACACATAATTTAACAAGATGTAATTGAGTAAAATGTTTATAGCGAAGAAAAGAAGTAAGTATACGTATGTACGCCATTCTCTCAGTGCTTTAAAGTTAAATGATTGTAGTAGTAATTTTTTTGCGGGTTCGAATTTAAAAATGAAGAATAACAACACGGCTAGCTGTAATACAATACTTGCAGTATTTACGATAGATTCATACAGGGCAATTTGTTTTTTATCTGTAAGACCGGCTGTATAAATTGTTAAGGGCATTGCGAGGAACACAGTAATAAGTCCGGTTCCGAAAAAAGCGAATACAACGGAGCTAATAAATTGTCCCCATGACATAGAGTATTTCTGTTCATTAGAAAGTTGTGTAGCGGGTTGCATATGTAGAATCACCTCTTTATATTTGTATATTTAATTATAAGGCATTTTGTTTTCAGGCGTAATATTTAAATATTACATATAAAGGTGTATTTTCCATAAAATAATAAAAGAGGTATCACCCTGTAGTGATGCCTCTTTCTCATTGATAACTATGTTCTGTCTTGTTATTCAATTTTGCTTGCTCTATTTGCAATTCACGCTCTACCAATCGATCTAATTGCTGAATTGCTTTAAGTGCTTTTTCATAAGAAATTGTTCGATAATGATGCGCTCCGCCCGGTTCTTCATCTGCTTCGTCTGCCCATTTAATAATATTTTGAAGAGATGTTCTTTCAATTTCTTGTTCCACTAAGAAAGAATCTGTATGAAGAAGAATTGCAATAGAAATTTCTTTTGCTAGTTTTGGATGTTCTCCTAATCTAATAAGTAATTTATGTGCTCTTTCAGCACCTTTAATTGCATGGATATCATTCTTTTTATATAAGTCATAATCCCATTCGCCGCCTGTGTACCACGTATGATGTCCGATATCATGAAGGAAGCCAGCTTTTGTGGCAGCATCGACTGAGGCGTGATGCTTTTTGGCTAGGTGAAACGCATGGTAAGCGACAGCGATCGCGTGGACCATTCCAGAACGGTTTACGTATTTTTGTGTAATGTGGTGTTTAAAAATTTGTTCAAGCGTAATACGGTGCATAAAACATTCACTCCTTTTATCTTATGGTGTATATGAAGAAAAATCGATCGGTTTAAATGTATTTTGAACATTGTACTCCATCATAGTTCGTTAGTAAAGTAGAAATGTTTAGGAGAAGAAAAAATTTTTCCGAAAAAAAATCACCTTAGCTTATGCAAAGGTGATTTTCAAATTGCTTATTTTTTTAATCCTTGCTCTAGTGTTTCTAACATTTCGTGCTTTTCATTTTCATCAGCGTTTTTCCAAATGACTTCAAATAAAACGCCAAGACCTGGAAGCATTTTTTCTTCACCGCTTTGAATTGCATCGACGATTGTTTCTTGTAATTGATCTTGTGAATTTCCAGATACATTCGCTAATACAGCACCGCGTAAATTAAAACTCATTGCTTTCACCTCTTCTTCAGAATTGAAACTGACGTTAGTTTTTGTTCTTTTTTATGTAAATATGTATGAAAAATAGGCTATAATGATAAGACAAGAAGAGAGGGAAATACATATTATGAAAAACATTGATTCAGTACAAAATCCGCGTGTAAAGCAGTGGAAAAAGCTGCAAACGAAAAAAGAACGCGATAAAAAAGGTTTATTTTTTGTAGAAGGATTCCACTTAGTCGAGGAAGCTTTGAAGGCAGGAATTGTAACAGAACTTATCGTTTCAGATCAGACAGACCTTCCGAAAGATTGGACAGTTAATGATGTGGAAATGTATATCGTACCTGAGGCGATTGTCAAAATACTTCGTGAAACAGAAACGACACAAGGTGTATTTGCTGTTTGTGAGAAGCATGAGAAAGAAGTAGCTCTTACTGATGGGAAATTCCTTTTATTAGATGGCCTGCAAGACCCAGGTAATTTAGGAACAATTATTCGTACAGCTGATGCAGCTGGTATTCACGCTGTTGTGCTTGGAGAAGGTTGTGTTGATGTTTACAATAGTAAAGTACTCCGCTCTACACAAGGCTCTATTTTCCACTTACCAATTGTAAAAGGGAACTTAGAAGAATGGGTAGACAAGTTAAAAGAAAACAACGTTCCTGTATATGGAACAGCTCTTGAAAATGGAGTTCCGTATGGTGAAGTAACGCCGGCTGGCAGTTTTGCATTAATTGTAGGAAATGAAGGAAATGGCGTACGCCAAGAAATTCTTGCAAAAACGGATCAAAACTTGTATATTCCGATTTACGGCGGGGCAGAATCATTAAATGTTGCGGTTGCAGCAGGGATTTTAACGTATTATTTGCAAAGCCCGGTTGCGAACAAATAAAAAACTTCTTATAATAAGTTGAAGTACATTATATTAAAAGTTAAATAACGAAAAACGTTGATAGAGAAGAGTAACTTACAAAATCGCCATATAGGGAGAGAGTGCCGTAGACTGAAAGCATTCTTATGGTAGACGGAAGTGAATTCACCTCTGGAGTTGACGCCAGGACCATGTATATGTAAAGGCGTTCCGGTCAGAATTGATCGTTATAACTAATGAGTGGGCAGACTTGTTCTGTCAATTTAGGGTGGTACCGCGAATTTACCTCGTCCCTTTTTGGGAGCGAGGTTTTTTTATTTTTAAAATTAGGAGGGTTCCAAAATGGAAGCACGTTTAAAAGAGCTAAAGCAAAAAGCGTTAGAGCTTATTGAAGAAGCGAAAGAGCTAAAGGGCTTAAACGACGTACGCGTAGCGTATTTAGGAAAAAAAGGCCCAATTACAGAAGTATTACGCGGCATGGGGAAATTGTCAGCAGAAGAGCGTCCACGTATGGGAGCATTAGTAAATGAAGTGCGTGAAGCGATTCAAACGCGTTTAGATGACAAAATTAGTAACTTAGAAAAAACAGTAATCGAAGCGAAATTAGCTACTGAAACAATCGATGTTACACTGCCAGGTCGTCCTGTTGAAACAGGTTGTCACCATCCGTTAACAGCTGTTGTTGAGCAAATTGAAGATGTATTCATCGGTATGGGTTATGAAGTAGCTGAAGGAACAGAAGTAGAAAAAGACTACTACAACTTCGAAGCACTAAACTTACCGAAAGATCACCCAGCGCGTGATATGCAAGATACATTCTACATTACAGAAGAAACGTTACTACGTACACATACATCTTCTGTGCAAGCACGTACGATGGAAAATAATAAAGAAAAAGGCCCAATCAAAATTATTTGTCCTGGTAAAGTGTATCGCCGTGATGACGACGATGCGACGCATTCACATCAGTTCATGCAAATTGAAGGTCTTGTAATTGATAAAAACATTCGTATGAGTGACTTAAAAGGTACACTGCAAGTATTCGTGAAAAAGATGTTCGGTGAAGATCGTGAAATCCGTCTTCGTCCAAGTTTCTTCCCATTCACAGAGCCATCTGTAGAGATGGATATTTCTTGTATGATGTGTCATGGCAAAGGTTGCGGCACTTGTAAAGGAACTGGCTGGATTGAAATTCTAGGCGCAGGTATGGTTCACCCGAACGTACTTGAAATGGCTGGTTATGATTCAAAAGAATATCAAGGTTTCGCATTCGGTATGGGCGCAGAGCGTATCGCAATGTTGAAATACGGAGTAGATGACATTCGTCATTTCTATACAAATGATGTACGTTTCTTACAACAATTCAAACGAGCGTAAGGGAAGGAGAGGATAAATATGTTCGTATCATATCGTTGGTTACAAGAGTATGTAGATATTAAAGATGTAACAGCACAAGAACTAGCAGACAAAATCACGAAAAGTGGTATTGAAGTAGAAGGCGTTGAAGTATTAAATAAAGGTGTAAAAGGTGTTGTAGTTGGTCACGTATTAGAATGTGAAAAACACCCAGAAGCTGATAAATTAAGCAAATGCTTAATCGATATCGGTGAAGAAGAGCCAGTTCAAATTATTTGTGGAGCTGCTAACATTGCAAAAGGTTTAAAAGTACCAGTTGCAAAAGTTGGAGCTGTACTTCCTGGTAACTTCAAAATCAAAAAAGCAAAACTACGCGGTGAAGCTTCTCACGGTATGGTTTGTGCTCTTCAAGAGCTTGGTATTGATGGAAAGTTAGTTTCAAAAGAATACGCAGATGGTATCTTCATCTTCCCAAGTGACGCTGAAGTTGGTGCAGATGCACTTGAAATTTTAAACTTACACGATGAAGTACTTGAGCTTGGCTTAACACCAAACCGTGCAGATTGCCTAAACATGTTAGGTGTTGCATATGAAGTAGCTGCTATTTATGGCCGCGAAGTAAAACTTCCAGCTATCGACTTACAAGAAACAGCAGAAAAAACTTCTGATTATATTTCTGTAAGTGTAGAAGCGAAAGAAGAAAACCCGTTATACATTGCAAAAATGGTTAAAAACGTAAAGATTGGTCCATCACCAATGTGGATGCAAACTCGTCTTATGGCAGCTGGCATTCGTCCAATTAGCAACGTAGTTGATATTACAAACTACATTTTAATGGAATATGGTCAGCCGTTACATGCATTCGATTACGATAAATTAGGTTCAAAAGAAATCGTTGTTCGTCTTGCAAAAGAAGGCGAAAAAATTGAAACGTTAGATGATCAAGAGCGTACATTACAAAGCCACCATCTTGTAATTACAAACGGCACGAAAGCTTTAGCTGTTGCTGGTGTAATGGGCGGGGCGGATTCTGAAGTTACAAATGAGACAGTAAACGTTCTAATTGAGTCTGCATACTTTGCAGGTCAAACAGTACGTCGTACATCAAAAGACTTAGGTCTTCGTAGTGAATCAAGTGCACGTTTCGAAAAAGGAATCGATCCAACACGTACATTTGAAGCAATTCAACACGCAGCTGCTTTAATGGCGAAATATGCTGGCGGTGAAGCACTTGAAGGTGTAGTAGAAGCTGACAACTTACAAGTACAAGAGCGTACAGTATCTGTTACTGCTGAAAAAGTAAACCGTGTATTAGGTACAAATATTTCTGCGAGTGAAATGGGTACAATGTTCACAAACTTGAAATTCCCATTTACAGAAGTAGAAGGAACATTCCATGTAAATGTACCAGCACGTCGTCCTGATATTACAATTTCAGAAGACTTAGTAGAAGAAGTGGGCCGTCTATACGGTTATGACCACATTCCAGTTACATTACCTTCTGGAACGATGACTCGTGGTAAATTAACATCAGCACAAACGAAACGTCGTAAAGTACGCCGCTTCTTAGAGGGTGCTGGTTTATATGAAGCAATTACGTATTCATTAACAAGCGCTGACAAAGCGAAACAATATATGGTTGAGCCAAACGAAAAGGCGCCTGTAGGTCTTGCACTTCCAATGAGTGAAGAACGTAGCCAACTTCGTTTAAGCTTAGTACCGCAATTACTAGAAGCAGTTTCATACAATGTCGCTCGTAAAAACGACAGCGTTGCTTTATACGAAGTAGGTTCTATCTTCTTACCGACAGAAGAAGGAGAACTTCCGAAAGAAGAACAACATCTTGCAGGTGTTATGACAGGTCTTGCTCTTCACCATGCATGGCAAGGTGAGAAGAAAGTAGTAGACTTCTTCGTTGTGAAAGGTGTACTAGAAGGACTATTCGACGTGCTTGGCGTTTCAAATCAAATCACATATGCACCGGCAAAACGTGAAGGTATGCACCCAGGCCGTACAGCTGACATCGTATTAGATGGCGAAGTAATTGGTTTCATCGGTCAATTGCACCCAGAAGCAGAAAAACAATTAGATGTGAAAAATACATTCGTATTTGAATTATCTCTTGTAAAAGTATTCGGTGCAGACGCTGAGGAAACTTACTACTCAGCAATTCCACGTTTCCCATCTATGACACGTGACATGGCTGTTGTAGTAACAAAAGAAACAAAAGCTGGTGAAATGAAGCAAGTCATTGCTGAAGCTGGCGGAGAACTTCTGAAAGACGTAACACTATTCGACTTATACGAAGGTGAAAAAATGGAAGAAGGCAAGAAATCACTTGCATTCTCTATGACTTACTTCGATGCAGAACGTACATTAACAGACGAAGAAGTAACAGAAGCACATAACCGTGTACTAACAACGGTAGAAGAGAAATTCGGTGCGGAGTTACGTAAGTAATTAGAAAATTGCCGGATTCATTCCGGCAATTTTTTTATTGGATTGGTTGTCGGACACTGTCGGTAAGTCGATATATTACAAAAATCGCTCATATATTTTCCGACACCTTGCATCTTTCTCTCGAATGTAGTACATTAATTTTAGTTTAACAAAATGAAAGACGATGATAAGGAAAAGTAGTATATACTATAATCCAAAGCGAGTCAGGGACGGTGAGAGCCTGATGAGGCGGTATATGTGAAGAACACCTTGGAGTTGCTAACCGAAATTGAATTTTGTATTCAAGAGTAGACTTAGACGGGAATCCGGCCTGTTACAAACCGGGAAGTATGTATTACATACGAGTTAAAGTTGGTCTTTATGACAAATTGGGTGGTACCGCGAAGTTTAACCTTTCGTCCCTTTATGGATGAAAGGTTTTTTTGTATTTAAATATATGAGCAAAGGAGAATTTCACTATGGAAAACACATTAGTAAAAAGTCTGTATAGAGATACAGAAAAGTATGCAGATCAAACAGTACAAGTATCAGGGTGGATTCGTAACTTACGTGATTCAAAAGCATTTGGTTTCATCGAATTAAACGACGGTAGCTTTTTCAAAAGCGTTCAAATCGTTTTCGATACAGAATTAGAGAACTTCAAAGAAATTGCAAAACTTCCACTTAGCTCTTCAGTTAAAGTAGAAGGTAAAGTAATTGCAACGCCTGGAGCGAAGCAACCATTTGAAATTAAAGCAGAAAAAATTGATATCGAGGGTTTATCAGATTCTGATTACCCACTTCAAAAGAAACGTCATACGTTTGAATACTTACGTACAATCGCTCACTTACGTCCAAGAACAAATGCATTCTCTGCAACGTTCCGCGTACGTTCTATCGCAGCATTTGCGATTCACCAATTCTTCCAAGAGCGTGGATTCGTACATGTTCACACACCAATCATCACTGGTAGTGATACAGAAGGTGCTGGCGAAATGTTCCGCGTAACAACGCAAGATTTAAATAACCTACCAAAAGGTGAAGACGGAAAAGTTGATGAGTCAAAAGACTTCTTCGGTAAAGAAACAAACTTAACAGTAAGTGGACAGCTGAACGCTGAAGCTTATGCATTAGCATTCCGTGACGTATACACATTCGGACCTACATTCCGTGCAGAAAACTCAAACACAACTCGCCACGCTGCTGAGTTCTGGATGGTTGAGCCTGAGATTGCATTCGCTGAACTAGGGGACGTAATGAACCTTACAGAAGATATGCTGAAATATGCAATGAAATACGTATTAGAGCATGCACCAGAAGAAATGGAATTCTTCAACAGCTTCGTTGATAAAACAGTTCTTGAGCGCATGAACAACGTAATTAACTCTGACTTCGGTCGCATCACTTATACAGAAGCAATTAAAGTGCTTCAAGAATCAGGTGCTGACTTCAAATACCCAGTAGAATGGGGAATTGATTTACAAACAGAGCACGAAAGATACTTATCAGAAGAAATCTTCAAACGCCCTGTATTCGTAACTGACTATCCGAAAGACATTAAAGCATTCTACATGCGTTTAAATGAAGACGGTAAAACAGTAGCTGCTACTGACCTTCTAGTTCCTGGCATCGGCGAATTAATCGGCGGAAGCCAACGTGAAGAAAGAATGGACGTTTTAGTAGACAGAATTAAAGAATTAGGTATGAACGAAGAGGACTACTGGTGGTACTTAGAACTTAGAAAATACGGCGGTACAAAACACGCTGGATTCGGTCTAGGTTTCGAGCGCTTCCTAATGTACATCACTGGTATGGCTAACATCCGTGACGTAATTCCATTCCCAAGAACTCCAGGTTCTTCTGAATTCTAAAATATGAAAAAAGGCGAGAGGATTTCCTCTCGCTTTTTATTTTACATATTGTATAGTTTATTCCCTCGTAGCAAAAAGTAACGCGAAGGGGTGAATATAAATGAGTAAAAAAGTGAAAAAAGATCATTCAAGATCGGGCCTAGGTTCTCCAGAAGTTGAAGGACAAGGAACGACGACACATGAAACAGGTTCTCATAAAGTATCTTCATCAAATAAGAAGCAGAAACGAAGCTAACATAACAAAGGAGAGTCTTAAGGGCTCTCCTTTGTTATGTGTTACATCTTATTATCGTTAATTTCTTTTGTAATCTTATTTATGTCTTTGTCTAATCGATCTAAATAGAAAAACCACAGTAAACTCATGAACACGTAATAGATGGCCATCACGCCAAGATTATCATATATATTTTCGAATGTGGATTTAGTAGTGAAAAAAGCTCCCCAAATGATAGAAATAGTGAGGTAAGAAAGTGGACCTACGAGGTGTACGAAAGCATATCGTACCTTTTTAACTTTTACAGCGTTCATATGAAAAACCTCCTTTTTCTAATCATACATTCAAGTTCTTCACAGAAGTGTTGTAGTTTTGCTGGATTATGTATTAACAAGCGTGCATCGTGTTTCCCGATAAATCTTCGAATCCGAAAGTTTAATAAGAAAGATCGACCATAACGTTCTATTAAATCGTTGAACGCTGGTTGTTCACTTAGTAGCTGAATGTTTTCTCTAATTTCGAACTGTCTTTCGTGTGGATCGCCTAGTAAAATATTTAGAATCATTTGTAGAAGTAGCAATGTAGATTTCCTCCTATGTTAGAATAATCTGTATATTATAATTATAATAAAACTATAAGGACAATAGTAGGATGAAACAAAAAACAGGAGTTTGTAGGCTCCTGTTTTTGTCGATACTATTTTAATAAGCGAAGCGCCTTCTCCGTATTAGCGAAATGCAGTTTCACAAACTCGGGTAATCGTTCTTTACCAAGCTTTTGAATTAATTTAGCAGCAGCGATATCAACTTGTTTACCAGCACCTTTCGGAAGTGGCATACCAGCTTTTTTACTTAGTTCGTCAAACTGTTTTACGAATGAGTAGCGAGCTAAAATAGAAGCAGCGGCTACTGCTAAATGGACGCTTTCACCTTTCGTAGCGAAATAAACATTTTCACGCTGTACCTGTTTTTGTTTTGCTAAATATTTGTAGTATGTATCAGGTTGTGTGAATTGGTCGATTAAGACGCCTTCAGGTTTTGTAGGTGCCATTTTCGCTAATAAGTTTGTAATAGCTTTATTATGTAGCAAGGCTTTTAACTTACCTTGGTTGTTTCCTTTATCAAATAGCTCGTTATATTTTTCATTATGAAGGACAAGAGAGCTATAAGGAACAACGTGTAGAAGTTGTTTCGCAATGGCAGTAATTTGATCGTCATTTAAGTTTTTAGAGTCTTTTACACCAAGTTCTTTTAGTAGTGGAATTTGCTTCGCATCCACATATACAGCAACGACTGTCATCGGTCCAAAGAAATCTCCCGTACCAACTTCATCAGACCCTACAATAGACATTGTACTGATGGAAGTAGGCGGCGCATAACGATGGGAATCGACAGATTTTTTTACAGCTGTTTTCGGCGCGTGAGAGACAGTTTGCCAACGAGAAGCTTCTGCTTCAGCGCGGCCTCCTTGGAACATTACTTTTCCAGATTTATACGCTGTAATCGTGCAAGATGGCACCTTAGCCATAAAGATACCGCCTTGCGGAATTTTCGGGCTAAGTGAATGTTTATATTGTTGTTTCATGTCTTCAATTACTGTAGAATTTGTTTGAATTACGATAGAATTTGACATAATGGTCGCCCCTTTTTTTATATTGTTATTTTTATCATATCGGATTGTTCTTTCTGTTTCCATATTATGAAGGTTCATGGTATGATAAACTTTAGGATTCTGTACGTGATTGGAGGCCGGTGAGTTGTCACAACAAAAGGGAAAGAAAAGTCGAATTAATGTAGAAATCTATGGTCAGCAATATTCAGTTGTTGGCGATGAAAGTACAAGTCATATCCGCATGGTAGCAGCGATTGTGGATGATAAAATGCGCGAACTCAATGCCAAGAATCCTTCGCTTGACACGAGTAGACTAGCGGTATTGACGGCGGTAAACGTCATACACGATTACATAAAATTAAAAGAAGAACATGAGAAATTGAAAGAAAGTATGACAAAAAAAGGAATGGAATAACATGATTGATATTATTATCATTTTACTGCTTGTTATGGGATTTTTCCTCGGCTTACGCAGAGGGTTTATTCTGCAACTTGTAAAGTTAACAAGCTTTATTATCGCATACCTTGTTGCATACTGGTACTGTAAAGATTTAGCGCCAGCACTTGCGAAATTTATTCCGTATCCATTTGATAAAAACGTATCTGTTCCAGAATGGATTGATGCAAATAATATTGAGACAGTATTTTATCAAGCGCTTGCGTTTATCATATTGTTTATTATTACAAAAATAGCACTTTCATTACTTGGTAATTTGTTAAATATGTTTGCAGAAATACCGGTTTTAAAGCAAGTAAATGCGTTTGCGGGGGCAATCCTCGGATTTTTAGAAGTATATATTGTTTTGTTTGTCTTAATTATCATTGGAAACATTCTTCCGATTGAACAAGTACAAACACCATTACAAAAATCATCAATTAGCAAAATAATTGTAGACGATACACCGATTCTATCTGAAAAGGTGAAGGAACTATGGCAGACAGGTAGCAGAGTATAACTTCTCTTTTTTCGGAAAGAGAAGTTTTTTTCTATGAAAGAAAGGCGGGGTAATGATGAAAGTAAATAAAAAACAAGTTATCAAATTATTAGAGACAATCGGGCTTTTTATGGAACTAAAGGGTGCGAATCCATTTAAAATATCTGCATTTCGTAAAGCGGCAGCAGCATTAGAAAGTGACGATCGTAGTCTTTCTGAGATTGAAGATTTCACAAAGATTCCGGGCATCGGAAAAGGAACAGCAGCCGTTATTCAAGAATATATAGAATCGGGAACATCTGAAGTATTACAAGAACTTGAAAAAGAAGTACCGAGTAGCTTATTGCCGTTATTAAAACTACCAGGTCTTGGTGGTAAAAAGGTGGCTAAGTTATATAAAGAGCTAGGCGTTATTGATATGGAGACGTTAAAAGCTGCTTGTGAGGAAAATAAAGTACAAGCTTTAGCTGGTTTCGGTAAGAAGACAGAAGAGAAAATATTAGAAGCAATCGATCAAGTAGGCTCTCGTCCAGAGCGTTTACCAATTGCGATGGTATTGCCTATTGCCGGGGAAATAGAGGAGAAATTGTCGAATATTGCTGAAGTAATTCGTTTCTCTCGCGCTGGTAGTTTGCGCCGTGTTCGTGAAACAGTGAAAGATTTAGATTTTATCATTGCAACGACAGAACCAGCAGCGGTACGTGAGCATTTACTACAATTCGATAATATGATTGAGGTAATCGCAAGTGGGGATACGAAAGTTTCTGTTCGTCTTCAATATGAATATGATATTTCAATCGATTTCCGCTTAGTAAAACCAGAAGAGTTTATTACAACACTTCACCATTTCACAGGATCAAAAGACCATAACGTAAAAATGCGTCAAATCGCAAAAGATAAAGGCGAGAAAATTAGTGAGTACGGTGTAGAGAACTTAGAAACAGGTGAAGTGAAAACATTTGAGACTGAAGAAGACTTCTTTGCTCATTTCGGTCTACCATTTATTCCGCCAGAAGTGCGTGAAGATGGAAAAGAAATTGAATTAATTAAAGAGTATCCGAACTTAATTCAGTTTTCCGATATACAAGGTGATTTACATATGCATACAACTTGGAGTGACGGTGCTTTTTCTATTGAAGAAATGGTACAAGCGTGCCGTGCTCGTGGATATAAGTTTATGGCGATTACTGATCACTCGCAATACTTAAAAGTAGCGAATGGTTTAACGAAAGAGCGTCTTCGTGAGCAAGCGAAAGAAATTGAACGTATGAATGAAAAGTATCCAGACATTACAATTTTACGCGGAATTGAAATGGACATTTTACCAGATGCCTCGCTTGATTTTGATGATGAAGTATTAGAAGAATTAGACTATGTCATTGGAGCGATTCACTCTAGCTTCTCACAAGACCGTGAAACGATCATGAAGCGTCTGCGTACTGCACTTGAGAATAAACATGTCACAATGATTGCTCATCCGACAGGACGTCTTCTCGGGCGCCGTGAGGGTTATGATGTAGATACAGATTTATTAATTGAACTCGCAAAAGAGACAAATACAGTTTTAGAATTAAATGCGAATCCGAACCGTCTAGATTTAAGCGCTAAATTATTAAAACAAGCACAAGATGCTGGTGTAAAAGTAGCGATTAATACAGATGCTCATACACTTGAAATGTTAGAAGATATGGAAACAGGTGTAGCAGCAGCACGTAAAGGTTGGATTCAAAAAGATAACGTGATTAACACATGGGATATTGAACGTTTATTAGACTATATTAAACGTAATAAGTAACGCAAGGGGGACCTGCAACATGTTAGAAAGAACGTTGCGTGTATTAGAATACAATAAAGTAAAAGAACAATTACTTGAACATACAGCCTCTTCACTTGGCCGTGACAAAGTGAAGCATTTAGTGCCGAGCACTGATTTTGAAGAAATTGTAGAAATGCAAGATACAACGGATGAAGCAGCGAAAGTTATTCGTTTAAAAGGTAGTGCACCATTAGGTGGTATTACGGATATTCGCTCAAATGTGAAGCGTGCAAAAATTGGGAGTATGTTAAGTCCAAATGAATTACTTGATATTGCGAATACGATGTATGGTAGTCGTAATATGAAACGTTTCATTGAAGATATGGCTGATAACGGTGTCGAGCTTCCGATTTTAGAAACTCACGTCGCTCAAATTGTATCTTTATATGATTTAGAAAAGAAAATTACAAATTGTATCGGTGACGGCGGTGAAGTAGTCGATAGCGCAAGTGATAAACTGCGTGGTATTCGTACTCAAATTCGTACTGCGGAAAGCCGTATTCGTGAAAAATTAGAAAATATGACGCGCTCTTCAAATGCGCAAAAGATGCTGTCTGACTCGATTGTAACGATTCGTAACGAACGTTACGTAATCCCAGTAAAACAAGAATACCGCGGCGTATATGGTGGTATTGTTCACGATCAATCAGCTTCTGGACAAACGTTATTTATTGAACCGCAAGTCATTGTAGAATTAAATAACGCACTGCAAGAAGCTCGTGTGAAAGAGAAACAAGAAATCGAACGCATCTTATTGATGTTAACAGAAGAAGTGGCAGTAGAAGCCGATATCGTTTTATCAAACGTAGAAGTAGTTGCGAATCTTGATTTCATTTTTGCGAAAGCTTTTTATGCAAAGCGAATTAAAGCAACGAAACCAATCGTAAATAACGAGCGTTATATGGATTTAAGACAAGCTCGCCATCCGCTAATCGATCCAGAAATTATTGTGCCAAATAACATTATGTTAGGTAAAGATTTCACGACAATTGTTATTACAGGACCGAATACAGGTGGTAAAACAGTTACGCTGAAAACAGTTGGTATTTGTGTTTTAATGGCGCAATCTGGTCTTCACATTCCAGTAATGGATGAGTCAGAGATTTGTGTGTTTAAAAATATATTTGCTGATATCGGTGATGAGCAATCGATTGAACAAAGTTTAAGTACGTTCTCCTCACATATGGTGAACATCGTTGATATTTTAGAAAAAGCTGATTTTGAAAGCTTAGTTTTATTCGATGAATTAGGTGCTGGAACAGACCCACAAGAAGGGGCTGCACTAGCAATTTCGATTTTAGATGAAGTATGTAATCGCGGTGCTCGCGTTGTTGCAACGACGCATTATCCAGAATTAAAAGCATACGGATATAACCGTGAGCAAGTTATTAATGCGAGTGTTGAGTTTGATGTAAATACATTAAGTCCAACTTATAAATTATTAATCGGTGTACCAGGCCGTAGTAATGCCTTTGAAATTTCGAAACGTCTTGGATTATCTGATCGCGTTATTGACCAAGCACGCAACCACATTAGTACAGATACGAATAAAATTGAAAATATGATTGCGAAGTTAGAAGAAAGCCAGAAGAACGCAGAGCGTGACTGGAACGAAGCAGAAGCACTTCGCAAACAATCTGAAAAACTTCATCGTGAATTACAACGTCAAATTATTGAATTTAACGAAGATCGCGATGAACGATTATTAAAAGCGCAAAAAGAAGGGGAAGAAAAAGTCGAAGCTGCAAAGAAAGAAGCAGAAGGCATTATTCAAGAACTTCGTCAATTGCGTAAAGCACAGCTTGCAAACGTGAAAGACCACGAGTTAATTGAAGCGAAGAGCCGTCTAGAAGGCGCAGCACCAGAGCTTGTTAAGAAACAAAAAGTAAACGTGAAAAACACTGCGCCGAAGCAACAGTTACGTGCAGGTGATGAAGTAAAAGTATTAACGTTCGGTCAAAAAGGTCAATTACTTGAAAAAGTAAGCGATACTGAGTGGAGCGTACAAATCGGTATTCTGAAGATGAAAGTAAAAGAATCTAACATGGAATACATTAACACACCGAAGCAAACAGAGAAAAAAGCAGTTGCAACGGTAAAAGGTAGAGACTATCACGTTTCATTAGAACTTGACCTTCGTGGTGAACGATTTGAAAATGCAATGGCGCGCGTTGAGAAATACTTAGACGATGCCCAGCTTGCAAGCTATCCTCGCGTATCAATTATTCACGGTAAGGGGACAGGAGCACTTCGCCAAGGTGTACAAGATTACTTGAAGAAGCATCGCGGTGTAAAAACCTTCCGTTACGGTGACATGGGCGAGGGAGGCCTAGGCGTAACAGTTGTCGAATTAAAATAGAAAACAACGAAACAAAGGGGAAACCATTATATGTTTATGGACAAACTTGCAAAAGTATTGTTAGCTTGTTGCGGAATATTTTTGGTGATTGGGGTTATTTATTTAGTTGTTTTTGCGAAGTGAAAAAGCGTCAATCGTGGCAGAATTATATTGCCATAGATTGACGCTTTTAATATATGTGAAAAGGAATAGAACATGAAAATCAACCAATACATAAGCGAAGCAAAATCATGCTCCAGACGTGAAACAGATCGCCTCATTAAAGCTGGACGCGTGGCTATTAATGGTGAAATATGTACGCACGGTGAACTTGTGAGCGATGGTGATGTTGTAACGATTGATGGGCAAGTTATTGTAAAAGAAGAGAAAGAAAAGGTGTACATAGCCTTTCATAAACCAGTCGGAATTACTTGTACAGCAGCTGATCATATTGAAGATAATATTATTGATTATATCAATTATCCAGAGCGAATCTTTCCAGTTGGACGATTAGATAAAGCATCGGAAGGACTTATTTTATTAACGAATGACGGCGGGATTGCGAATCAAATTTTACATGGTGATCATGAGCACGAGAAGGAATATGTTGTCACAGTCGATAAACCTTTTACGGACTGGTTTATTGATGAGATGTCCAGCGGTGTAAAGATTAAAGATGGAATGACGAAGCCGTGCAAAGTGACAAGAGTTGATCAATCAACATTTCGTATCGTTTTAACGCAAGGAATGAACAGGCAAATTCGTAGAATGAGTCGAGCTTTCGGGTTTACTGTAATAAAGCTAAAGCGAGTACGCATTATGAATATAGAGCTAAATGAGCTTGAAGTTGGAAAGTGGCGGAGCGTTACAGCTGAAGAGTTAGAAATTTTAATAGGGCAGTTATAGGGAGGGAAAATTTTCTCCCTATATTTTTTTGTCAGAAAAAATAAAACTATTGATTTTTTAAAAAATAGCCCATATAATAAAAAACAACAAGTTTCGACAAGATATTTTATAAAAGTAATGATGAGGACATGAGTTGTATTTTACGATTCTCAGAGAGGGAAGCCTTAGGCTGTGAGCTTCCTAATACGAAAAGACAAGCTTACCACCTCTAAACTTCAAGAGTGAACTGCATACATGATGCATTGTAATTCTTGGCGGATAAAACCGTTATCAATTTACACGAGCTATAAAATGAGCTTATTTCGTTATAAATTCATTTTATTAGAATAAGGGTGGAACCACGATTTCAACACTCGTCCCTTTGTTAGGGACGGGTGTTTTTTGCGTTCTTTTACGGGGAAGTATGCTTGAAAGAGGATATGTGACGGATTTTAATTCAGAATATTTTGTTAATTTATTATTTTAGGAGGTTAGTAGAAATGAAATCATCTTTAAAGTTTTCGGAGATGTTTGCAATAAGTTTAATGTTATTTGCACTGTTTTTTGGTGCAGGTAATATGATTTTTCCACCAGCGTTAGGGCAAGGTGCTGGAACGGACGTATGGATCGCGCTGTTTGGTTTTATCGTAACAGGCGTTGGACTACCTTTATTAGGAGTAATTGTTATAGCTTTAAAGGGAGATATTAATGAGCTAGCAGGACGTGTACATCCTATATTCGCACTTGTTTTTATCACTGCAATTTATTTATGTTTAGGCGTATTCGTAAGTGTACCGCGTACAGGAACAGTAGCTTATGAGATGAGTGTTGCACCGTTTTTACCAAGTGAGATAGCTGGTCAGTCATATCCACTTGTTATCTTTACACTTATTTTCTTTGCAGTCACTTTCTATTTAGCTTTAAATCCTTCGAAATTAGTGGGTCGTATTGGTAAGGTGCTAACTCCAATATTATTAGCTGTTATTGCAATTATCGTAGGTAAAGCACTTATTACACCAATTGGAGAATTTGGTGCACCGACAGAAGCGTATAGTGCTCCTCTCTTTAAAGGATTTATTGATGGATATTTAACTTTAGATGGACTTGCAGCACTGGTATTCGGAAATGTTGTAATTCATGCGTTAAAAGAAAAAGGAATTACAAATAAAAACAGTATTGCAAAAGTAACAATCTTTGCAGGATTTATTGCAGCGCTTGGTCTACTACTTGTGTATTTAGCACTTGCTTATCTTGGAGCTTCTAGTGTGTCACTTGGAATGGGCGCAAACGGAGGAATTATTTTAACAAATGTCGTGAATCATTTATTTGGTAGCTACGGAACTTTATTACTAGGGATCGCAATTACAGCAGCATGTTTAACAACTTCTGTAGGTATTGTTGCAGCTTGTGGTGATTACTTCTCTTCCTTATTACCAAAGCTTTCTTATCAAAAAGTCGTTTTCATTTTCTGTGTATTAGCATTTATGGTAGCAAACCTTGGGTTAACTCAGTTAAATGCATTAGCATTACCAATCTTAATCGCAATTTATCCAATTGGAATCGTACTTATCGTATTATCACTTGTTGAAAACTACGTTCGTCTTCCATTAGCGATATATGTGGGCGGGATTGTAGGAGCATTTGCAATAAGTTTCTTTGATGGATTACACAATGCAAACCTTCAAATTGCAGCGCTAGCACCTATTTTAGATAAGATTCCATTATATAGTGTAGGAATTGGTTGGTTAGTTCCAGGCATAATCGGTATAGGATTTGGTTATATAGTTTCTAAGTTTCAAAAGCAGGAAATTGCTGTAGAAAAATAGAGAAAAGAGGCTTTCTATTATAGAAAGTCTCTTTTTTTGTAAAAAAAGCCGCATATAGAGAAATTCAGATATTAAAAATTTTATACGTAATATAGTTGACAAAAAAATTATGAGTAGGCTAAGATTGACTTAGTTGTGGAAATATTGGAAGGGAAGTGAGGGAAAAGGGGTTTCTATAACTATAGTGTTGTTGTGGGAAGAGGTGAAAGAAGAGGAGAAGAGATAGTTTATTTTTTTGATTTGAATTGAGAATGATAATCAATAAATGCGCTTTATCATTTTTTCTCAGTTTCTATGCCTTCGTATAAGGAATAGGGTGAGATATTATTTTTAATATTAAATGAGAATGATAATCAATAATACTTATGTTGCATAAAAGAATGCTAATTAAATAATAGGTAGAAGAGATTATTTTTTTTCTTATAAATTGAGAATAATTATCATTTTCAAAAAGTGAAATGAAAGATAAGCAAGGAGGAAACAAGAAAAATGAAAAAGGTTTCTGTATTACCCGTTTTTATTATAACGTTCGTATGTATGCTAGCTTTTCTTGTAATGCCATACGGGAATGCTTCAGCAAAACTAGCTGATGGTACTTACGATATTAATTACGTAATTCAAAAAGCGGAAAATGATTCAGCTTCAATGGCAAATGACTATTTTGAAAAGCCGGCAAAATTAATAGTGAAAAACGGTGAGATGAGAGTACAAGTTCCGATGAATCATAGTGCTTGGATTACAGAATTTAAAGCACCAGAGAATGGGAATTTTGTTGATGCGAAAGCTGTTAGTAAAGATGAATCGGCAGATAAAAGAACAGTAGAGTTTAAAGTAGATGATTTATCCAAACCGGCAGCTGTAAAAATTCATGTTGTTGTACCAAATGCAAACTATGACCACCACTACACAATTCGTTTTGCTTTTGATGCAAATGTAAAAGCTGTAGGTGGCGATAACGGCGTAGCTGCTACAACAAAAAATAATGATCAAGCGAAAACAGATACACAAGTAAAAGAAGAGAAAACAAAAGTAGAGAGTAAGGAAACAGCTAAAGAAGTGAACAAAGAAACAAAAAATGAAAATGGAAAAGCTGAAAAAACAGATAACCCAAAAACAGGCGATGAAGCACGTATTGGATTGTTTGTAGCGTTAATTCTTATTTCAGGTGCTTTCTTAATTCGTAAAGTGAAGTTGAGTAAATAAATCTTTTGAAGGGTGATGAATATATGTTTAAACAATTTAAAATGATTATTGCTGTATTTGCTGTTTTATTTACGTTTATCGCAACACTAGGTTTACAAGATGCAAAGGCTGCTACAAAACTAGCTGATGGAAAATATAATATTGCTTTTACTGTATGGAAAGGCGATAAAGATGAATCGTCTAGAATGAATAGTTATTTTGAAAGCCCAGCAACATTAACAGTTAAAAATGGAAAACAATATGTTTCATTTAAAGTGAAAGATAGTGCTTCTATTAAAAGTTTCCAAGTAGAAAAAGATGGTCAATTTGTAGAAACAAACGTGTTAAGTGAAAACAAAAAAGATAATACTAGAGTAGTAGAATTTGAAGTTGCTGACTTGTCAAAAAAACTAAATGGAAAGGTGAAAATTAATATTCCAATTATTAATTATAATGCTTCATATGATATTCGCTTTGTATTTGATGGGAGCAGTATTAAATAATTTTCAAAAGGGAGAGTCGTTCCATTGAACAGGTATACAAAAATTATTGTTGCTATGTTTTTAATGATATTTACATTCGTAGCAACATTACAACCACTTGCAGTTCAAGCAGCTACCAAGTTGGCTGACGGTGAATATTCAATTGGGTTCAAAGTTTTAAAAGATACATCAGATGAAGAATCGATGATGAATCAATATTCAGTAAGCCCAGGGACTTTAAAAGTGAAGGATGGGAAAAAGAAAGTATCCTTTACATTAACGAATAGTTCATGGATTACGAAGTTTGAAACAGAAAAAGCAGGTAAGCTAGTTGCGACAAATATAATTAGTGAAGATAAAGAAAAAGATACAAGAGTAGTAGAATTTGATGTAGAAGATGTAGAGAAGGTATTAAATGCAAAAGTAAAAGTAGATATTGATTTTTTAAATTATCATCATGAGTACGACGTTCGTATTGCATTTGATCAAAATAGTATTACACCAATTCATGTGGAACAACCAAATGAAAAAGAGGACCCAGCTAATAAGCCAGATCCAAATGAAAAACCGGATCCAAGTCAGAAGCCCGACCAAAAGCCTGACCCAGATCAACAACCAAATTCTAACACAATTACAGATGGTGCGTACAGCATTCCATTTAAAGTGTTAAAAAATCAAACAGATGAAGAATCTAAGATGAATACTTACATGGTAAATCCAGGAGTATTAAAAGTAGAAAACGGTAAGAAAAAAGCAATTGTAACATTAAAAAGTAGCTCATTAATTAAAAATTTCCAAACGGAAAAAGATGGCGCATTTGTTGATGCAAAAGTAGTGAGTGAGGATAAGGAAAAAGATACAAGAGTAGTAGAGTTTGAAGTAAACGATTTATCTAAAAAACTAAATACAAAAGTATTTATCGAAATGGCATCAAGAAATTATAAGCAAACGCATGATGTACAACTTTTATTTGAACAAGATAAACTTGAACAAATTAAAAATGAAGAGAAACAACCGGAAGCAGAAAAACCGGAAGCAGAAAAACCGGAAGCAGAAAAACCGGAAGCAGAAAAACCAGATGAAAATAAAAAACCAGATGCTGAAACAATTAAAGATGGTGAATACAGCATCAATTTCAAAGCATTAAAAGATCAAACAGACGAAATTTCAATGATGAACACATATACAAAAAGTCCAGGTGTGCTAAAAGTAAAAGATGGTAAGAAGTATGTATCATTTACGTTAACGAACAGTTCTTGGATTACAAAATTTGAATTTGAGAAAAATGGTTCGTTTGTTGATACAAATGTAATAAGTGAAGATAAAAAAGCTGATACACGCGTAGTGGAAGTAGAAGTACCAGATTTATCAAAAAAGTTAAATGCAAAAGTAAAAGTAGATATCGATTCAATGAATTATCACCATTTTTACGATATTCAATTTGCATTTGATAAAGGTAGCATTAAGCCGTTAGATAGCCAAGGCGGAAACAACAACCAAGGCGGAAACGACAACCAAGGCGGAAACGACAACCAAGGCGGAAACGACAACCAAGGCGGAAACGACAACCAAGGTGAAAACGACAACCAAGGTGGAAACAACAACCAAGATGAAAATAATAAACCGAGAGTAATAGTTGATCCGGAAAATTTAGTAGATGGCCAATATGATATTACATTTAAAGTATTAAAAGATAAAACAGATGAGATTTCAAAGATGAATGACTATGTTGTAAATCCAGCGAAATTAATCGTAAAAGATGGTAAAAAATATATTGAGATGACGCTGAAAAATAGTGCGTGGATTACGAAATTCCAAACGGAAAACAAGGAACTATTCGCTGATGCGAAAGTAGTAAGCGAAGATAAAAACGCAAATACGCGAGTAGTACAGTTTGAAGTAGAAGATCTATTTAAAAAATTAAACGCAAAAGTAAAGGTAGACATCGATGAGATGAACTACCATCATTTCTACGATGTACAAATTCAATTTGATACAAATAATATCGGCGCGTTAGGAACTATTAAAGAGGAACCGAAAAATGAACCGAAAAATCCAGTGACTACACCGAAAGTAGATAATGTAAAAACAGTAGGTACTCCTGATTTTAACCGAAATGCAGATGGTCAGAAGAAAAAAGAAGTTACAAAAAATGATTCAAAAAAAGAGAAAAACTCAAAAACTGCAGATACAGCACAACTTGGTTTATACATGGTGTTACTGCTAGGTTCACTTGCTTTACTAGTTCGTAAATATAGAGCAGGTAGATTGTAATTTTTGGAGTCTTGATGCATGTTCGCGTGCATCAAGACTTGTTTCATATTGTATGGAAAGGAGTGGTGATTGAGAGTGAAGAAAATTGCAAGTGTACTAATGGCTATCATTTTGTTAATGGGTATAGCCGGGTGCTCATCACCAAAAAAAGAATCAGCAAAGCAGGTAAAGAGTGAAAGTAAAGAGCACGTTGTTGCAACAACAGTGGCTGTTACTGAAATTATGGATGCGTTAGAAGTAGATTTAGTCGGCGTTCCAACAAGTTCTAAAACTTTACCGAAGCGATATAAAGGTTTACCTGAAGTTGGGAATCCAATGAGTCCAGATATGGAAAAGGTAAAGTCATTAAAGCCTTCAGAAGTGTTATCTGTGACAACACTTGAATATGAATTAAAGCCAGTTTTTGATGGTGTGGGTATGAAAGCAAACTTTTTAGATTTAACGAGTTTGAAAAATATGCAAAGTTCTATTAGCGATTTAGGTAAGAAATATGGGCGTGAAAAACAGGCCGAAGCAGTAGTAACTAAATTAGATAAAAAGGTTGCTAGCATTCAAAAAGAAGTAAAAGGAAAGAAAGAACCGACAGTGCTTATTTTATTAGGTGTGCCGGGAAGTTATTTAGTAGCAACAGAGCATTCTTATATTGGAGATTTAGTGAAACAACTAGGTGGTAAAAATATTGTGCAAGGTGAACAAGTAGAATATTTAGCTTCTAATACAGAGTATTTAAAGAAAGCTGATCCAGATATTATTTTACGAGCAGCTCATGGTATGCCTGATGAAGTTGTAAAAATGTTTGATAAAGAATTTAAAACAAATGATATTTGGAAACACTTTGCTGCGGTTAAAAATAACCGTGTTTACGATTTAGAAGAGCGTTTATTTGGAACGACAGGTAATTTAGCAGCAATTGAAGCATTAGATGAATTGAAAAAAATGATGTATCCGTGATGCATTTTAATATAAAGGAAGAGTAGAATGAATAAAAAAACTTGGAGTTTCCTCATTGTTACTGCATTGCTTATTGTTATGACATCATTGTCAGCGATGAAAGGTAGTTTAGAAGTAGGTATTGTTGAACTTGTACAAGGGATATTTACAGGTGGAAATGAAGATGTTGAAGTCATTAAAGATTTACGTTTTCCGCGTATTATTATTGCGTTGTTCACTGGAGCGGCTCTCGCTGTTTCAGGTGTGCTTTTTCAAGCTGTTATGAAAAATCCACTCGCTGATGCTGGGGTAATCGGTATATCTTCAGGAGCTAGTTTTATGACACTCGTTATTATTACGTTGTTCCCGCAATTCTTTTTCTGGACACCCGTATTCGCCTTTTTAGGTGGTGCGTTTGCGTGTTATCTCGTTTATTCGTTTTCATGGAAGTCAGGATTAAGCCCGCTTCGCATTATTTTAATTGGTATTGCCATTAATGCAATGTTTACTGGGTTAAATGAATCATTCGTTAAGATTTGTGGGTATTTTATTAAGAGTATTAAGCAAACGACGACTTCTAACATAACAATGAAGACGTGGGGCGATGTAGAAATAATGGTGACTTATGGAACGATTGGTCTTATTCTTGCTCTGTTCGTAGGAGCTTGGTGTAACTTATTATCGCTACAAGATAAGACTGCGAAAAACTTAGGCTTGCACGTGACGAGAGTTCGTCTTATTATTTCTGCCATTGCAGTACTCTTAGCGGCAGTATCAACAGCGATTGCAGGTGTTATTGCTTTTGTAGGATTACTAGTTCCGCATATTTCAAGACAATTAGTCGGTTCAGACCATAAAGTATTAATTCCATTTTCTGCTCTTGCAGGGGCGTTATTAATTTTGACGGCAGATACGATTGGAAGGTTAATTGTGCCACCTAACGAAATTCCAGCAGCAACAATTATGGCGGTTATTGGTGGTCCATTCTTAATATTCTTGCTTAGAAAGAGTGATAAAGTTTATGGAAATTAAAAATGTAACCTTTTCATACGATAACGTAACAAATCGATTAAAGTCTGTTAGTAGTGAAATAGAAATTGGGAAAATTACAACAATCATTGGACCGAATGGATGTGGGAAATCAACATTACTTAGTGTCATGTCTAGAAACCACGCTCCTAGCAGTGGAGAAGTAATACTTGATGGGAAAGCGATTAGTGAATATAAACCGAAAGAGTTTGCTAGAAAACTAGCGGTTGTCCATCAACAAAATGAGGCTCCAGCAGATATTACAGTGGAAAAGCTAATAAGCTTCGGGCGTATGCCATATAAAAATATATTCTCTCCGCAAACAGATGAAGATAGAGAAGCGATTGAGCGTGCGCTAGTATGTACGAATTTACAAAGTAAGCGTGATAAGCCAATTTATGCTTTATCTGGTGGAGAGAGGCAGCGAGTTTGGATCGCAATGACATTAGCTCAAAATACACCAATGCTCTTCTTAGATGAGCCGACCACATATTTAGATATTTACTATCAGCTAGAAATATTAGAGTTAGTGAAAGAGTTAAATGAAGTGCATGGACTAACGATTGTAATGGTATTACATGATATTAATCAAGCCATTCGTTATAGCGACCATATTATCGTTATGAAAGATGGAGAAATCATTACGAAAGGTAATCCTAATGATGTAATAACAGAAGAAATGGTTAAAGCAATATATGGTGTAGATGTCATTGTAAAGCAGGATGAAGATACCGGATTGTACATGGTACCTATGGGAATCTAAAGGATGAGCATAATCCGTTTTGAGGTGATAATTTGAATAGTAAGAAAGGACGGAAAAAGAATTCTTTTTTTCAACGCATACTTACAATTGTGTTTTTAGGAATCTTTTTCTATTCAATGTATGAGTTGGGCGGGATTTTCATGGATTATTATGAAAATCGTAAAGTAATGGCTGAGGCACAACATATTTATAAAAGAAGTCCAATGGAAGAAAAATCAGAAGATGGAGAGGTACGTAAACAGTTTCAGGATCTCCAGAAAATTAATCCAGAGATAGTCGGATGGATTACGATGGATGATACACAAATTAATTATCCAATCGTTCAAGCAAAAGATAATGATTACTATTTATTTCGTAATTATAAAGGTGAAGATATGAGAGCGGGAAGCATTTTTATGGACCATCGTAATGATGTGAAATCTCAAAATCGAAATACGATTTTATATGGCCATCGTATGAAAGACGGTTCTATGTTTGGTAGTTTAAAAAAGATGTTGGATGAAGACTTTTTTATGTCTCATCGTAAATTATATTACGATACATTATTTGAAGGATACGACGTGGAAGTTTTTTCAGTATACACGACAACAACGGACTTTTATTACATTGAAACGGATTTTGAAAATGATGCAGCATATACATCGTTCTTAAAGGAAATTCAAGAAAAATCACTGTACAAAACGGATACGGAATTGACGGCTAATGATGAAATCGTAACACTTTCTACTTGTGACTATGCGCTTGATCCAGAGGCTGGAAGGCTAGTTGTACACGCAAAATTAGTAAAAAGAAATTAAAGAAAAAAGAAATTAAAGAAAAAAGAAATTAAAGAAAAAAGTATAGAATATGAGAAGTGATAGATAACGCTTCTCATATTCTATACTTTAAAAAAGGACTGTTTTTACTGTGCTGCAGCCATTGGCATACGTACAACTTTTACATCATAGTAAGCAATTTTATTATCAAGAATATATTCTGGCATTCCGCCTTGATGTGAGTGAGCATCTTTAAATGCAGCGCTCTTTGTCCAACCTTGGAAATCTTCTTTTGCATTCCAGCGAGTGCTAATTGTTACTTCATCATAATCAACTGTATTTTGCGTTAAAAGAACTTCTAGACCTAAAAAGCCTGGCATCGTTTCAACTTTACCTACTTTATTAAAACGCTCAATTAATTTATGTCCATTTCCCTTTGTAATTTTAGCTGTATTTGTAACAATAATCATGTTTATTCCTCCTATAGATGTAGCTATATTTTCAAGAACTCATATACATTAAATGATAATGAAAATCATTATCATTGTCAATGGTAAATGTGAAATATAAAAGTTTTTTATATTATATTGGACAGTAAGATTTCCAGTTCAAAATGTAGTAAATATGTGGCAGTTAAGCGAGAGAATGAGCGAGTTGTACTAGCAAAGCAATAATATGGTATAGTGAAACGAGGCTGTTTTTTCAGTCTCGTTTTTCAAATGCTTCCTGTAGAGAAAGCATGCAAATGGAAAGGAAGTTATTATATGCAATCAGAAGTAACTGTAAAAATAAAACCGAAATTTATAAAAGAAATTAAAAGTGGATATCCGCTTATTTTAAAAGATGCGATTCAAAATTTAAATGATGTTCGTGAAGAAGGAACAATCATTCAAGTAGTAGATGAGAAGAACCACTTTGTCGGAAAAGGCTATTATGGAAAACAAAATAAAGGATACGGCTGGATTTTAACGAGAAAAGAGAGTGAACAAATTAATCAATCTTTCTTTGAAAGTAAAATCAAATCTGCCTTACATAAACGAAAGCAATTTTACAAATCAAGTGATACGACAGCATTCCGTGTGGTGAATGGTGAAGGTGATGGTCTTGGAGGACTAATTATCGATTATTATGATGGCTACTACGTAGTAAGTTGGTATAGTGAAGGGATTTACACTTTCAGAGGCGAGATTATAGCCGCTCTTCAAAAAGTAGCAAACTTTAAAGGTATTTATGAGAAAAAGCGTTTTGATACGAAAGGGAAATATATTGAGGGTGATGATTTCGTAGCAGGAGAGCGCGGCGAGTTCCCACTTATCGTAAAAGAGAACGGTGTAAACTTTGCGGTTTATTTAAATGATGGGGCAATGGTTGGGGTATTTTTAGATCAACGTAACGTTCGAAAACAAATTCGTGATAAATATGCAAAAGGAAGAACAGTGTTAAATATGTTCTCTTATACAGGTGCTTTCTCTGTATTTGCAGCGCTTGGCGGAGCGAGTAAAACGACGAGTGTTGACCTTGCAAATCGTAGTTTAAGTAAAACGATTGAGCAGTTTAGTGTAAATGAAGTTGATTATGAAGCGCAAGATATTATTGTAGAAGATGTATTTCTTTACTTCAAATATGCAGCGAAGAAAAAAATGAAATTTGATATGGTCGTACTTGATCCTCCAAGCTTTGCACGCTCAAAAAAATATACATTTAGTGCAGCAAAAGATTATAAAAATTTATTAAAAGAAACAATTGCTATTACAGAAAATAACGGTATTATCGTTGCTTCTACAAATTGTAGCGCATTCGATATGAAAAAGTTTAAAGGCTTTATCGATACAGCCTTTAAAGAAATGAATGGCAAATATAAAATATTAGAAGAACATTCTTTACCAGAAGATTTCCGTACCATTGATCAATTTAAAGAAGGAGACTACTTAAAAGTAGTTTTCATCGAGAAAATTAAAGGTTAATAAAGAAAAGGAGCTCGAGTTTACTTGAGCTCCTTTTCTTATTGAACGATATTTTGTACTCTACCGACTTGCCCGTCCTGCAATCGCACTTTAATGCCATGCGGATGGGAAGGGGAGTTTGTTAAAATATCTTTTACAATTCCACGTGTTAATTTGCCTGTTCGTTGATCTTGTTTTAATACAATATCAACTTCAAGACCGGGGGCGATATTAGAACGTTTTTGTCCGTTCATTTATACACCTGTACGTCTACGTTGGTTGTTTGTTTTCTTTGTTTGTTGGTTTTGTAATTTTTTTGTTTCTTGGCTTTGATTTTTTGCATTTTGACCATTTCCATTTCCTTGCTTTTTCTTAGCAAGTTGTTCACGCATTAAATCAGCTAAGCTTACTTTTTTGTTTTCTGACATGATAAGTCTCCTTTATATAAAGTTAATTATGAACAATCGTAGTGAATTTCATCATATCATTGTTAAGGAAGGAAGGGAAGTTGGTTTGAAAATTCATATAATTGTTTCCAGTCTGTAGTAGTTACGATACAATTGGATTGTTAACGTTTGTAAAAAGGGGATAGACATATGTCACATCATATTTTATTAGTTGAAGATGATATCTCAATTCAAGAGATGGTGGAAAAGTATTTAATAAAGGAAGGCTTTCAAGTTACGATTGCGTCTGATGGAGAAGAAGGCGTGAACACATATTTAAAAGGTTCATTTGATTTGATTATCCTTGACATTATGATGCCAAAGCTAGATGGCTTAGAGGTTGTACGAATCATTCGAGAAAAAAGTGCAGTTCCGATTTTAATGATGTCGGCAAAAGATACAGATGTTGATAAAGCTGTTGGATTAGGACTTGGAGCAGATGATTACATTTGTAAGCCGTTTTCTATGATTGAATTGGCTGCACGTGTAAAAGCAGGTATTCGGAGGTCTACGAAATACTCGGCTACAGAAACAATAGAAAAAATGATTCAAATTGGTGATTTAACAATTGATCCAATTAATTTTACTGTAGAAAAAAACGGGAAGCCTCTCAAACTTACTTTAAAAGAATTTGAGATTTTAAAGCTATTCGTAAAGAACCAAAATCGTGTATTTACGAAAGCGCAAATATATACGTTAGTTTGGAATGAAGAGTATTACGGTGACGATAACGTTATTAATGTTCATATGAGAAGATTGCGTGAGAAAATCGAAAGTGATCCATCTAATCCAGAATATATTAAAACGCTATGGGGCATCGGCTATAAGCTGGAAGTGATGTAATATGATCAATTTGTTAATAGGTATTATTTTTATATTGTTATGTGTTATTTATATGCAATATAAAATGAGAAAAAATAGTAGTAAAAATTTACGATACACATATGAAAAGTTAGAAAGTATTGTAAATGAAAAAACAGGTGAGACGTTACTCGTTATGACAGATGATCTAGAATTGCAAAAATTATTAGTGGCGATTAATCAATTATTAGATGCAAAACAGAAAACGAATGCAGATCATGCAAAAGTAGAAATTTCGATGAGAAAAATGCTTTCAAATATTTCGCATGACTTGAAAACACCACTAACAGTTATTCTTGGATATACAGAAATGTTAAATAAGGATAAAACGATAAATAAAGAAGAACAACAAATATTACTTGAGAAAGTGCATACGAAAACACTAGAAGTGATGGAATTAATTCATAAGTTTTTTGATTTAGCGAAATTAGAATCTGGTGACAAAGCAATTGAAATGACAAAAATAAATATGAATGAAGTTTGCCGCGAGAAGATTTTATCATTTTATGATTTAGTGACGACGAAAGGTTTTCAGGTTCATATTGATATACCAGAAAGAAATATATATGCACTTGGAAATGTAGAAGTATTAGGTAGGGTATTGAATAATTTAATATCAAATGCAATTACATATGGAGACGATGGAAAGGCACTCGGTATGACGTTAAGAGATGATGACACGGGCGTGTATATAGATGTATGGGATAAAGGAAAAGGGATTGATGAATCTCATATTGATAAAGTGTTTGAGCGTATGTACACACTTGAAGATTCAAGAAATAGATTGTACCAAGGAAGCGGTCTAGGATTAACGATTACGAAACGGCTTGTGGAAGCGATGGACGGAAAAATTCATCTTTCCAGTAAACCGTATGAAAAAACAATTTTTACAATTGCATTAATAAAGATACAGTTTTAGCTTGTAGAGCAGTAGATTCTACAAGCTTTTTTTCAGCGTAAGGAATTTGTAAGAAACGGGTAAGAAAAAAGAGATTTCCGTTGTCTATTATAGAAATATAGAGTATTGCGAAAGGGGAAAGTAACATGACATATATATTAAAAACAAACCAGTTAACGAAAGTGTTTAAAGGGAAAGAAGTTATTTCCGGTGTTAACATGCATGTGAAAAAAGGAGAAATTTACGGTTTTTTAGGACCAAACGGTGCTGGTAAAACAACGATTATGAAAATGATTACAAATTTAATAAAACCGACGAGTGGTGATATTGAAATCTTCGGTGAGAAATTAACAGATACATCTTATGAAGTATTAAAAAGAATGGGGACAATTATTGAATACCCAATCTTTTATGATAAATTAACGGCGAAAGAAAACTTAGACCTACATTGTGAATACATGGGCTACTACGATAAAAATGCAATTGACCATGCTTTACATTTAGTGAAACTACAAGGGGTAGATAATAAAAAAGTAAAAGATTTTTCATTAGGAATGAAACAACGACTCGGTATTGCAAGAGCAATCGTGACAAAGCCAGAATTGCTCATTTTAGATGAACCAATTAACGGTTTAGATCCAATTGGTATTAAAGAGTTACGAGACTTATTTAAAATGCTCTGCAAAGAATATGGCATTACATTATTAGTTTCTAGTCATATTTTAGGTGAAATGGAACTAATGGCCGATACAATTGGTGTGATTCAAAATGGAAAACTAATAAAAGAAGTTTCAATGAAGAGTATTAACGGAAAACAAACAGAGTACATTGAAATCACTGTTCCTGATGTGAAACGTGCAGCTTATATTTTAGAAGATAAACTTGGTATAAAAAACTACAAAATAATGAGTGGAACCATGATTCGTGTGTATGATACGTTAGCGTCTCAGCAGGCCATTTCAAAAGCACTTATTATGAACGATGTGGAAATTGAAAGTATTAATAAGAAACATAGTTCCTTAGAAGAATATTTCTTAAATGTAATGGATGGAGAGGGCATTCATGCTTAATGGATTGTTAGTGAATCTACTAAGTGGATTGATCGTAATGTTCATAAGTGGGATTTTATATTATAGAAAACCTGAGCGGAAATGGTTGTTAATTCTAATAGTAATAGGAATGTTAAGCTTCGTTACTGCTGGAATTAGAATGTTAGCAGCATAAAGACAGTTATATAAAGAATGGAGGAGTGGTTTGTATGCTTAGATTAATGAAGCTCGAATGGAAGAAACATAAATTATCTAGTTACTTTAAAGGGGTAGCAATTTGTATTATAGCAATTTTCGCTGCAGTAAGCCTTATGGCGTTGGGAATGAAAGCCGAGGGAGACGTGCTCTTCTTTGACTTCACGCAACAAATGGTTTTAATAAACACTTTTATTAGGATAACATTCATTATTTTTAGTTCGGTCATTTTATCACGTTTAGTAATTGATGAGTATAAGAACAAAACAATGCAACTACTATTTATGTACCCATTGCAACGAAAAATGCTAATGAGAGCGAAATTAACAATTGTTTTTTGTTTTTGTTTTGTGAGCACGATTATCGCTACTTTCAGTATCAGTTTGCTTGTATATTTTGTGAGTCCAATGATGGGACTGATTGAAACACCAGCTACGATAGGTGAAATAATATCTATCGTTCCAACTACTTTTATAAGTGCATTTATGATATCTGGTATAAGTTTAATTCCTTTATTTTTTGGGATGAGAAAGAAATCGACACCCACAACAATTACTTCTGCAGTAATAATCGGAATGCTAATTAGTAGTAACTTTGGTCATGGAAACGGTCAAGTAAGTCTGTTTAATTTTATAGCTATCCCAATAGTGCTCTGTTTATTAGGAATTTTCATCAGTTATCTTTCATATCGTAAAATCGACAAGATCGATGTGGCGTGAAGCAAGCTTAAAACAAAAACGAACTGGGGTATGAATAGTGAAAAAAATGATAGTAATTGCAATATTATTCATTACAATTGCTAGTGTAGTTTTTGGTATTAAGGTATTTCAGGGGAAAGATTTTAAGAAAGAAAAGTCTTTTGAGATAAATAATATAAAAGAAATAGAAGTAGACAATGAAAACTGGAATCTTGAATTTAAAAGTACAGACGCTAATAAAATAGTAATTTCCGCTCAAGGTGAACAAGCAGATAAAGAGATAGATCCTGTCAAAATAGAAAATGATGAAAATAAAATTGTGATTAAGCAAAAACAAAAGATGAACAGATTTTTTAATGGTTTCACGTTTAGGAAGAAAAATAGTATATCTATAGCTATTCCGAAGAAAGAAATAGATAAAATTGTAGTAAATAATAAATCGGGTGATGTGAAAATAAGAGATATAGTAGTAAAAAATATCATGACAAAAGGCAAGTCTGGAGATGAAATGATTACAGGACTATCAGCCGAGAAAGGTGAATTTATATCGCAAAGTGGAGAGTTAGTTTTAAAAGGTAGTTCAGTACAAGAATTAAATATAAAGTCTACGACTGGTGATAACTATATAACAAATGTAAGTAACTCAAATATGAACATCACATCAACATCTGGGGAAGTATTACTGAAAGATATGACAGAAGGAAAATCATTATTTATAGAAACAAAATCATTATTTATAGAAACAAAATCAGGTGATATTGGCGTACGGTATAAAGGTGTCCCTGCATCATTGAAGCTTATGGCTAAAAGTAATTCGGCTGACGTAATAGTGGATTTAAAAGGACTTAAGAAAGATAAAAATACAGACAAAATAAAAGTAGGAACGATTGGTGATGCAAAAAATGAAGCGAAGATTTTAAGTGAAACAGGAGTCATTTATATTGATTAAGTCCAAGGAGGAAGGAGGAATATCATGCTACGTCTTATGAAGTTAGAATTGAAGAAATTTAAGTTTGGATGGTATGTGAGGGGAGCAGTTATTGCAAATATTATTATACTGGCATTATTAATCTTTGTTAGTTTCATTGCACAAATAGAAGGAGATCCAGAAATAAGAGATCCGCAGATGATTTTGTTAATGGCTAGTACAGTAGTAAGAGCAACATTTATTATTTTTGGTAGTGTATTAATAGCAAGGTTAATAATTGACGAATATAAAAATAAAACAATACTACTCATGTTTTCTTATCCCATTAATCGAAAGAAAATGATGGCTAGTAAGTTGGCTATTACAGCGATAGTAACATTTATAACAGTTATTGTATCTAACATTTTAGTAGTAGGAATTTTCTTTGGGATAGATAGTTGTTTTTCAATTCTTCCTCATTCATTCACAGTAGATCAATTGGTGCAAGAAGGAATAAAACTAGTTCCTTTAGCCATTGCAACTGCGGGGATGAGTTTAATCCCATTATATTTCGGAATGCGTAAACGTTCAGTGCCAACTACAATTGTTTCATCTCTTATCGTTGTCTCAATTGCAATGAATACCAACCCAGAGTTTCCTACAGCAACTTTACTTCCCCTTCAACTAGCATTGGCGGCAATTGGAGTTGTGATTGCATATTACGGCATTAAAAATATAGAGAAGGAAGATATAACTGTATGAAAAGAATAAGAAAAAGAGTTGGCGTTACACCAACTCTTTTTTGTATATGTATGTTTCGGTACTACTCTGTAAATTTAGAGTGTGTGCTTAAATACTTTTGCACTCCTGGAGAAATGTTAAAGTTATTAGGACTTTTATATTCGATAGTAAACTCTCCGTCTCCACTTGTTTCAAAGGAGATTGCATAGCTATTCATTTTAGCATCGTAAGAAGTATTTTTGACTTCCGCATCTAAATCGAAGTATTTTGTAATATATTCTTTTGATTCCGTAATTGCTGCTTGTTTTCCCCAAGGGGTACCATAATATGTGAAATAAAGAGATACACTGATAACTCCAATAATAGAAGCTAGTAAAAGAGTTCTCATAGTTATTTTTTTATTCAATTTGGTTGATCCTCCTCATAATATGTATTTATTTTAACTTGTTTTTTCCATAAAACAACCATTTAACAAAAAATAGTTTCACATGAAACAAGTTACAGAAAAAGACAAGATGTGTAAACATCTTGTCTTTTTGTCGTTACATTTTAGGTGCTTCCATTCCAGCCGCAGCCCATTCTTCTTTTGCGGGGCCATATACGCCAGGAACTGTTAAGCCGGCTTGTCGCATTAAAACCGTCATTTGCCCGCGGTGATGATTTTGATGATTAATAAGCGTCATTAAAAATATAGAATTCGGCATAGGGCGACCAAAGAAGTCGTTAATAGTAGCTAAGTCTTTATCAGTCCATTTACTTTGAAGTGTTTTAACAAAAGCCGCGTTCACTTTACGGTATTCATCTGCAATTGTTTTTGCAGAAGTTGGAACAGGATAATCTTTCGTTGCTCCTTCAAACTTTAGCCCTGTGCCAGATAGTATAACAGGAATTGCCGTCACGATATGCCAAGCAACTCTTCCTAAGGTCCAGTGCCCAGGTGCAATTTCTTGTGATAAAGATGCATCGGTTAATGAATCAAGCATTTTCTGAGTAGACTCAGCTTCGTATGTCCATGATTGCAAGAAGCCGTCAATTGTTTGGTACATAGTTATCCCTCCTATTTTTGTTCATAGATTAAATTCGTGAGAGATAATATAATCCCTGTTCCACAAGAAATAATTAATTAAGCATTGCTACAATATGAAAACAATATTAGACCGTAAAGGGGGAAGTGAATTTCTTTATATAAAGTATAAAAATAATAAAGAATATATATTGTTAGGAAATGCTGATGATTACAGAGAGCTATTTCAAATAATAGGTGGATTGAAAATAGCAAGCGGAATAGAACTAAGGTTACAGGATAAGAAATTAAAGAGACAGTTAACTTTAAAACGAACTGTGTTCAATATAATCATGTATTCACTTGTTATATATATTATGTACAAAGCTTATATTAATTTTATGCTGTAATAGGAAAAGGCGGCTTCACATATATGAAGTCGTCTTTTAATTAACTTTCTTCCCACTTTTCCTCATCAACCATAAGAAATAAGGTGTTCCAAGTATAGCAACTTTTTTCGCCGGTTTATCTAATTTTGTTTCCCCTTCAGTATGTTTAATTGTTATAGTTTGCTTTTTATCTTCTATCGTTGTTACCTTTTTCTCCTCTTTTTTGCTGTCCGCATTCAACAGCGAATAGAAGAACAACCATGAAAATACTAAGAATTTTCTTCATCTTCTTTCCCAAAATAAGTTTTTTATTCGTAATTATATTTTTAAAATTTTGCTGAAAAATAACGAATTATACGGATATCGTTATGTAAGATTAAAATCCATATGTGTATGAAGAATTTAGAAAAGGAATTTCATTTAACTAGAGAGGCGAAAGTACAAGCAAAAGGAGATAGTATCGCATGTAATAATTATTAGAATGTACGGGATAAATCTATATTTATCTCCACTGAATAAAGCTTTCGGTCTGATTTGATAAATGTTTTTTAATTTCTTACTTGTACTTATAAGATTGAATTTGAAGGAAGGAATCAACATGTCTTCATGGCTCAATAATACAAATGGATATTGTAGTTGTAATAATCAAAATGGTGTACATGTTGATTCGTGTTGTTTTAGTTGTGATGGGACAGTCCCTAAGCTTGGTCCAACAGGTCCAACAGGATCAACGGGTTCAACAGGTCCAACAGGAGCGACAGGATCAACAGGTCCGACGGGAGCAACAGGATCAACGGGAGCAACAGGTCCGACGGGTTCAACAGGTCCGACGGGAGCAACAGGAGCAACAGGTCCAACCGGAGCAACGGGAGCAACAGGTTCAACAGGATCAACGGGAGCAACAGGCCCAACGGGAGCGACAGGAATAACGGGAGTAACAGGTCCAACGGGAGCGACAGGAATAACGGGAGTAACAGGAATAACGGGAGTAACAGGTCCAACGGGAGCAACAGGTCCGACGGGTTCAACAGGTCCGACGGGAGCAACAGGAGCAACAGGTCCAACCGGATCGACGGGAGCAACAGGTTCAACAGGAGTGACAGGTTCAACAGGAGCAACCGGTTCAACCGGTCCAACAGGAGCGACAGGTTCAACAGGAGCAACCGGTTCAACAGGTCCGACGGGAGCGACAGGTTCAACAGGAGTGACAGGTTCAACAGGAGTGACAGGTTCAACAGGAGCAACAGGAGCAACAGGTCCAACGGGAGCAACGGGTTCAACCGGTTCAACCGGTCCAACGGGAGCAACAGGTCCAACAGGATCAACGGGAGCAACAGGTCCAACGGGTTCAACAGGTCCGACGGGAGCAACAGGTCCAACGGGTTCAACAGGTCCAACCGGATCGACGGGAGCAACAGGTCCAACGGGTTCAACAGGAGCAACAGGTCCGACGGGAGCAACAGGTCCAACGGGTTCAACAGGTCCAACAGGAGCGACAGGATCAACAGGTCCGACGGGAGCAACAGGTCCAACCGGATCGACGGGAGCAACAGGTCCAACGGGTTCAACAGGATCAACAGGTCCGACGGGAGCAACAGGATCAACGGGTTCAACAGGTCCAACCGGATCGACGGGAGCAACAGGTCCAACGGGTTCAACAGGTCCGACGGGAGCAACAGGATCAACGGGTTCAACAGGTCCAACCGGAGCAACAGGTACAAGTATCACGGCGACATATGCATTTGCAAATAATACGTCGGGAACAGCGATATCTGTAGTTCTTGGTGGAACGAATGTCCCGCTTCCAAATAATCAAAACATCGGTCCAGGAATTACTGTTTCTGGTGGAAACACAGTATTTACGGTTGCAAATGCTGGTAATTATTATATTTCATATACAATTAATATAACGGCTTCATTATTAGTCAGTTCACGGATTACAATTAATGGAGGGGCACTTGCTGGGACGATTAATGCTCCTGCGGTAGCAACCACATCATTTAGTGCAACAATCATTACAACTCTTGCAGCAGGAGATGCTATTAGCTTGCAATTATTTGGTTTGTTAGCTGTCGCAACATTATCAACAACTACTCCAGGAGCAGTGTTAACGATAATAAGATTAAGTTAAACTATAACTCTCTTACTCTTTTAAGATTAAGAGAGTTTCTACATATAATAAGAAGTTAATGAAGTAAAGCATAGTTATACAAAAGTCAGAATATTATGATTGTAACGCTATGGTGACTATAATATAATGAAAATAACCATCATGAATGAACATTCATTTATTTTTATGTATTTGAAGGGGGAATGAAGGTGGAAAAACCATGGTTGAAAAGTTATCCAGAGGAAATTCCGAGTACGATTTCTTATGATATTCAGCCGCTTCATAGATATGTAGAACAGATGGCTTCTCGCTACCCAGAAAAGAAAGCGCTTCACTTTTTAGGGAAGGATATTACGTTTTCGGACTTCCATGATAAGGTGAAGAGGTTTGCAAATTATCTTCAAAAGCTCGGTGTGGAAAAGGGTGATCGAGTTGCTATTATGTTGCCGAATTGTCCGCAAGCTGTAATTGGTTATTACGGCACATTACTTGCGGGAGGTATCGTAGTACAAACAAATCCACTGTATACAGAGAGAGAATTAGAATATCAGCTTCATGACTCGGGAGCAAAAGTAATTCTTTGTCTCGATTTAGTGTTTCCAAGAGTAACGAATGTTCAATCTGCTACAAAAATTGAGCATATTATCGTAACTCGTATTGCGGACTTTTTACCATTCCCTAAAAATCTATTGTATCCATTTGTGCAGAAAAAACAGTCAAATTTAGTTGTGAAAGTATCAGAGAGTGAAACGATTCATCTTTGGAATTCAGTAGAAAAAGAAGTGAATACGGATGTTGAGGAGCCTTGTGATCCTGAAAATGATCTAGCTCTTTTACAGTACACAGGAGGAACAACCGGATTTCCGAAAGGCGTTATGTTAACGCATAAAAACCTCGTCTCTAACACGTTAATGGGAGTTCAATGGTTATATAATTGCAAAGAAGGAGAAGAAGTCGTTCTTGGGGTTCTTCCATTTTTCCACGTGTACGGCATGACGGCTGTTATGAATTTGAGTGTTATGCAAGGATACAAAATGGTCCTTATTCCAAAGTTTGATATGAAAATGGTTTTTGAAGCGATTAAGAAGCATAAAGTGACACTATTTCCAGGGGCACCAACTATTTATATCGCTCTTTTAAATAGCCCACTTTTAAAAGAATACGATATTTCTTCTATTCGTGCTTGTATTAGTGGATCAGCACCACTGCCAGTAGAAGTACAGGAAAAGTTCGAAACAGTTACAGGTGGTAAACTAGTAGAGGGATATGGTTTAACAGAATCCTCTCCAGTTACACATAGTAATTTTTTATGGGAAAAGCGAGTGCCAGGTAGCATTGGAGTTCCGTGGCCAGATACAGAAGCAATCATTATGTCACTTGAGACTGGTGAGGCATTACCGCCAGGAGAAATAGGGGAAATTGTAGTGAAAGGTCCTCAAATTATGAAAGGATACTGGAATAAGCCAGAGGAAACAGCGGCTGTATTGCAAGATGGCTGGCTCCATACAGGTGATGTTGGCTACATGGATGAAGATGGATTTTTCTATGTAAAAGATCGCAAGAAAGATATGATTGTCGCGAGTGGATTTAATGTGTATCCTCGTGAAGTTGAAGAAGTATTATATGAGCATGAAAAAGTGCAAGAAGTAGTGACAATTGGAGTTCCAGATCCGTACCGAGGAGAGACAGTTAAAGCATTTGTTGTGTTAAAAGAAGGTACGGAGTGCTCTGAGGAAGAATTAAATCAGTTTGCACGTAAATATTTAGCGGCTTATAAAGTGCCGAAAGTATATGAGTTTAGAGATGATTTGCCGAAAACGACAGTAGGGAAAATTTTGCGCCGTGTTCTAATAGATGAAGAGAAGAGAAAGAATGAGGATGAGCAAACGGGCTAAGGCCCTTTCTTTTTGAAAAAATAGGATTGACACTTTTCTAAATAGTCAGTATTATAAGAATATGAATGACTATTCATTCAGTCATCTTCTTGAAGGGGACAGTAAAGTGAAGAAAAATAGACCGAAATACAATCAAATTATTGATGCGGCAGTCATTGTGATTGCGGAGAATGGGTACCACCAAGCGCAAGTTTCTAAAATCGCAAAGCAAGCTGGGGTAGCTGATGGCACGATTTATTTATATTTTAAAAATAAAGAAGATATATTAATATCCTTATTCCAAGAGAAGATGGGAGAATTTGTCGAAACAATTCGTCAAAAAACAGCAGGAATTGAAAGCGCTGTATCGAAGTTATTCATGTTGGTAGAAACGCACTTCTTGCTGTTGTCGCAAAATGATCCTCTTGCTATCGTTACGCAATTAGAGCTGAGGCAGTCCAATCAAGACTTGCGCCTTAAAATAAATGAAGTATTAAAAGGCTACTTACAAGTTATGGATGAGATTTTAGAGACTGGTATAAAACAAGGTGAATTTCAAGCAGATTTAAATGTTCGCGTGGCAAGACAAATGATCTTTGGAACAGTGGATGAAGTTGTGACCAATTGGGTAATGAGCGATCATAAGTATGATCTGGTCGCACTTTCAAAAACGGTACACGGGCTACTTATTGCAGCTTGTGGTTATCGTCAATAATGGGAGGGATCATGTTGAAATTCCTATCTGTAAGAGTTGAAGATCATATCGCGGTGGCGACGTTAAATCACGCACCAGCGAATGCGATGTCTTCACAAGTTATGCATGACGTTACTGAATTAATTGATCAAGTGGAAAAGGATGATAACATTCGTGTTGTTGTTATTCATGGTGAAGGACGTTTCTTCTCAGCGGGAGCAGATATTAAAGAATTTACATCTGTTACTGAAGCGAAGCAAGCAACAGAATTAGCACAGCTTGGACAAGTTACGTTTGAGCGTGTTGAAAAATGTTCAAAACCAGTTATTGCGGCAATTCATGGAGCGGCACTGGGCGGCGGCCTTGAGTTTGCTATGTCTTGCCACATGCGCTTTGCAACTGAAAGTGCAAAACTTGGTTTACCTGAATTAACACTTGGATTAATTCCTGGCTTTGCAGGTACACAGCGCTTACCACGTTATGTTGGGAAAGCGAAAGCTTGTGAAATGATGTTAACAAGCACACCAATTACTGGTGCAGAAGCATTAAAGTGGGGACTTGTTAACGGATTGTTCTCTGAAGAATCTCTTTTAGATGATACGCTTAAAGTTGCAAAACAAATTGCTGGAAAAAGTCCAGCAACAACTCGTGCTGTACTAGAGTTATTGCAAACGACAAAATCGTCTCATTACTATGAAGGTGTACAACGTGAATCACAGATTTTTGGTGAAGTATTTACGAGTGAAGATGGAAGAGAAGGTGTAGCTGCATTTTTAGAAAAGCGTAAACCTTCATTTAGTGGCAGGTAGTTCAATTATTTTTTTAATATAAATTAACAGAAAATTAAAATTGATAGAATCTTTCTGAAAAACAAGGGGGTAAATGGAATGAACATCTACGTACTCATGAAACGAACATTTGATACAGAAGAAAAAATCGTAATTAAAAACGGTGCAATTTACGATGGCGAAGCGGAATTCATCATCAACCCTTACGATGAATATGCAATTGAAGAAGCAATTCAAGTAAGAGACGCACAAGGTGGAGAAGTTACAGTTGTAACAGTCGGTGGCGAAGATAGTGAGAAAGAACTTCGTACTGCATTAGCAATGGGCTGTGATAAAGCTGTATTAATTAATATTGAAGATGACGTAGAAAATGGTGACCAGTTCACGACAGCAAAAGTGCTTGCTGAATATTTAAAAGATAAAGATGCAGATTTAATTTTAGGCGGAAACGTTGCAATTGATGGTGCATCTGGACAAGTAGGACCACGCGTAGCTGAAGCGTTAAATATTCCGTATGTAACGACAATTACAAAACTTGAAATTGACGGTACAAATGTGAAGATTGAGCGTGATGTTGAAGGTGATACAGAAGTGATTGCAACTTCATTACCAGTTTTAGTAACAGCACAGCAAGGTTTAAATGAACCGCGTTACCCATCGCTTCCAGGTATTATGAAAGCGAAGAAAAAGCCGCTAGAAGAATTAGAATTAGATGATTTAGATTTAGAAGAAGATGATGTGGAAGCAAAGACAAAAACAATTGAAATCTATTTGCCTCCTAAGAAAGATGCAGGAAAAGTGTTACAAGGCGAGCTGCAAGATCAAGTAAAAGAACTTGTATCGTTGCTCCATACAGAAGCGAAAGTAATCTAATAAAATACGAAATTATATATGCAGGAGGGAAAATCTATGGCTCGTAAAGTATTAGTAATGGGTGAAGTTCGTGATGGATCGCTACGTAACGTTTCTTTTGAAGCGGTAGCAGCAGCAAAAACAATTGCAGAAGGCGGTGAAGTAGTAGGTCTTCTAATTGGAGACAGCGTTGCCTCTTTTGCAAATGAATTGATTCATTACGGTGCAGATCGCGTTGTGACAGTTGAAAATGATAAATTAAAATCATATACATCTGATGGTTATGCACAAGCGTTTTTAGCTGTACATGCTGAAGAAAATCCAGAAGGTATTGTCTTTGGACATACAGCACTTGGCAAAGATTTATCACCAAAATTAGCAGCGAAGCTTGAAGCTGGTTTAATTTCTGACGTAACTGCTTTAGAGGTTGAAGGTGGAAATGTTATCTTCACTCGTCCAATTTACTCTGGTAAAGCATTCGAGAAGAAGATTGTAACAGACGGCATCTTATTTGCGACAGTGCGTCCAAATAACATTGCAACTCTGGAAAAAGATGAGTCTCGCAGCGGTGACGTATCTTCTATTACAGTTGATGTGAAAGATTTACGTACAATCATTCAAGATGTTGTCCGTAAAACAGCAGAAGGTGTGGATCTTTCTGAAGCGAAAGTTATTATCGCTGGTGGACGCGGTGTGAAGAGTGAAGAAGGCTTTAAACCATTAAAAGAGTTAGCTGACGTACTAGGCGGCGCTGTTGGGGCATCTCGTGGTGCTTGTGACGCTGAATACTGTGATTACTCATTACAAATTGGTCAAACTGGTAAAGTTGTTACCCCAGACTTATACATTGCATGTGGTATTTCTGGTGCGATTCAGCATTTAGCAGGTATGTCTAACTCAAAAATAATCGTTGCGATTAATAAAGATCCAGAAGCAAGTATCTTTAAAGTAGCTGACTACGGTATTGTCGGTGACTTATTCGAAGTTGTACCTCTTTTAACAGAAGAGTTTAAAAAGTTAAAAGTACATTCATGATTTTAGTACCCTTGAGTTCCAAGTGAAGTACCCCTATATATAGAAAAAGGTGAGAGATCCCCTGTCTCTCATCTTTTTAGTATTTAATCCGTATTTTTATATAGTATAAAGGAACATTTTTTTGTTACAATACATAACGATACATATTATTCGCCACGTATATAAGTTAATGATATACTCTTGGTAGAATATACTTGAAGGAGGAAATAAAATGGCAATTGTAAACGCAAATGACCAAAGCTTCGCAGCTGAAACTAGCGAAGGTGTTGTATTATTAGATTTCTGGGCACCTTGGTGTGGACCTTGTAAAATGATCGCTCCTGTATTAGAGGAAATCGATGCAGAACTAGGCGAAAAAGTAAAAGTAGTAAAAGTAGACGTTGATGAAAACCAAGAAACTGCTCGTCAATTCGAAGTAATGAGCATTCCAGCTCTTTTCGTATTAAAAGACGGTAAAGTAGTTGATCAAGCGTTAGGTTACAAACCGAAAGAAGCGTTAGTAGAATTAGTTTCTAAACACTTCTAAAATAAAAAAGCTACCATTTGGTAGCTTTTTTTATTTTCTTTTTTACAGTCTTTCCGTTACAATAAAAGAACGTATGTTGGGTGTTTGGGCATAGTATGTTTTCAAGGGAAAATAAAAATGCTAAGTATGTAGAAATGGAGGGAGACGAGTGCACGAACATTTGAAAGAGAAGTTGGCTATTTTACCAGATCAACCTGGTTGTTATTTGATGAAAGATAAGCAAGGAACGGTTATATATGTCGGAAAGGCAAAAGTGCTTAAAAATCGTGTGCGCTCGTACTTTACTGGTTCACATGATGGGAAAACACTGCGGCTTGTAGGAGAAATTGTTGATTTTGAATATATTGTAACTTCTTCGAATTTAGAAGCACTTATTTTAGAGTTAAATCTAATTAAAAAATATGATCCGAAATATAATATTCAATTAAAAGATGATAAAACATATCCTTTTATTAAAATTACAGCGGAGAAGCAACCTCGCTTACTCATTACTCGAAACGTAAAAAAAGATAAAGGGAAATATTTTGGTCCTTATCCAAATGCACAATCTGCTCATGAAACGAAAAAACTGCTAGATCGTATGTATCCACTTCGGAAATGCACGAATATGCCAGATAAAGTTTGTTTGTATTATCATATGGGTCAATGTTTAGCGCCTTGTGTGAAAGAAGTGACGGAAGAACAAAATAAAGAAATTGTAGATGAAATTATTAAGTTTTTAAATGGTGGACATAAAGAAGTTCGTTCAGAACTAGAAATAAAAATGTATGAGGCCTCAGAGAAACTAGAGTTTGAACGTGCAAAAGAGTTGCGTGATCAAATTGCTCATATTGATGCGATTATGGAAAAGCAAAAGATGATTATGAGTGACTTAGTGGATCGTGATGTGTTTGGATATGCAGTGGATAAAGGATGGATGTGTGTTCAAGTTTTCTTCGTTCGAAAAGGAAAGCTAATTGAACGTGATGTTTCTATGTTTCCAATTTACGATGAACCAGAAGAGGGTTTTTTAACGTTTATCGGCCAATTTTATGAAAACAGTAGTCATTTTAAGCCGAAGGAAATTGTCGTTCCAGGAAGTATAGACTCGGAATTAGTAGAGCGCTTTTTAGAAGTGGAAGCGACGCAGCCGAAACGTGGTAAGAAAAAAGACCTTGTAGAATTGGCAAATAAAAATGCGAAGATTGCTCTTGAAGAGAAGTTTTACTTAATTGAACGTGATGAAGAACGAACGATTAAAGCGGTAGATCATTTAGGGAAGCAGCTTGGGATTGAAACGCCATATCGTATTGAAGCGTTTGATAACTCAAATATTCAAGGAACAAATCCCGTTTCTGCAATGATTGCTTTTATCGATGGGAAACCGGCGAAGAAAGAGTATCGAAAATATAAAATTAAAACGGTTCAAGGACCAGATGATTATGAGTCTATGAGAGAAGTTGTGAGGCGCCGTTATACAAGGGCGCTTAAAGAAAATTCACCTTTACCTGATTTGATTATTATTGATGGAGGAAAAGGCCATCTAGCGGCTGCAAGTGATATTTTAGAGAATGAGCTCGGATTATATATTCCGATGGCAGGTCTTGTAAAAGATGATAAACATAAAACCTCCCATTTAATTATTGGGGATCCACCGGAACCTGTGATGCTTGAGAGAAATAGCCAAGAATTTTATTTATTGCAGCGTATTCAAGATGAGGTGCATCGATTTGCGATTACATTCCATCGTCAATTACACGGGAAATCTGTCATTCAATCAGCATTGGATGATATTCCAGGAATCGGTGATAAACGGAAAAAGGTATTGTTAAAACATTTTGGTTCATTAAAGAAGATGAAAGAAGCTTCTATAGAGGAATTTGTCGAAGCGGGTATGCCGAAAAATGTCGCGGAGACGATTTATACGTATTTAACAGATAAGAAGACGTTGTAGTTTACAACGTCTTCTGTTTTTTGGTATAATTTCTGAAGATTTAAAATAAATGCATCTGAATGAAAATACAAAAAAGTCAACTAAACTGATATGTCTAGTTGACTGTAGGTAATGCTTACACTTCAATGAGATCTTTTATATCCCATTTTACAAGAAATGTAATAGAGTCAGAACGTTTTTTCTTTTCTTCGTATGACTCTGCAACGACGTTCCGTTGCTTTTGGATTTGTTCAGCGATGAATCCGGCTTCTAGTTGATAAGAAGAATGTCGTTTTTGTTTTTGACGTTCTGCGATGAGTGTGCCTTTAAGTTGGAACTGCATTTCACGACGCTTATGTTCAACAATGCTTAAAGTGCCCCAGCCAGCCTTTTCAAAGAACTGAATGACTTCTTCAATTGTTTCTAGCGGATATTTTCTTGCAAGGTTTCTACCAGACCAGTATAAAATACCATCTAAATCGTTGCCGATTAAATCAGGTAGTAATTCTTCACGTAGCAATTCATAAGCGAAGGCGTTCAATGAAACATCTTCTAAAGATGTTGTATCGATTGTATTTTTACTCACAATATTCCCCTCTTTCTATAGGGATTATTATATAACATTTCACATTTATAAAAACAGATTTTTCTTTAGGAAAATCTGAATATATAAGAAGAAAAAAAGAATTGGCAAATTATATGCAAATTATGTATACGTTTTCTTGACGCTTCGACAAAAATAGGAGTAAAATGAACTTGGTATCAAATTATGCTGAAATATTTCGAATAATTTTTTCAGTTTTTCTTATGCCAATAGTGAAAAAACATTATTGTCATAAACTAATCTGAAAACAGCAGTCAAACATTCAAGGGGGGTAATGGGGACATGAAAGGCCGCGAGTATACGTTTCGTAAGTGGCACTCATTAATGGGGGTCATCCCGGTTGGTGTCTTTTTGACGCAACATTTAATTGTAAACAACTTTGCAACACGAGGAGCAGAGGCTTTTAACAAAGCTGCAGGCTTTATGGAGCTCCTTCCATTCCGGTATGCGCTAGAAATTTTCATCATCTTTTTACCGATACTGTACCATGCTATATATGGCTTATATATTGCATTTACAGCTAAGAACAATGCGGTTTCTTACGGTTATTTCCGTAACTGGATGTTCGTTTTCCAAAGAATTTCAGGTATCGTTACGCTGATCTTCATTTCTTGGCACGTCTGGGAAACTCGTATTCAAGCAATGTTAGGTAAAGAGGTAAACTATGATATGATGGCAGATATTTTAAACAATCCAGCTATGTTTGCATTCTACTTAGTTGGTGTTGTTTCAACAATTTTCCACTTTGCAAATGGACTATGGACATTCTGCATCAGCTGGGGAATTACAGTATCTCCACGTTCACAAAGAATCTCTACTTATGTAACATTAGCTATTTTCTTAGGTTTATCTTATGTAGGTGTGAGTGCATTATTAGCGTTCATCGATCCACAGCTAGCAAACCAGTAAGGAGTGGGAGAGCATGAAAGGGAAACTTATAGTAGTCGGCGGTGGCTTGGCTGGCTTAATGGCAACGATTAAAGCGGCAGAAGCAGGAGTAAATGTTGAACTGTTTTCTTTAGTACCAGTAAAACGTTCACATTCTGTATGTGCTCAGGGCGGAATTAACGGTGCCGTAAATACGAAAGGTGAAGGGGATTCTCCATGGATCCACTTTGACGATACAATTTATGGTGGGGACTTCTTAGCGAACCAACCACCAGTTAAAGCAATGTGTGAAGCAGCACCTGGTATCATTCATTTAATGGACCGTATGGGTGTTATGTTCAACCGTACGGAAGAAGGACTTCTTGATTTCCGTCGATTTGGTGGAACGCAACATCACCGTACAGCATTTGCTGGTGCAACAACTGGACAGCAATTACTTTACGCATTAGATGAGCAAGTACGTCGTCACGAAGTAGCAGGACTTGTAACGAAATATGAAGGTTGGGATTTCTTACGAGCTGTTGTTGATGATGAAGGTGTGTGCCGAGGAATCGTTGCACAAGACTTACAAACTATGGAGATTAGAAGTTTCGGAGCAGATGCCGTGATTATGGCAACAGGGGGCCCTGGTATCATTTTCGGAAAATCAACAAACTCCATTATCAATACAGGTACAGCAGCTTCTGCTGTATATCAACAAGGCGCATATTATGCAAACGGTGAGTTCATTCAAATTCACCCAACGGCAATTCCTGGAGACGATAAATTACGTCTTATGAGTGAATCTGCACGTGGTGAAGGTGGACGTGTTTGGACATATAAAGATGGTAAACCATGGTACTTCTTAGAAGAAAAATATCCGGCTTACGGAAACCTTGTACCTCGTGACATCGCAACGCGTGAAATCTTTGATGTTTGCGTAGAGCAAAAACTAGGTATTAACGGTGAAAACATGGTGTACTTAGATCTTTCTCATAAAGATCCAAAAGAACTAGATATTAAACTAGGTGGAATTATTGAAATCTATGAGAAATTTACAGGGGATGATCCTCGTAAACTACCGATGAAAATCTTCCCAGCTGTTCACTATTCAATGGGCGGACTATGGGTTGATTATAAACAGATGACAAATATTCCAGGTTTATTTGCAGCAGGTGAGTGTGATTATTCTATGCACGGTGGTAACCGTCTTGGTGCAAACTCACTATTATCAGCAATTTATGGTGGTATGGTAGCAGGACCAAACGCAATTGAGTATATGAAAGGTCTTTCTAAATCATCTGATGCTGTTTCATCTACTGTATATGAGCAAAATGAATTAATCGAAACAGAGAAATTTAACAATATTTTAACGATGGATGGTAACGAAAATGCGTATGTTCTTCATAAAGAGCTTGGAGAATGGATGACAGATAACGTTACAGTAGTTCGTGAAAATAAAAAATTATTAGAAACAGATGCGAAAATTGAAGAATTAATGGCTCGTTACAAACGTATTAACATTAACGATACAGCAAGATGGAGTAACCAAGGTGCTTCATTTACACGCCAACTTGCAAATATGTTTGAGTTAGCACGTGTTATTACAATTGGCGCATATAACCGTAATGAGAGCCGTGGGGCGCATTACAAACCTGAATTCCCAAATCGTGATGATGCAAACTTCTTAAAAACTACGATGGCAAAATTTGAGGGAGAAGGAAATGCACCAGCATTCCATTACGAGGACGTTGATATTTCGTTAATTAAACCACGTAAACGTGATTATTCTTCAAAACACGATGTAGCTGCTAAGGGTGAAGAGAAGGGGGATAAACAACATGTCTGAGAAAACAATCCGCCTCATCATTACGAGACAAGACGGGCCAGATGCGCAAGCGTTTGACCAAGAGTTTGAAATTCCATATCGTCCGAATATGAATATTATCTCAGCACTTATGGAAATCCGTCGTAATCCTGTTGATTCAAAAGGGAACCAAACAACTCCGATTGCATGGGATATGAACTGCTTAGAGGAAGTATGTGGTGCATGTTCGATGGTGATTAACGGAAAACCACGTCAATCATGTACGGCACTTATCGATCAATTAGAGCAACCAATTCGCTTAAAACCGATGAAGACATTCCCGGTTGTACGTGACTTGCAAGTTGATCGTAGTCGCATGTTTAATGCTCTAAAACGCGTTAAAGCGTGGATTCCAATTGATGGTACGTATGACCTAGGTCCAGGACCAAGAATGCCTGAGAAAAAGCGTCAATGGGCTTATGAGCTTTCAAAATGCATGACATGTGGTGTTTGCTTAGAATCATGTCCAAACGTAAACAGTAAGTCTGACTTTATTGGACCAGCACCGTTATCACAAGCTCGCTTATTCAACTCACATCCAACGGGTGAAATGCATAAAGCAGATCGCTTACGTGCAATTATGGGAGATGGAGGACTAGCAAACTGTGGTAACTCTCAAAACTGTGTGCAATCATGTCCGAAGGGTATTCCTTTAACAACTTCAATTGCGGCATTAAACCGTGATACAACAATTCAATCGTTCAAAGATTTCTTTGGTAGCGATAATAACTATTAATAAATATTGCCTCTTCATATCGAAGAGGCAATATTTATAACTTTATTTTTCTGTTTATTCTGTTTATTTAAAGGTGAAAAGGGGAGATAACAATGAAGAGGATTTCTTATATTGAAGACTTTGAGCAATGGGAAAGTGGTTTTTCGTTTTACAACCCTGTAAAGGTTCGTTTTGGTGAAGTAGATATGTTTGGACATGTAAATAATGTCGTTGCTTTTACTTATTTTGAAGAAGCTCGTATTGCGTTGTTTAAAGAACTTGGATTTATGCAAGAGTGGACACATGCATCATCAGAAACGATGATCGTTGTTGCGGATTTACAATGTAATTTTATTAAGCAAATATATTTTGATGAACAGCTGAAGGTGTATGTAAAGGCAGGATCGGTCGGGAATTCTTCTTTAGATTTACATTATATGGTGAAGAATGCAGCAGGAGAGGTTTGTTTAGTAGGTCGTGGAATGATGGTTCAAGCGTCGAAAAAAACAGGAAGAGGCGAACCATGGCCTGAAGAATGGAAGAAGAAATTACTACAATAATAGAGTGAAAGAAAAATAAGAGAGCAAATTGCTCTCTTATTTTTTGTCTTCCATCGCTTCTTCTAATGTTAAGTGATGTTTATATAGGTATGTAGCGTATGGATTACCAACGTAGCGTAAGTGCCATGGTTCATATGCATATTCTGTTGTATCTGTTTTATCTTCTAAGTAACGAATGACAAAGCCGAATTCATGAGCGTGTTCTGCGACCCATTTTCCTTCTGCTGTCTCCCCGAAGATAGGCTCTAATTGAAATTTAGCTGATTTTGAACTAATATCCATTGCTAAACCCGTTTGGTGTTCACTTGTACCAGGAATTGCGCTTACCGAATTAGCTTCGGCTTTTCCTTGGCGGCTAACGTATGTATCATGCAACGATTTTTGGCGTTTGTATGAACGATAACCAGATACAGCTGTAAGATCAAGCCCTTCTTTTTTCGCAGCTTTAAACATGTTTTCAAGTGCCTCTGCAGCATCTTTTCGCAGCAATGTTTTTTCTTTATCTTTTGGACTAATAAATGGTACATTTGGTCTCGTTAAGTCTTCAGGAATGTATCCATCTGGTAGTTTTCGATGTTTATTAATTAAGACAAGATTAGATTTGGGATTTGTTACCACTGAAAAGTCATTGTCTATTTTCTTTGCATTATGATCAGCTTTTGGAAAAGCAGGAATCTCTTCTTTTTTATGGTTATTATGCTTTTGACTTTCGACAGCTTTTGCTTCATTATGTAGTGGTGTTTTAGAACCAAAGTAAGCGAAAGATGTGATCCCGATTACAATAGTAGTGGCAGAAATAATTATTATCTTTTTCATGATGCCTTGTAATCACAGTCCCTTCTTAATAAAATGTGTAATGTTTTTTTTATTATAAATCTAGTTTGTTGGAAAAGGAATATAAGAGTCATAACGTAATAGAAATGCAAAGAAAATGTCAGAAAATGTGTGAATTTGTAGTATTTTTTTATATAATTCATTTCTTATCTTTCATGAAATGCATTTTTTATGTAATATATATACATAAGAAGATGTAGCGATTATCGAGAATAGAGAACTTCTTGTATAGACTGGGAGTGAATGGGAATGGATTTTGCAACAATTATTGGACTTATTTTAGGATTTGTAGCAGTGGTAGTAGGGATGGTCGTCAAGGGCGCTGACATAACAGCCTTATTAAATCCTGCCGCAGCATTAATTATTTTTATCGGTACATTTGCTGCAGTATGTATTGCATTTCCGATGAATCAACTAAAAAGGGTTCCAAAACTATTTAAAGTTCTTTTTGGTTCAAATAAAAAGGATTTAAGTTATGAACAGTTGCTAGAATTATTTGTTCATTGGACATCTGAAAGTAGAAAATACGGTATTTTGTCTTTAGAGCAACAATTAGACAAAATTCAAGATGAATTTCTTTTGCGCGGTATGAAATTTGTGATTGATGGCGTATCCGCAGAAGATTTGGAGCAGATTTTGGAATCTGAATTAGAGGCAATTGAAGAAAGACATGCAAAGGGAGCTGCTATTTTTTCACAAGCTGGTACGTATGCACCGACATTAGGAGTTTTAGGTGCTGTTATCGGTCTTGTAGCTGCGCTTGGTAACTTAACTGATATTGAAAAGTTAGGTCATGCTATTTCGGGTGCGTTTATTGCAACGATTTTTGGTATTTTTTCAGGTTATGTATTATGGCATCCATTTGCAAATAAGTTAAAGCAAAAATCTTCAGCTGAAATTGAGAAAAAACGTTTAATCATTGATTGTTTATTAATGTTACAAGAAGGTACATATCCGTTTATTATGAAGAACCGCATTTTAGGTGCACTTTCTGCAACTGAGCGTAAAAAGCTAGAAAAAGGAGCAGAAAAAAATGCGGAGTAAGAAAAATAGAAGAGGCAAAAAGAAAAAACATGATGAGCATATCGATGAAACATGGTTAATCCCATATTCTGATATGTTAACGTTGTTATTTGCATTGTTTATCGTTTTATTCGCAATGAGTAGTATAGATGCTGCGAAGTTTAAACAGATGGCAGTTGCTTTTCGAAGTGAATTAGCTGGGGGAACAGGTAACAAAGAATTTTTAAGTGATCAAAAGCCAAATGATGAAAAAGAATTATCAGCAAGTAGCCTTGAGGCAGAACAAACAAAAAAACAAGAAGAAGCTAGAGCTAAAGAAAAAAAAGAGATGGATGAATTGAAAGCATTACAAAAAAAGATTGATCAATATATTAATGAAAAACAATTATCCTCTTCTTTTCAAACTAAATTAACTGAAAAGGGATTAATGGTGACAATATTAGAAAATATACTGTTTGATTCGGGGAAAGCAGATGTGAAATTAGAATCTTTAGGGATTGCAAAAGAGATGTCTAGCTTACTTGTTTCAGCGTCACCTCGTGAAATTACAGTATCGGGTCATACGGATAATGTCCCTATTGCCAATGCGCAGTTTGCGTCGAATTGGGAATTAAGTACGCAGCGGGCAGTTAATTTTATGCAAGTATTACTGCAAAATAAAGAATTACAACCAGAAAAATTTAGTGCGATTGGATACGGAGAATACCGTTCAATTGCTCCAAACGATACACAAGAAGGAAAGGCAAAGAATAGACGTGTGGAAGTATTTATCTTGCCTTTAACAGAGAAAGTAAAATAAAAGAGGATGGCGAATGCCATCCTCTTTTATTTTACTTCAAATGATTTTAAGTTGTCGCGACGGATTTTATCTTTTTCTGCATCTGATTTTTTGAAATCATAATCATATAAAGCGCCTTCCCAATCGCCATACATTGGATTCGGGAAAATAATGAATTTCTCACCAAATTGTGCTTTTGAATCTGCTACTGTTTGGTTACGATCTTTTACAGATTTTCCATCAAAACCTGTGAAATCAGATAAGTTATCACCGAAGAATAAGACAATATCATGAGTTTGAGAAACGAGTTCACGGCGTTTTTCTTTTCCTTTTTCTTTCGGATCTTGTAGTAATATATGTTCTTTCGTTGCTTGAGGAGCACCTACACGCTCAAGATTTTTAATTGTCGCATCTAGTTGATTCGTTTTACGATTTGAGATGTAGTAAATATCTACACCTTTAGACTCTGTATATTTTAAGAAATCAATTGCGCCTGGAAGGGCTTCAGCCTCAGCTTTGTTAATCCAATCATCCCATTTGTAAGGATAGCCTTTGCCTGTTTTTACGCTCATTGCTTGATGAGGACTGTTATCTAAAACAGTTTCGTCTAAATCAAGCACGATAGCAGGTTTTTTCTCTGTCCCTTTTGCAAGAATTGCATCAAGCTTTAATTGACCAATGTTGTACCCTTGGTAGTAAAGTGCTTTCGTTTCACCGGCTGTTTGATACCATAAATCAGCCATTAATTGTTGTTCTGTTAATTTTACTTTCTCTTCTTTTGCCACTGTTTTCTCTGGTGTTCCTGAACATGCTACAAGTGATGTAGATAGAACCGCTACAGATAATAAAGTGGTAATGCCCCTCTTCATCTTCATATGTATCCTCCTTGATGTTAGAAAATCATTTTATATTATATATTAAAATATAATATTTTTATATGAACATTTGCATATTGTCTTTTGTATATATAGTAGTATGTCCTATATTAGAAAGATGAGCAAAATAATAATAGTTGTTTTGACAATTTTTATTGTCGTAATGACAATTATAATTGACAAAAAGAACTTTGTTATTTACAATTTTAACTAAATAGAACAAATGATGGATTAATGACGATGTTTACATATAAGAGGATGAAGCGCGGTGCTATATTTTGTCTTGAATAAACATAGTCTTTGAAAGAGAGTACGAATGATACTAAAGGGGAGGCTTTATACTTGAGTTTACAAATTCAAAACTTAACGAAACAATTTGGGGAATCAAAAGCAGTTAACGGTTTGCAAATTTCGTTACCAAAAGGTGAAGTACTAGGGTTACTTGGACGAAATGGTGCAGGGAAAACAACAACAATCAAAATGCTTCTCGGATTATTAACGCCTAATGAAGGTTCGATTACATGGGATGGAAAAGCATTTGGAAATAGTGGTGTAACAATTGGGTATTTACCAGAAGAAAGAGGTTTATATACAAAAAGTAGAGTAATAGATCAGCTGCGATATTTTGGTAGATTAGAAGGAATGTCGAAGAAAGAAGTGGATCACGCTATTGATCACTGGTTAGAGCGTTTAGCGATACCGGAATATAAATTTAAAACGGCTGGAGAGCTTTCAAAAGGGAATCAGCAAAAAATCCAATTAATTGCTGCTCTTCTTCATAATCCGGAACTTCTCATTTTAGATGAACCATTCAGCGGCCTCGATCCAGTTAATGCTGGGATGTTAGCTAGTATTATTGAAGAACAAGTACAGAGCGGAAAGACGATTATTTTATCAAGTCATCGTATGGAACAAGTAGAGGCTTTTTGCCAACATGTATGTATTTTGAAAAAAGGTGAAGCAGTCGTAAAAGGACAGCTAAGTGATATTAAGAAAGAATACGGTTTCCGTAATTTAACGATTGAAGATACAGTAGAGAATGAAAAGGGATTAGAAGCTATACATGTATCGTATGAAAAACAACAAGGCCTTCTTTATGTGAAAGTACAAGACGATGCGGAAGCTCTCAAGATTTTGCAACAGTTGCAAGAGCAAGGTGTTAGCTTACGACAATTCAAAATGTTAGAGCCGACGTTAAACGAAATCTTTGTAGAGAGGGCGAAATAACGATGCGTAAATTTTCTCACGTATTTTCATTTTATTTTAGGGAAGCATTTTTATCTAAAAAATCATTAATTACGAGTGCGATTTTATTTTTAGTTGTGTTTGGGATTTTTGCATTTAATCATTTTACTTCAGGCGATGATAAAAATAAGGATAAAGATAAAATTGCAGTTGTAGTAGAGGGTTCCACATATAAAGTACAAAAAGATGAGCTAAATAAGCTATTGCCATCAGCAAAAATAACAATTGGTTCAAAGGATGATTTTGATAAACTGCATAAGCAAGTAGAAGAAGGCGATTTAGATGGTCTATTCCATGTGACGGAAAAGGATGGGGCTCCATCTATTACATATATGTATAATGGATTTCCAAGCCAAGCAACTTCTGCAATTATGGCAGGATATTTAAAGCAACAATATACGATGGTGACGATTGCCAAAAATAATGTTTCAACAGAAATTGCACAGCAATTACAAACAGAAATTCAAGTAAAGCAAGAAGCGATAAAAGATCGTACATCTTCTTTCGGAATTGCCTATTTCTTTACATTTGCTTTATATATGTTTATTGTAGCGTTCGGAAATACAATCGCAATGAATATTGCATCTGAAAAGGCGTCACGTGTAATGGAAGTAATGCTTCCGAAAGTGAAGCCTCTTACGATGATGTATGCGAAAATTTTAGCGGTTGTTTCAACGGCGTTATTGCAACTTGTCATATTGGCGTGTGGTTATCTTATTCCATATTTGTTAGGTTGGGTCGATTTAGAAAGTGCCTCACTATTTGGTATTCCAATTGACTTTACGAAATTAGATGCAAAGGTTATCAGCATGTTTCTTGTTTATTTCATTACGGGATATTTACTTTATGCGATGATGTATGCTGCTGCTGGAGCTGTCGTGTCTAAGACGGAGGATTTACAAGCTGTATCTTTCCCGGTAATGATTTTAATTATGGCTGCATTCTTTATTAGTATTAAATCATTAAGTGATCCGAATAGTACTATCGTCGTTGTAAGTTCTTACATTCCATTCTTTACACCGATGGTTACCTTCTCACGTATTGTAGCTGGTGAAGCAGGTATGCTAGAAATTACGATAACATTAGCAGTCTTATTGGCGACAATTGCGATATTAAATGCTGTTACAAGCCGCATTTACGTAAACGGCGTAATGAATTACTCAGATAAAGTGAAATTTAAAGATTTAGCGAAATTTATAAAGCGTCAATAATGAGAGAAAAGCATGATTTCCTATTGAAATCATGCTTTTTCTTTATGTATAAATTAAAAATAGTATATAATGATAAGAGTCGTCTTTTAATAGAATGAATAAAAAGGAGGGTGTGCAGATGGGGATTAGTAGTCGTTTTACAGTAGGTGTTCATATGCTGACATTACTTGCGATAGATCGAAACTCTCGCTGTACCTCTGAATGGATTGCCGGTAGTGTGAATACAAATCCAGTTGTGATTCGTCGCATTACAGGAATGTTGAAGAGAGCAGGACTTGTTGATGTACAAGCTGGTAAAGGTGGTACGACACTTGCTCGAGATTTAGAAGAAATTACATTACTTGATGTATATAAAGCAGTGGAAGTTGTAGAAGAAGGACAGCTATTTTCCTTCCATGAAAATCCCAACATTGAATGTCCAGTAGGAGCTAATATTCAATCAGTATTAGAAATTATTTTAATGCAAGCGCAAGAAGCGATGGAAAACGTACTTGCAAATGTAACGGTAGATCAATTAGTTACAAATTTAAAGTCTAAAATGAAAGAATAAAAAAAAGCGAGCTTCCTCATAATGAGGGCTCGCCTTTTTTTATTCAGAAATATTGAAAATTCTATTTTTCAGTATTTAAAATGAATTTACCTACGATAGCTGCGAAGATACCACCAAGAATTGGTGCTACGATGAATACCCATAGTTGAGAAAGTGCTTCTCCACCAACAAATAAAGCTGGTGCGATACTACGAGCTGGGTTAACAGATGTTCCAGTTAACGGAATTCCTAATAAGTGAATTAAAACTAATGTGAAACCAATTACTAGTCCAGCTAAAGAAGAACTTCCTTTTTTACCTGTTACAGCAACGATAACTAAAATAAATACGAAAGTTAAAATGAACTCAACTAAAAATGCTCCAGATAAACCAAGAGTTCCGAAACCATTTTGTCCTAAATTATCTAAAGGTGTTTTAGCAGATTTTAAAATTGTTACTAACGTTGCAGTTCCTAATAAACCACCTAAAATTTGAGCTAATACATAATAACAAAGTTCCATAGCGTTCATTCGTTTGTTGATGAACATAGCTACTGATACTGCTGGGTTAATGTGACATCCAGAAATTGTTCCGATGCTATATGCCATAGCCACAATAGATAGACCGAAAGCCATAGCGATTCCTAATGTTCCAATTCCTTCAATTCCGCCGCCAGTGACAGCCACTCCAGTTCCGAATAATACAAGTACAAATGTACCAATAAATTCAGCGATTGCTTTTTTTAACATAATTTACCTCCTATTAATGCGCATGAAACGTATTATAACATAAGTTTTAGTATAAGCAGCCAATGAAATACTATTCTGATAAGGCGAAATAGGGGGACAATAAAAAAGAGTATGGTTCATCTCTATAGAACCATACCCTTTTTTTATGCTGATTTTTTCTGTTTAACGACTGGAACAGAACGGTTTAAAATACTATTTGCAACCATTCCTAATATGATAATAATCATTCCGATGAGAGAAAGTCCTCCAGGGAGTGAACCATTTAAGAAAATGATTTCTCCAAGTACGGTAAAGACCATCGTTCCAGCTTGTGTTGCTTCAACAGCTCCAAGTAGAGCGAGGTTATCTTTTGCTAAGTCAGTAGCAAAGAAAAATGTCATCGTTGCAATAACGCCGGAACATAATGCTAACAAAAATCCTTGGAGTATTTGGTTGGATGTTGGAATGCCAGTAGTAGAAAATCCGTATATACCAAGCAAGATTGTTATAGGAAGACTTCCAATTGCCATTCCTAATACACGTTGGAACGTATCAAGGCGTCCACCAACAAGCTCCATCATTTTTCGGTTACCGAACGGATATAAGAAAGCGGCTAATACTACAGGTAAAAAACCTGAAATGAACTGAGTCATTGTAATATGGCCTGCGGCAGTTGCTTGCATACAAATTACACCAAGTAAAATAAATAATGCAACATATAAGCTACGAAGTGGAATTTTTCCACGTACAAGTTTCGTACCTGATTTTGTTTCTATTTTCACGAAAAATAGTGGTGATAGTAGTAAACCAGCTAAAATCGTAACTTGCCAAGTTCCAGCAACGAGCCAAGCTGGAGAAAAGACAGCTGCGAAACTTAATAAAGAATAAAAACCAATACCGGCAACAGAACCCCATCCGATCCATGCCAATGGATGTTTTTTTAACTCTTCCCATAATCCCCTAAAGTTTTTGCGAAATAAAACGATAAGGAATAAAATAGGAAGAGCAAATAAAAAACGGAAGGAAGCTGTCCAAGCCCAGCTCGTTCCAGATACATTCATTGCTCTATTAATAATAAAGGTTGCAGAAAAAAAGGCCGATGATAAAAGACCTAATAAAATTGCGCGCATGAAGTATAACACTCCTTTCGAAAATAAATAATTATGTATAGTATGATATACTTTTAATTATTAAAAGTAAACTATTTTATACTTTAAGGTGGTTTTATATATGAAAGAAAATGAAGATATGCAAACGAAAGAAGTCATTCAACAAGTTGGACAGTTATTGAGACAAATTCGAAATGAACAGAAATTAAGTTTAGAAGAATTAGCTCATAAAACAGGAGTTAGTAAATTAACATTAGGAAAGATCGAAAGAGGGGAAACAAATCCGACACTAGCTGTCATTTGGAAAATAACGAAAGGGTTATCAATTCCTTTATCCAGATTAATGGTTGTTGGAGAACCTGTAGCTGTTGCGCGCTGTGGAGAAGGATTTGCAGTAGATGAAGGACAAGCGTGGCATTTAGAAACGATGTTCCGTTATACGAAAGAAACAGGGATGGAAATGCACCGTGCTTGTTTACGATCAAATAGTATATATGAGCCAGAAGCTCATCATGAAGGTGCGATTGAGCTTGTAACGGTAATGAAAGGGAAAGCGTCTATTCAAGTGGAGAATGATGTATACGAATTAAATGAGTTTGATTCCATTCAATTTGAAGCGAATAAGAAGCATATTTATAAAAATGAAGAAGAAGAAGTAGCGGTATTACATTTAACGATGAAATATTCTTCATGAAAAAATCACCTATAGGATTCTATAGGTGATTTGCTCTTCTTAAGTATGTGAAATAATGCCGTTAGTACGAACGTGGCATAAGTAATAAACAAATGAAATAAACTAAAAATCCTGTCCCAAAACATAAAACAGCAATAACCCAAATGATACGAATAAGAGTAGAGCTAATATCAAAATATTCTCCTAAACCACCACATATACCAAATAGCATTTTATCAGTTTCGGATTTACATAACTTTTTTGACATATTCCAATCAACTCCTTTTTATATCAAACTGCATACTTTTATTCTATATGGAAATTTATGAGAAGACTATGGGATTGTATTACATTTTTTTGTGAGAAGTGATCGTATTAATTGTCTTAATTTTCAGTGGATATTAAACTTGTAGTTATGAGGTGATTTTTAATAAAGGGTGGGGAAATAGAGATGACAGTATATTGGTTGACTAACGTAATGCTTGAATCAGGATATACATATGAAGAAGAGAGAATTTCACAAACAGAAACAGAATTATGCAGTTTACTTATTGAAGATGGTCGAATTAAAAAAATTATAAAAGGGATTGTTCAAGAGGAAGATATAGTAACTTTTGATGCTAAGAACTTATTAATGTTGCCAGCTTTCAAAGAGATGCACATTCACATTGATAAAACATATTATAGTGGCCCATGGAAAGCTTGTATGCCAGCAGAAAGTATTTTTACACGTTTTAATGAAGAAGAAAAAATTTTACCAAAGCAATTAGCGACTGCCCAAAATAGAGCGGAAAATATGCTAGAGTTACTACTGCAAAATGGTGCAACGAATATTAGAACGCATTGTAATGTCGATCCGATTATTGGGCTTGGTAATCTGGAGGCGACGTTAGCGGCATTAGAAACATATAAAAATCGAGTGTCTAGTAGAATTGTTGCGTTTCCGCAACATGGATTATTGCGCAGTGATTCTGTGCAACTCGTGAAAGATGCGATGCGTATGGGTGCTCATCTAGTCGGAGGAGTAGATCCAGCTACAGTAGATAATGACATTGAAAAGTCATTACATACAATTATGGATATCGCAGTAGAATTTAATGCGGATGTTGATATTCATTTGCACGATGCGAATAATCTTGGAACGTTTACGATGAAGAGATTGGCAAGTTTAACAGAAGAAGCAGGATGGCAAGGCCGTGTAACGATTAGTCATGCACTTGGACTTGGTGGTGTTACTGATAAAGAGGCTGAAGAAGTGGCAGAAAGACTCGCAAATGTAAATATTGATATTACTTCAACAGTGCCAATTGGTAAACAAGTAATCCCAATTCCGTTATTAGATAAAAAAGGTGTTAAGGTTGCATTAGGCAATGATAGCATTACAGATCATTGGTCACCGTTTGGAACAGGTGATATGCTTCAAAAGGCGAATCGATTAGCAGAGCGTTTTGGGTGGAGTGACGAAAGGTCTTTAGGAAAAGCACTCCGCTTTATTACAGGAGGAAAAGAAACGTTAAATAATGAAGGGAAGCGAGTATGGCCGAATGTAGGGGATGAAGCGAGCTTTGTTTTGACGAATGCGACATGCGCTGCTGAAGCAGTAGCGCGTCAAACAGAAAAACGTTTAGTCGTGTATAAAGGAAATATTGTTGTTGGAAGTTTAAATGAGGTGGAATTAAATAATCTTGTGTAGAAGAATCGTTTAAATATTTTTAGGAGGGTTCTAATGGTGAGTATAGAACTCTTCTTTTTTATTCTTACAATATATTTTTATAGGAAAGCTAGAAGGGATGAAAAAATTGGACAATCAACATAACCAAAATCATATTATGGGAACTTTGCAATGGTTTATATTTTTATTAGCAAATTCAATCGCACTACCAATTGTCGTTGGCGGATTATTTCATCTTACGACGGAAGAAATATTTTATTTAATGCAGCGTACGTTTTTTGTAGTTGGTATATCTTCTTTTTTACAAGGGTGGCTTGGGCATAGACTGCCAATTGCGGATGGGCCGGCTGGATCTTGGGTTGGTGTATTTACCGTACTTGCTTATGCAACGGCCGGACAGGATCAATTACATAGTACACTGCAAATTTTAGAATTAGGAATGATAATCTCCGGTGTTATTTTAATAGGATTAGGAGTAACTGGTTTTATAGGACGTATTTTATTTTTATTTACGCCGCTTGTGACAGGGACGTTTTTACTTTTATTATGTTTACAATTAAGTGGTGTATTTTTAAAAGGAATGTTAGGAATTACAGCTACTATTTCTCAAATCGACGGATTTACAGCAATGATCGCGTTTAGTATATTTCTGTTCGTTATTATACTATCTAATTTTGGAAAAGGCTTTGTCAAAAGTTATGCAGTTTTAATAGGATTAATTAGTGGGTGGATTATTTTTCTCATTGCAGGAAAAGTGACAATCCCATCTCAAGTAACTCATTTTGTGCAACTTCCACATATATTTGCTTGGGGACTTCCAAAATGGAATACAGGTATGGCTGTATCAAGTTTCGTTATGGTATGTATTTTAGTTTCGAATACGGTGGCAGCTATTATAGCAATTAATCAAGCAACTATTCATAAAGCGACTATTGAACAAAAACAGTTGAAAGATGGAACATGGGTTGGGGGGATTTCACATCTCATCTCTTCTGTATTTTCAACTGTAGGTGTCGTTCCGTTACCAGCAACGGCAGGATTTATACGTTTAACAAAACAAAAGTATATACGATCGTTCTTAATGGCATGTGCGTTACTAGTCGTAATGTCTCTTTTTCCAAGTATTATTCGTTACTTAGCATCTTTGCCATCAGCTGTTGCATCGGCTGTTTTAATGGCTTCGTTCGTACAGTTAATTGGAATTGGATTTAATAATATAAAACAAGTGCCGATGAGTGAAAGGAATGTAACGATCTTAGGCGTTGCAGTATTATTTGGCAGCGGCGTAATGTTTTTACCGTCTGGAGCACTCCAATCCTTGCCGTCTATTATGCAATATATATTCGGTAATGGTTTATTTGTAGGTACGGTTGTAAGTATATTGCTAGAACAAATATGGCGCGTTGGAAAGTAAGTGGATAAAAAGAGTGTACGCACTGTATAAAAGTCTAAAATAACATAGGAAATAAAGCCCATTTTTATTCACCACCTGCACATTTCGTTCATACAATATCTTGACTAAATAAACACCCAACTTACACATACACAGCTCTGGCTTAAGCAAGGAGGGTTATACCAGTTGAAGGAAAAAGCGTATCAATCTAAACCTTTACTCACAAAGAGAGAGAGAGAAGTATTTGAATTGCTGGTTCAAGATAAAACAACGAAGGAAATTGCAGGTGAACTTTTTATAAGTGAAAAGACAGTTCGCAACCATATCTCAAACGCAATGCAAAAGCTAGGGGTTAAAGGACGTTCACAAGCAGTTGTGGAGCTTCTTCGTATGGGAGAGCTCGAATTATAAGAAAGCAGCCGACTTTTATATAAAAGTCGGCTATTTTTTGTTTGCTTCACTTGCTATATGAATGATAAGAACACTCCATACATAAATAGGTAATAAGGAGGGGATATGCTGAAAAGGATACTGTTAGTTTCAACAAGTGCTCATGATATGAATGGACACCCGACTGGTTTGTGGCTGGAAGAGCTCGCAGCTCCTTATCATGTATTTAAAAAGGCTAAGTTTGATGTTGATATTGTGTCAATAAAAGGTGGGAGAGTACCTATAGATAGAGTGTCTATTCCGAATGGTATACCTCGCGAATTCAAGCATGTAGCTTCTTTATTGCAAAATACGAGGCCGATTTCAAATGTTCATTTTTCGGATTATGATGCGGTTTTATTTGGTGGTGGGCACGGGGCGATTGTAGATTTTCCAGGTAATCCATATGTAGTAAATTTGATTGAGAATATGTATAACAATAACCGGATTGTAGCGGCTGTTTGTCACGGAGTAAGCTCCTTAGTCGGTGTGAAAAATCAGGATGGTTCGTTTTTTGTTGCGGGTAAGCGTATAACAGGTTATACAAACGATGAAGAAAGAGCTGTACATTTAGAAAAGCGCGTTCCGTTTTTGCTAGAAAGTAAGTTGAAAGAAGAAGGAGCTTTGTTTTATGTAGCCCCCAATTTTACGCCGCATGTAGTAGTAGATGGTCATTTAATTACAGGACAAAATCCACAGTCTAGCGTGGAAATAGGTAAGGCTATAAAAAGGGCTGTAAATAAATTATCGTCATTTTAATTTCTGCTCATTTCTTCTTATTAATGGGAATGTCTTCTTTTCAAAAAAAGATGGAGCAATGAATATGCACTTTATATAGAAGAAACCGACTTTCTTATAGAAGGTCGGTTATTTTTCTATCTTGCAAATTACGAAAAAAAGGAGCAAAATAAAAAAGGTCCTAGTCTATACATGGGAAAATGAAAATTTTCATACAGAAGCATTTGAAGTGAGCGAACTTAAAGTGTGTAAAATATAATGATAAGCATAAAAGATGATGAATGAGAAAACGGGTGATGAAGTTGAATAGAGCAATCGGTGTTATCGATTCAGGAGTTGGCGGTTTAACAGTAGCAAAGGAATTAATTCGTCAGTTGCCGAAAGAGCGTATCATATATTTAGGAGATACAGCACGTTGTCCTTATGGTCCACGTTCTCGAGAAGAAGTACGTCAATTTACGTGGGAAATGACGGAGCATTTACTAGATTTAAATATTAAAATGTTAGTTATTGCGTGTAATACAGCAACTGCAGTTGTATTAGAAGAGATGCAAAAACAATTACCAATTCCAGTAGTAGGAGTTATTCACCCAGGATCACGTACAGCTTTAAAAGTGACAAACACGTATCACGTTGGGATTATTGGAACGATTGGAACGGTGAAAAGTGGTGCATACGAAGAGGCGTTAAAGTCTATTAATAACCGTGTTATGGTAGAAAGTTTAGCTTGTCCACCTTTCGTTGAACTTGTAGAGAGTGGGAATTTCGAAAGTGAAATGGCGTATGAAGTTGTAAGAGAAACGCTGCAACCACTGAAAAGTACCGATATTGATACACTTATATTAGGGTGTACACATTATCCGATTTTAGGACCTGTTATTAAAAAAGTAATGGGAGATAAAGTGCAACTAATTAGTTCTGGTGATGAAACAGCACGTGAAGTAAGTACAATCTTATATCATAGTAAAATGTTGAATGAAGGAGAAGAACAAAGCGATCATCTCTTCTTAACAACAGGAAAAATAGGCTTGTTTAAAGAAATTGCATCCAAATGGTTCGGTCAACCGATTGAAAATGTGAAGCATATTCATTTAGAAAAAGAATAATAGTAGAATTTATATAAGTGAGCTCCTGAGAAATCAGGAGTTTTTGTTTTATCTTGCTATTTGCTGGGTAGTAAGACCCCTGCTGATTAAAGTTTCAATTTATAAGAGGCACAGCTTGTTCTAAAACGTGAAACAGCTCGTATACATAATAGTACAAACTTAGATTTTAGGGGGGAATGGCATGCCTAAATCCACTTTTAAATGGGTTGTTGGTGCTACTGTGAGCGCTGTTTTACTAACAGGGTGTGGCTTTATAAATCAAGAGAAAGCAACTGAACAAATTGATCCGCCAAAACAAGTTACGTATACAGAGGGTGGGAAGAAAGAAGTAGCTAAAAAAGATAAGCAAGGGCAAATGGTAAATAGAGAACTATACCTTGTTGATAAAAATGGTTATGTTGTACCACAAACGTTAGCTATACCTACTCCGAAAGCAAATGAGACTGTGAAGCAAACGTTAGAATACCTTGTGAAAGATGGACCGGTAACGAATTTATTACCGAATGGGTTTCGTGCAGTCATTCCGGCGAATACAACGATGACCTTAGATTTGAAAAAGGACGGAACGGCAGTTATTGATTTCTCTAAAGAAATGAAAAACTATGCGAAAGAAGAAGAGCGTCAAATCGTTGAATCTATAGCTTGGACGTTGACGCAATTTACAGAGATAAAACAAGTGCAGTTCCAAATAAATGGTGAGAAATTGGCAAAGATGCCGGTTGGTGGTACACCGCTTGGTGAAGGAGTGAGCCGTGCAAATGGTATTAACTTCGATGATGAACAAGTAGCAGATGTAACAAATACAAAACCAGTCACACTGTATTTTATGGCGCAAAATAATAATAAACAGCAATACTACGTACCAGTCACACGCCGCGTTGCAGAAGGTAAAGAAAATGACTATGCAGCAATTATAGATGAACTTGTAAAAGGTCCGATCCATCAATCGCTCCTGAATGATTTTAATCCAGGCGTTAAGCTTATTACGAATCCGAAATTACAAGACGGAAACCTTACATTAAACTTTAATGAAAATATATTTGTAAACCCAGATAAAAATATGATTTCAAATTACGTATTGAAGTCGTTAGTTTTATCTTTAACAGAAAAGAAAGGTGTGAAAAATATTTCTATTGAAGTAAATGGAAAAGCAAATCTTATAGATGAAAAGGGCGGAAAGTTAATAAAACCTGTAGATCGTCCAGAAAACGTGAATACAGGTAGTTTTTAATCGTCAATAATTTGATATACTTAAGTAAGAAAGAGGAATTGCTTTTTGGGTTCCTCTTCTTTTATTGTATACATATCATACATTTAAATTTGGCTATACTAACAAGTAGTTATGAGGAGGTTATTTTTATGCGAGTAGATGGTAGAGAGAAAACAGAATTACGCCATATACATATTCATACGAATTATTTAAAACATCCAGAAGGATCAGTATTAATTGAGGTTGGGGATACAAAGGTGATTTGCTCAGCGACAATTGAAGAGCGTGTCCCGCCATTTATGCGTGGAGAAGGAAAGGGCTGGGTAACAGCTGAATATGCGATGATTCCACGTGCGACAGAACAACGTACAATTAGGGAGTCAAGTAAAGGGAAAGTAACAGGACGTACAATGGAAATCCAGCGCTTAATTGGACGAGCATTACGTGCGGTAGTTGACTTAGAAGCGCTTGGCGAGAGAACGGTTTGGATTGATTGTGATGTTATTCAAGCGGATGGTGGAACGAGAACAGCTTCTATTACAGGTGCATATGTAGCGATGGTATTAGCGTTTGAGAAGTTATTACAAGCAGAAAAAGTATCTAAAATTCCAGTAAAAGATTATTTAGCAGCAACGTCAGTAGGGGTTGTTGAAGAACAAGGTGTTGTTTTAGATTTAAACTATGCAGAAGATTCTAAAGCAGACGTTGATATGAACGTGATTATGACTGGAAAAGGCCAGTTTGTTGAAGTGCAAGGAACTGGAGAAGAAGCGACGTTTAGTAGAGCGCAGTTAAATGAACTACTTGATGCAGCAGAACAAGGCATTTTCCAACTGATTGATATGCAAAAAGAAGCTTTAGGTGACATCGTATCTCATATAGAGTAGAGGTGGAAAGTATGAAACAAGTTGTTGTAGCGACAAAAAATATGGGGAAAGTACGTGAGTTTGCTGAGTTATTTGAGCGATTTGATTTAGAAGTGAAATCATTACACGATTTTCCTCATATTGAAGAAGTCGAAGAAACTGGTGAAACATTTGAAGAAAATGCGATCTTAAAAGCAGATAGTTTGAGTAGACAGTTGAATGCAATTGTAATTGCGGATGATTCAGGTCTTATTGTAGATGCGTTAAACGGGAAACCAGGCGTGTATTCAGCTCGTTTTGCTGGAGAGCCGAAAGATGATCAAGCGAATATTGATAAAGTGTTACAAGAATTAAATGAAGTAGCGTTTGAAAAGCGTAAAGCTCGTTTCTATTGTGCATTAGCAGTTGCTTTCCCTGAAGGTGATAAAAAGCCTGTCATTGTAAACGGGACATGTGAAGGATTTATTTTAGAACAACGCCGCGGGGAAAACGGCTTTGGATATGATCCGATTTTTTATGTGGAAGAATATAAAAAAGCGATGGCGGAACTAAGTTCAGATGAGAAAAATGCTATTAGCCATCGTGGCCGTGCTCTTCGTAAATTAGAAGAAAAAATCCCGGAATGGTTTTTAGGAGAATAAGGGAGAGAGAATGATGAAAGCTTTAATCGTAAGTGATAGTCATAGCTCTGTGAAGGAATTACAGCAGTTGAAAGAGAAATATGAAGGGAAAGTAGATATCATGATTCATTGCGGTGATTCAGAGCTAACGCCTGCTCATGAAGAACTGCAAGGTTTCCGTGTTGTAAAAGGAAACTGTGATTATGCTAACTTTCAAGATGAAATTGTAACTGATGTAGATGGAATTCGCTTCTTAGTTGTGCATGGACATCGCCATAATGTGAAAATGACATTACAAACGCTAGCGTACCATGCTGAAGAAGTGGGAGCGCAAGTTGCATGCTTTGGACATTCTCACGTATTAGGGGCGGAATTAATCGAGGGCGTTTTATTTATTAATCCAGGCAGTATTTTATTACCACGTCAGCGTGTAGAAAAGACATTTGCTTTATTAGAAATGGATGAAAATCAAATGGAAGTTCGTTTTGAAACGTTAGACGGACAACTAGTTGAACAAGCAGTTTTTAAAAGAGGATAAGAAAATTTATCCTCTTTTAAAAAAGGTGTTGACTTTATGTGTGGTTATACATATAATAAATATTGTCGATAGGGCAACGGCGCTAACGAAGAAAAGAAAATAACATATGCGGGTGTAGTTTAGTGGTAAAACAAGAGCCTTCCAAGCTCTGGTCGAGAGTTCGATTCTCTTCACCCGCTCCATGTCCCAGTAGCTCAGCCGGATAGAGCATACGCCTTCTAAGCGTACGGTCGGGAGTTCGAATCTCTCCTGGGACGCTAAAAAAACCTTGTTATCTTTTGATAACAAGGTTTTTTGTTTGTCTAAAATTTGATGTTTGGGTTATAGGTGTAGTTCATTCTTGATATTTGCGACCTTTCCTTTGATATTAAGCAGTTGCATATGTACTTCTTTTCTTAAATAAAAAGAGCGCCATTTATGCGCCCTATTCCTCTTATTTAATTTAAAGAATCAATAGGTTTATGATGGAACTCAAATCCATATCCAGATTCTCTTAATTGTTTACTTACAATATTATAAAACTCTTTACCATTCTAGTACGATTGAGCAGCAGTTATCGGAACTTATTCCCGGTAGTGTGTTACAATTAATAGAAGCGGAAAACGAGAATCTCCAATTGACTGGACCTGTGATTGGTTAGATGGTTTAAGAAGGTCGTATAAAAAAGGGAGATGGCGCAAAGATGGCGAGATCAAATGAGAATGATTTAACGGAGAAATTGGCAGAAGGTCACCGGAAATATGGTGATGGCAATTTTACAGTACAGAACATCGGTGATGAAACTAACCCGAATTGGACTGTCGTAAAAAATGTGAGAAAGGGATCGGCAGGCATTCGCGAAGGAGAAGATATATTAAGACTGCGATCAAAATATATAAAATAGTACGGAAATGGGCGGAGCGGGAGTTCGAATCTCTCCTGGGGCGCCAAGAAAACCTTGTTATCTTTTGATAACAAGGTTTTTTGTTTGTTTTAAATTAGTTGTTAATAAACTTGTCAAAGACAAAACCATAATCTTTCACATTATATTGTTTCTTCGTATCAACGAGCCAGTTAAAGGCAATCTCGTTCATCTCTTTAAATTGCTCTGCTAAGTTTACTTGTGCGTTTGAAATACGGCTGAAAGCGTTAGATGCCATATCTAAACTTTTGTGTGCATATTGTAATGTAATATCGTTGTCGTATGAAATTTCTTCAATTTTAAGTAAAGCCTTATATAAATCTTTTAATTCTTCAATATGTTTTTTATGAACATCAATTGAGTAATGCTCATCGCCCATTTGAAACTTAATTTCTACATCTAAATCAATCGTTCCCGCAGTTTCAAGCGCTACGTTTTTAATTTGATATTTACTATAGCTAAAGCGGCGTAGTGTACGTTTTTTACTTGTTGCGCTTGTACCGTCTAAGTGAATTAACCCTTTGTTTGTGAAGCAATATTCATCTGATTTCGATTTAATTAGAAAGTAAATTTTCTCCCCATCTTCATGCATTACATAATCATCGGCATCGACCTTATCATAGTCTTTAGGTGTAATAACAGAACCTACATCGCTTAGTCCTAATACATCTGCGGCCATTTTTTTAAACATATATAATCCCCCTTGTAAATTAAAGTCTTAATTGTACAAAAATATATTAACATGATCTTCATCCTTTGTTTTCTTGTAATACGAAAATATCTGAAGGTAAGTTAAGAAAAGTAATGAATAATTATTTTGATCCTAAATTATTTAGTAAATCTATTAGTTTAAGAGTGGATTCTCCGAAAAATAACCAAGAGAAAAAAGTTAATTTTGCAAGTGATTATAAATAAATTCCGTGAAAGCACCTCAAGCGATATGAGGTGTTTTTCAATCTCTTTTTGAAATCTTACAATTCTGTAAGGTAACTGTAAGGTAGTTCGATGGTAAGAAATTGCTAATCTTTTATAATGAAGATAACAACGATAAAACGAGGAGGCAGAAATGATGAAAGGATTAGTTGTAACGGGCTTGACGGTTGCTTTTGGATTTGTAGCGTATGAGAAATTAACGTATGTAGTTGATGTTGTGAAACATTTGATTGCTTAGAGAAAACAGCCATGAGAGGGAAAGGGAATGAGTGAATGAATGGAATGGTTATTTGGAATTATAGGTACTTGTAGTGTAGTGTTATTGTTCTTTGTCCCAAGTGGTATACTTAGTTCGACAACAAGTTTGTTCTTCTTAAGTTTGTTTGCTTGTACGATGCTTATTATTATGTTTTTAATGAAGCGAAGTAAACCAATCTTCTATTTTAGCATGATTGTTATGGCAATTATTGTTCTCCAAATTATTACCCTTGTAATATACCCCACAATTATAAAAGCTTTCCATTAATGATGAATCCTCTGCGTTTGTTGCTGGGGATTTTTACTTGTACAATTTTAATTTTTAGTAGAGATTTATTTGTATTGGAATGTAAAAATTAAATATTTTCATATTTCAAACAAATAGTTTTGGGATGTTGTGTTCTCATTACGCATTTGATATATTTACTTTGAACATAATTAAAATCAAGAAAAAGAGGCGGACGTATGGATAAAAAAGAAAATACGGTCGTATTGTTTCCACAACTATCAGAGCGCTATATTGATGAAGGTTTTTTAGCGCTGAAAGAGCGGAAGTTCGAAGATGCATTGCGCTGCTTTGAAATATTACGTCAGTATAATGCGGAAACGGAACAAACGGAATTAGCTTCAGTTATTTGTTTACTCGAATTAAAACGTATGGAAGAAGCGAAAGACAAATGTGAACAGTTGCTTAAAACAGGAGTTGTCTTATTTGGTGATATTCTTGAAACGTACGTGACTATTTTAGTTCAAACAAATGATTATGAAGGTGTTATTGAAACTGTTGAAAAGGTTTTACAAACGAAAGATATAATGCCTGATCAAAAGGAAAAATTAGCGCAGCTTGCTTTATTTGCAGAAGGTATGCTAAATGAGGGAGACGCATCGCTAGTGGATTCAAATTTTGAGTTGGATGAGTTTACTAAAGAAATTTTTGGAGAAAACTTTGGACAGAAGCTAAGAGCGATTCAGCGACTTTCATTAAAAGACTTAGATCTTGCATTACCTGTTTTAAAGAAATTTTTAATAGACGAAGAGCAACACCCCTATTTGAAAACTTCTATTTTGTATAAAATGATAGAAAGTCAGGTAGAAGAGGAAATAGAGGTAGAAAAGTTTGGGAATACGATTAAGGTAATTCCAGCATTTACAGGTCATAATGAGGAGCAATCCAATAACATTATACATAAATTATCAAGTCGATTAGAGCAAAAATATCCCGATATATTTGAAGCGATGGTTACATATTGGAAAGAATTGCAAATTAGCGTTTTCCCATTCGCTCTATTAATGGATAAAGAAGAGATTTGGTCAGCTGTTTTAGAGAGAATTGGAAGAAAGCGTTTCGGATTGGCTATTGATGAAGAAGAGCTTATGGCAGCATACAATATCGAATTGGAAGAGTTTCATATTGCCTATCAATGGTTATTACGTGTTGAAAGAGAAGGATATTTGCCCGTATAATTATGAAAAAGAATCGTTCAGTTCTTGAAACGAGCATATTCTATGTTATAATGTAAGGGTTGCAAAAGGCAGAAAACTGCCTGTTTGTAAGAGAAGAGAAGTGTAATTCTCTTACTTAATATGTTTCATATTATTCTCGAACAAAATATACCGTAGTTGTCTTCTGGGCAATTAGTAGATTGGAACATTATATCTGAAAGCTTTTGCTAGAGGATTATTTGTGTATTTGTTATTTCAAAAAAGAGATAATGAAGATCTTAATCTATAGAGGTATGTGCATACATTATTATAGTTGGAGGGAAAGAATAAATGTCTACAAAATGGGAAAAATTAGAAGGTAACGTTGGCGTTTTAACAATCGAAGTTGATGCTAAAGAAGTAAACAACTCTATCGACGCTGCGTTCAAAAAAGTAGTAAAAACAATTAACGTACCAGGTTTCCGTAAAGGAAAAATGCCTCGTCCATTATTCGAACAACGCTTTGGTATTGAATCTTTATACCAAGATGCTTTAGATATCATTTTACCAAAAGCATACGGTGAAGCGATTGAAGAAGCTGGTATCTTCCCAGTTGATCATCCTGAAATCGACATCGAGAAGTTCGAAAAAAATGCTAACCTTATCTTCACTGCAAAAGTTACAGTAAAACCTGAAGTTAAATTAGGTGAGTACAAAGGTTTAGCAGTAGAAAAAGTTGAAACAACTGTAACTGACGAAGATGTAGAGAACGAATTAAAATCTTTACAAGAGCGTCAAGCTGAACTAGTTGTTAAAGAAGAAGGAACTGTTGAAAACGGTGATACAGCTGTAATCGACTTCGAAGGTTTCGTTGATGGCGAAGCATTTGAAGGTGGAAAAGGCGAAAACTACTCTCTAGCAATCGGTTCTGGTACATTCATCCCAGGTTTCGAAGAGCAAGTAATCGGTCTTAAATCTGGTGAGTCTAAAGACGTTGAAGTATCATTCCCAGAAGAGTACCATGCTGCTGAATTAGCTGGCAAACCAGCAACATTCAAAGTAACAATTCACGAAATCAAAACAAAAGAACTTCCTGAGTTAAACGACGAGTTCGCTAAAGAAGCAGACGAAGCGGTTGCAACTCTTGATGAATTAAAAGCAAAACTTCGCACAAACTTAGAAGAAGGCAAAAAGCACGAAGCTGAGCACAAAGTACGTGACGAAGTAGTAGAATTAGCTGCTGCTAACGCTGAAATCGAAATTCCAGAAGCTATGATCAACACTGAGTTAGATCGTATGGTTCGTGAATTCGAGCAACGTTTAAGCCAACAAGGTATGAACCTTGAGCTTTACTACCAATTCACAGGTACTGATGCTGACAAATTAAAAGAGCAAATGAAAGAAGATGCACAAAAACGTGTAAGAATCAATCTTGTTCTTGAAGCTATCATTGAAGCTGAAAACATCGAAGTTACTGAAGAAGAAGTAACTGCAGAAGTTGAAAAAATGGCTGAAATGTACGGTATGCCAGTAGACGCTATCAAGCAAGCTCTTGGAAGCGTAGACGCTTTAGCTGAAGATCTTAAAGTGCGTAAAGCTGTAGACTTCTTAGTAGAAAACGCTGCATAATAAAATAACAAGGCACGATTAAAATCGTGCCTTGTTTTATAAATATAGAAATATATTTATAAAACTTTTCGATGGAGAAGGAAAAGTTCCTTTACAAGTCGAATATACATATTTCAAAAGTTTTAAAAATTTTTTATTTGTACATAACTAGTCATATTATTTGTATTTCTCGCCACGTAGTGACATAATATGTATTTACATACGATACATTTATCGTGTACATACGAAGGCAAGAGGTTAGCACTTTGTAAGGGGTGTGAAAATATGTTTAAATTTAATGATGAAAAAGGGCAATTAAAATGTTCTTTCTGTGGTAAAACACAAACGCAAGTTCGAAAGTTAGTGGCAGGTCCAGGTGTTTACATTTGTGACGAGTGTATCGAACTTTGTACTGAAATTGTACAAGAGGAGCTTGCGAAGGACGAAGAAGTAGAATTCAAAGATGTACCGAAACCGGTAGAAATTCGTGAAATCTTAGATGAGTATGTCATCGGGCAAGATAGCGCGAAAAAAGCACTAGCGGTAGCGGTATATAACCATTACAAACGCATTAATTCTAACAGCAAAATTGATGATGTAGAATTAGCGAAGAGTAATATCGCACTTATCGGGCCAACAGGTAGTGGTAAAACATTACTCGCACAAACGTTAGCGCGTATTCTAAATGTTCCATTTGCAATCGCGGACGCAACATCTTTAACAGAAGCTGGATATGTTGGAGAAGATGTAGAAAATATCTTACTAAAATTAATTCAAGCAGCTGATTATGATGTAGAGAAAGCGGAAAAAGGAATCATTTATATTGATGAGATTGATAAAGTGGCACGTAAGTCCGAAAATCCATCAATTACACGTGATGTATCTGGTGAAGGTGTGCAGCAAGCACTTCTGAAAATTTTAGAAGGTACTGTAGCAAGCGTTCCACCTCAAGGTGGTCGTAAGCATCCGCACCAAGAGTTTATTCAAATTGATACAACGAACATCTTATTCATTTGTGGTGGAGCGTTTGATGGCATTGAGCCGATTATTAAACGTCGCCTTGGTGAAAAAGTAATTGGATTTGGTTCTGAGAAGAAAAATGCTGATGTAAATGAGAAGCATGTTTTATCTCACGTATTACCAGAGGATCTTTTAAGATTTGGTTTAATTCCAGAGTTTATCGGTCGTCTTCCAGTTATTGCGAACCTAGAGCCACTTGATGAAGATGCTCTTGTTGATATTTTAACGAAACCGAAAAATGCACTTGTTAAGCAATTTCAAAAACTATTGGAGCTTGACGATGTTGAGTTAGAGTTTGAAGAAGGTGCACTAATCGAAATTGCGAAAAAAGCAATTGAACGTAAAACGGGTGCTCGTGGACTTCGTTCTATTATTGAAGGCTTAATGCTTGATGTAATGTTCGAACTTCCATCTCGTAAAGATATCGAGAAGTGTATTCTTACAAAAGAAACAGTAGCTGATAATGAGCCGCCAAAATTGGTGTTACAAGACGGTACTGTACTTGATACAAAAACATCTGCATAATGCGAAAGGGAAACAGCAATTTTTATAATTGCTGTTTTTCTTTATGTTTAGCTACGTTCCTCCGCGGAAATACTAAGAGATAAAATATTGCGGGAGGAAATAAATAATGAGCTGGACAAATATATTTTTAGTTGTTCAACTTGTTTTTGGTGTAATTGTCGGATTGTATTTCTGGCATTTACTTCGAAATCAACGAACACAAAAAGTTTCAATTGATCGAGAATCGAAAAAAGAATTAGAACAACTTCGTAAAATGCGTGAGATTTCTTTAACAGAGCCGCTAGCAGAAAAGGTGCGTCCTACAACCTTTTTAGATATTGTAGGGCAAGAGGACGGGATTAAGTCGTTAAAAGCGGCTCTTTGTGGTCCGAATCCGCAACATGTAATCATATATGGCCCACCAGGTGTTGGGAAAACAGCGGCAGCACGTCTTGTATTAGAAGAAGCGAAACGAAATCCTAAATCTCCATTTCGTACGAATGCAACATTTATTGAACTTGATGCGACAACAGCTCGGTTTGATGAACGTGGTATCGCAGACCCTTTAATTGGTTCGGTGCATGATCCGATTTATCAAGGTGCTGGGGCGATGGGGCAAGCAGGTATTCCGCAACCGAAAAAAGGTGCTGTAACAGATGCACATGGTGGTATTTTGTTTATTGATGAGATTGGCGAGCTCCATCCGATTCAAATGAACAAAATGTTAAAGGTGTTAGAAGATCGAAAAGTATTTTTAGAAAGTGCGTACTATAGTGAAGAAAATACAATGATCCCAACATATATACATGATATTTTCCAAAAAGGCTTACCGGCAGATTTTCGCTTAGTTGGAGCAACGACACGTTCGCCAGAGGAAATTCCTCCTGCTATTCGGTCACGTTGCTTAGAAGTATTTTTCCGTGAATTAGATACGGAAGAAATTCAAAAAGTAGCGAAAAATGCCGCGGAAAAAGTGGAAATGCAAATAGGTGAAAATGGTATTGAGATGATTGGGATGTATGCAAGGAATGGACGAGAAGCGATTAATCTCGTGCAAATCTCTGCGGGTATGGCGATAAATGAAGAACGTTCTTTCATTAAGGATGAAGATATAGAGTGGGTTGTTCACTCAAGTCAGCTTACACCGAAATATGAAAAGCGCATTTATCCGATTCCAAGGATTGGTCTTGTAAATGGTCTTGCTGTATACGGACCAAATACAGGTGCGTTATTAGAAATTGAAGTAACAGCAATTCCGGCGAAAGATAAAGGATCGGTAAATGTTACCGGAATTGTGGAAGAAGAAAGTATTGGTAGTCAAACGAAATCTATTCGTCGTAAAAGTATGGCGAAAGGCTCTGTTGATAATGTATTAACAGTACTTCGTTCTTTAGATGTGTTGCCAGAAGGATACGATATACATATTAATTTTCCAGGGGGTATCCCAATTGATGGCCCTTCTGCAGGAATCGCTATGGCAACAGGTGTATATTCTGCGGTGCATCGCACGTATGTAAATAATGAAGTAGCGATGACAGGTGAAATAAGTATACACGGAGAAGTAAAGCCTATTGGTGGTGTATACGCAAAAATAAAAGCTGCGAAAAAAGCGGGAGCTAAGAAAGTCATTATTCCTGCTGAAAATATGCAACCATTTTTGTATACGATCAAGGGAATTGAAATTATTCCTGTCCGTAAGTTAAAAGAAGTATTTGAGTTAACGTTTATGCAAGGAAATATGCATAGAGAGCTAGATGTACATACTAACGTAGACGAAACAGATGCACAATCTATGTAAAAATAAACAATAATAAAATTTGCCAGACTTCGTTTAAGTTTGTATGCTTAATCGGAGTCTTTTTCTTTTCGTGATGTAGAAAAACAAGCTATTTACAATTGCGCGGAATCTCAGCAATTGCATCTAGGTGTATTGTAATATAAAATAGTTGAACAGGAGTTTAATTTATTATGGAGGTGCTATGTCTAGTATGAATACGAACGAAAGAATCGTGCCCCTCCTACCATTAAGAGGCGTTCTCGTATATCCAACGATGGTTTTGCATCTTGATGTAGGACGTGATAAATCGATACAAGCACTAGAGCAGGCGGCAATGGATGAAAATATCATCTTTTTAGCAATGCAAAAAGAAATGAATATCGATGATCCGAAAGAAGATGACATATATAGTGTGGGTACAGTGGCGAAAGTGAAGCAAATGTTAAAATTGCCGAACGGTACGCTTCGTGTCCTTGTGGAAGGTTTACATAGAGCAGAAGTAATAGAGTTTATCGAAGAAGAAAATGTAGTACAAGTGTCTATTAAAACGGTAACTGAAGAAGTAGAAGATGATTTAGAAGAGAAAGCTTTTATGCGTACGTTACTGGAGCATTTCGAACAATATATTAAAGTTTCGAAAAAAGTTTCAAATGAAACTTTTGCAACGGTAGCTGATGTGGAAGAACCAGGGAGATTAGCTGATTTAATTGCTTCTCACTTGCCGATTAAAACGAAGCAGAAACAAGAGATTTTAGAGATTGTATCTGTAAAAGAACGATTACAAACACTTATTTCAATTATTCAAGATGAACAAGAGTTACTTAGCCTAGAAAAGAAAATTGGGCAAAAAGTGAAACGTTCCATGGAGCGCACGCAAAAAGAATATTTCTTACGTGAGCAAATGAAGGCGATTCAAACTGAACTTGGCGACAAAGAAGGCAAGGGCGGAGAAGTAGAAGAACTTCGTGAGAAAATTGAACAGTCAGGAATGCCGGAAGAAACAATGAAGGCTGCCCTGAAAGAATTAGATCGTTATGAAAAGTTACCAGCAAGTTCTGCGGAGAGTGGTGTTATTCGCAATTATATTGATTGGTTATTAGCGCTTCCGTGGACAGAGGCAACAGAAGATATAATTGATCTTGCTCATTCGGAAGAGATTTTAAATAACGATCATTACGGTCTTGAAAAAGTGAAAGAGCGTGTACTTGAATATTTAGCTGTACAGAAGTTAACGAATTCATTAAAAGGACCTATCCTTTGTTTAGTAGGCCCTCCTGGGGTCGGCAAAACTTCGTTAGCGCGTTCAATTGCAACATCATTGAATCGTAACTTCGTCCGTGTATCTCTTGGTGGTGTGCGTGATGAATCTGAAATTCGTGGTCACCGTCGTACATATGTTGGAGCAATGCCAGGACGCATTATTCAAGGTATGAAAAAGGCGAAAACAGTTAATCCAGTCTTCTTATTAGATGAGATTGATAAAATGTCTAACGATTTCCGTGGAGATCCATCAGCGGCATTACTTGAAGTATTAGATCCAGAACAAAACCATAACTTCAGTGATCATTACATTGAAGAACCATATGATCTATCAAAAGTTATGTTTGTAGCAACTGCTAATACACTTTCAAGTATTCCAGGTCCATTACTTGACCGTATGGAAATCATTTCGATTGCTGGCTATACAGAACTTGAAAAAGTACACATTGCTCGTGAGCATTTATTGCCGAAACAATTAAAAGAACATGGCTTACGAAAAGGTAATTTACAAGTGCGTGATGAAGCGCTTCTTGAGATTATTCGTTATTATACACGTGAGGCTGGTGTTCGTACGCTAGAGCGCCAAATTGCAAAAGTTTGCCGTAAAGTAGCGAAGATTATCGTTACAGCAGAACGTAAACGTATCGTTGTGACAGAGAAAAAGATTGTTGATTTACTTGGTAAACACATATTCCGTTATGGGCAAGCTGAAAAAACAGACCAAGTTGGTATGGCAACAGGTCTAGCTTACACAGCAGCAGGCGGCGATACACTTGCCATTGAAGTTTCTGTAGCGCCAGGAAAAGGGAAACTAATTTTAACAGGGAAACTTGGGGATGTTATGAAAGAATCAGCACAAGCTGCGTTTAGTTATATACGTTCTCGTGCAGAAGAGCTTCAGATCGATCCGAATTTCCATGAGAAAAATGATATTCATATTCACGTTCCAGAAGGAGCAGTTCCAAAAGACGGACCGTCAGCAGGTATTACGATGGCAACGGCACTTATTTCTGCGCTAACAGGTATTCCTGTAAGTAAAGAGGTGGGTATGACAGGTGAAATTACACTTCGTGGTCGTGTATTACCAATTGGTGGTTTAAAAGAAAAAACATTAAGTGCTCACCGCGCAGGCTTAACAAAAATTATTTTGCCAGCAGAAAACGAGAAAGATTTAGATGATATTCCAGAGAGCGTAAAAGAAAACCTTACGTTTGTGCTTGCATCTCATTTAGATGAAGTATTGGAGCACGCATTAGTAGGAGTGAAACAATGAAAGTAACAAAAGCAGATATTGTAATTAGTGCTGTTAAACCAGAACAATATCCAGACAGTGATTTACCAGAAATTGCATTAGCAGGTCGTTCAAATGTGGGGAAGTCTTCCTTTATTAATAAAATTTTAAATCGTAAAAAGTTAGTGCGTATTTCTTCTAAACCAGGAAAAACGCAAACGCTGAACTTTTTCTTAATCAATGAGATGATGCACTTTGTTGACGTTCCAGGTTATGGATATGCAAAAGTATCTAAATCGGAGCGCGCTGCATGGGGGAAAATGATTGAAACGTACTTTACAACCCGTGAGCAATTAGACGCAGCTGTATTAGTAGTTGATTTACGTCACCAACCAACAAGTGATGACGTGATGATGTATGATTTCTTAAAGCATTATGAAATCCCAACAATTATTATTGCGACGAAAGCCGATAAAATTCCGAAAGGGAAATGGCAAAAGCATTTAAAAGTTGTAAAAGAAACGCTTGCTGTTGAAATTGGCGATGAAATTGTTCTATTCTCTTCTGAAACAGGACTTGGAAAAGAAGAAGCGTGGAAAGCAATTCATAAATTTACAAAAACAAAAAACGCGTGACGAATGTCGCGCGTTTTTGTTTTGCTAAATTTTTTAGCGTACGTTTAATGTAACTTCAATATTTCCTCGTGTTGCTTTCGAGTAAGGACATACACCGTGAGCCGCTTCTACAAGTTCTTGTGCTTCGCTATGTGAAACGCCAGCCACATGTACATCAAGTACAGCAGATAGACCGAAACCACCATCTGTATCTTTTTCGATAGAAACGTGAGCAGTTACTTCTGTACTTTCTACTTTCACACGTTTTGTACGAATGACAAGTTGTAATGCACTATCGAAACAAGCTGCATAACCAGCTGCAAATAGTTGTTCTGGATTTGTTGCTTCTCCGCCTGCACCACCTAGTGCTTTCGGCATTTTTACATCAAGATTTAATATGCCATCATCTGAAACTACTTTCCCATTTCTTCCACCTGTTGCTGTTACTGAAGCAGTATATAATTTATCCATATTTATTCCCCTTTTCCATCATTAATTGTTTTCATTGTGTCAATTAGTTTATTTAGTTGAATTAATAAAGAGCGATATTCTTGCTCTGTAATTCCTAAGTTTGTAGCCATCGTTGTCGGTAATGAACAAGCCTTTTCCTTTAAATCTTTGCCTTGTTCTGTTAATTCAATACAAACTTTTCGCTCGTCTTCTTTGGAACGAACACGTTTTACAAGTTTTAATGATTCCATGCGTTTTAACATAGGTGTTAACGTACCAGAATCTAAAAATAGACGTGCTCCAATTTCTTTTACTGTTAGTCCATCTTGCTCCCATAGTACGAGTAAAGTAATGTACTGGGGATACGTAATACCCATTTCTTCTAAATAAGGTCGATAAAAACGAGTAACCTCTCTAGAGCAGGCGTAAATAGAAAAACAAAGTTGGTTATCTAGATGCAAAGAGTCCTCTGTCATAAATAACTCCCTTCTAATTAAGTTGTGCACAATTTAATTTTGTAAAACCAATATAACGAAAAAGAAATACAATGTCAAATACATTGTATTGAGAAAGTCTTTGTTGCATTTTGGAACAATCATACATATTTTCCTTCATGATGAAAGAAGATAGGGAAGATGATGTTATAATTTATATGGAATAGTTTCCATCACTTGATTATGAGGGCTTTTTTTGGTAACGTACAAATAGAGTTATTAATTTATAATCATTATAAAGTAGAAGTTTTTTTATTAGTGTTACTGAATCTCCTTTATTACATACGGAGAATAATTAAAAAATAATCGGTTGTTCACACGATTGTCAGATTCATAAGAGGAAAGTTGTATTATGATAGTAGATAAAGTGATAAAACGGGTGAAGGGGGACATGCTGCGTGCATATTCTTGTTGTTAGTGTAAATTATCGAACAGCCCCTGTAGAATTTCGTGAGAAACTCACATTTCAGGCAGCAGAACTAGAGCGAGCGATGACTACATTACAAAATCAAAAGAGCGTGTTAGAGAATGTCATTGTATCAACTTGTAATCGCACTGAGATTTATGCTGTTGTCGATCAATTACACACGGGACGGTATTATATTAAGAAGTTTTTAGCTGATTGGTTTCAGCTTGAAATAGAAGAAGTCGCGCCATATTTAACTATTTTTGAACAAGATGGTGCAATAGATCATTTATTCCGCGTAACGTGCGGTTTAGATTCTATGGTAGTCGGAGAAACGCAGATTTTAGGTCAAATAAAAGATAGCTTTTTAGAAGCGCAACAAGTTAAAGCAACAGGCACAATTTTTAATGAATTGTTTAAGCAAGTCATTACATTAGCAAAACGTGCCCACTCAGAAACAACAATCGGGGAAAGTGCGATGTCTGTTAGTTATGCTGCTGTTGAGCTTGGAAAGAAAATATTTGGCGAGTTAACAGATTGTCATGTGCTTATTCTTGGTGCTGGTAAAATGGGCGAACTTGCACTGCAAAACTTATATGGAAGTGGTGCTCGTAAAGTAACAGTTATGAATAGGACGCTTTCGAAAGCAGAAGTAATGGCTGAGAAATATATGGGACATGCAAAATCGTTAAGCGAATTACAATGTGCATTATTAGAAGCAGATATTTTAATTAGTTCAACTGGTGCATCGGAGTATGTCATTACGAAAGAGATGATGACGAAGGTAGAGAAAATGCGCTCTGGTCGCCCTTTGTTTATGGTTGACATTGCAGTGCCACGTGATATTGATCCAGCGATTGATGAGCTAGAAGGTTCTTTCTTGTATGATATTGATGATTTACAAGGAGTAGTGGAGGCAAACCGTGCTGAGCGTTTGAAAGAAGCAGAGAAAATTCAATTTATGATTGAAGAGGAAATTGTTCTATTTAAAACGTGGTTAAGTACACTTGGTGTTGTTCCATTAATATCAGCTCTTCGTGATAAGGCACTTGCAATCCAAAGTGAAACGATGGTAAGCCTAGAGCGAAAAATACCAAACCTTAGTGATCGTGAGAAAAAAGTCATTAGTAAGCATACGAAAAGTATTATTAATCAATTATTAAAAGACCCAATTTTAGTAGCGAAAGAAATAGCTGCTGAAGAGGGAGCGAGCGAAAAATTAGCGTTATTTGCGAAGATTTTCGATTTAGAAACGGAAGACGTAGAGAGTTGTGCGGAAGAAGTAGAACATAAAAAAGTGTGGACACCATCCGTTCCATCTTTATAATTTGGAAGGATGATCGGATGAGTTTTTTAAATAACAGTATTATTTATCATATTGCAATTATTTTATATGCTTGTAGCATTAGTTTATATTTTATAGATTATTTCCAAAGTAACCGAAAGGCGAACCGATTTGCTTTTTGGTTACTTGCGATTGTATGGGTCCTGCAGTCTATTTTTATGTTGCTTAGGGCTACAGATTCAGAAACGAATCCTATTTTAACTTTATTATCAGGGATTTATTTTTATGTTTGGTTATTGATTACGATGTCGTTAGTCATTAATCGATTTATGAGAATCGACTTTTTAGTCTTTTTTACAAATGTTGTTGCATTTGGCGTAAGCGCTTTTTCTATTTTTACACCGCTCGGAAAGATGTCGCCAGTACTTGCGGAACAATTAGTTTCAGAACTTGTATACGTGCATGTCGGTATGGCAATTATTTCTTACGCAACGTTTACTGTATCGTTCATTTTTTCTATTATGTACTTATTACAATATCGCCTATTAAAAAAGAAAAAATGGAATGCGAGATTAAGAAGGTTAGGGAATTTACCGAAGCTAGAATCTATGTCTTACGGATTAAATTTATTTTCTGTTCCATTTTTCTTACTAGCAATTTTATTAGGATGTATATGGGGATATACAAAATTGGATAATTTCCATTGGTATGATACGAAAGTAATCGGATCTTTTGTCGTTCTATTTGTGTATTGCACAGGTTTATATTTACGAGCGGCAGATGTGTTGCAAGGTAAGAAAATTGTACAGTGGAATATCGGATCGTTTCTCGTAATGCTAGTAAACATTTTTCTATTAAGCAGTTTATCCAATTTCCACTTTTGGTATTTATAATGAGGAGAGAGAATTATGCGCAAAATTATTGTAGGATCACGAAAGAGTAAACTAGCATTAACGCAAACAAACTGGTTTATTGATCAGTTAAAAGCCCTAGGTCTACCATATGAATTTGAAGTGAAAGAAATTGTCACAAAAGGTGATGTTATTTTAGATGTTACTCTTTCAAAAGTAGGCGGCAAAGGCTTGTTTGTAAAAGAGATTGAACATGCGCTACTTACGAAAGAAATCGATATGGCTGTACATAGTATGAAAGATATGCCAGCCGTACTTCCAGAAGGTTTAATGATTGGCTGTACACCAAAGCGTGTTGACCCTCGTGATGCTTTTATCTCAAAAAATGGAGCATCGTTTAAAGAGTTAGCGGAAGGTGCTATTTTAGGTACGAGTAGTTTAAGACGTAGTGCACAGCTACTCGCTGCGAGACCAGATTTACAAGTTAAGTGGATTCGCGGGAATATCGATACACGTTTACGTAAATTAAAAGAAGAAGATTACGATGCGATTATTTTAGCGACAGCTGGATTACAAAGAATGGGCTGGGATGATGAAGTTATTACAGAACATTTAGATGAAGCGTTATGTGTACCTGCTGTAGGACAAGGTGCATTAGCGATTGAGTGTCGTGAGGATGATAAGGATTTATTGCAATTGTTAGCGCATATTAATGATACGATAACAGAAAGAACAGTGGCAGCGGAGCGAGTATTTCTTCATAAACTTGAAGGTGGATGCCAAGTTCCAATTGCTGGATATGCAACCCTTACAGAAAACGATGCAATCGAATTAACAGCTCTTGTCGGCTCTATGGATGGCTCTGTTTTATTAAAAGAGACAGTAGTGGGTACTAATCCTGAGGAAGTAGGATTAGAGGCCGCGGACCGTTTAATTAAGCAAGGCGCCAAAGAACTCATTCTTGCTGCAAATAAGGAGCAACAATAAATATGAACGCTCTCGCTGGAAAAACGGTATTGATTACACGTGCCCAGCATCAAGCGAAACAAATGAGTGTAGCAGTGAAAGAAAAGAGCGGAATTCCATTGGAAATTCCGCTTTTGCGTATGGAAGGTATGTCTCATAGGCAAATTCAACATATTGAAGAGCAGCTACATTCATACGACTGGGTTATTTTTACGAGCAGAAATGGTGTAGCTTTTTTTCTAGATAGTTTAAAAAAGAAACTACCACTAACCATTAAAATCGCTGCGGTAGGTGTGAAAACAAAATTAGAGTTAGAAAAAAGGGGCTATCAAGTTCATTTTGTTCCGACTTCATTTGTTGCAGAAGCATTTGCAGAAGAGTTTCTAAAAGAATTAAGTGGAAATGAACGTATTTTATTTCCGAAAGGGAATTTAGCAAGAGAGGTAATTCCGGTTGCCCTACGGGAAATTGGTGTTTCTCTAGATGAGCTAACCGTATACGGTACGAAAGTGAATATAGAAAAAAAGCAAGAGCTTATAGCGGCATTGAAGTTAGGGAAAGTAGACATTATTACATTTACGAGCCCTTCAACTGTTACTAGTTTTGTTTGTTTACTTAAGGGTACAAACTGGAGAGAATGGACAAAAAAATGTACAATTGCTTGTATAGGACCTATTACGGAAAAAGAGGCAAGTCTTTATTTTCCGTCTGTTATTGTGCCGAAAGAGTACACTGTAGAAGCATTACTACAATGTGTTTGTGAATCTATAAAATGAAAGAATGGGGATAGAAATCTATGAACTCTTTACAATTTAATCGTCATCGTCGTTTAAGACAAAGCGGGGGCATGCGTGCGCTTGTGCGTGAAACGTTTTTACATACGGAAGATTTTATTTACCCTATTTTTGTATTAGAAGGTGAAAATGTTCGTAATGAAGTTCCTTCTATGCCAGGCGTATATCAAATGTCTTTAGATTTATTGCAAGCTGAAATGCAAGAAGTTGTTGATTTAGGTATTCGTTCTGTTATTGTATTTGGTTTACCTGCTGAAAAAGATGAAGTTGGATCATCAGCATATTGTGATCATGGAATTGTACAACGTGCTATTCAGCAAATTAAAGGTGATTTCCCTGAGCTAGTAGTAGTTGCAGACACATGTTTATGTCAATTTACAAGCCATGGTCATTGCGGTGTAATTGAAGATGGTATTATTTTAAATGACGAGTCTCTTGCAGTTCTTGCGAAAACAGCTGTAAGTCAAGCGAAAGCAGGAGCGGACATTATTGCGCCATCAAACATGATGGACGGCTTCGTAACAGCAATTCGCCATGCATTAGACGAAAATGGTTTTGGACACGTGCCAGTTATGTCGTACGCTGTGAAATATTCATCAGCATTTTATGGGCCATTCCGTGATGCTGCGCACGGTGCACCGCAATTTGGTGACCGTAAAACATATCAAATGGATCCGGCAAACCGTATGGAAGCATTCCGTGAAGCAGAATCAGATGTAATGGAAGGTGCAGACTTCTTAATCGTAAAACCAGCGCTTTCTTACTTAGATATCGTTCGTGATGTGAAAAATAACTTTAATTTACCAGTTGTCGCTTATAATGTAAGTGGTGAATATTCGATGATTAAAGCGGCAGCGCAAAATGGTTGGATTAATGAAAAAGAAGTTGTTCTTGAAAAATTAATTAGTATGAAACGTGCAGGAGCAGATTTAATTATTACGTATCATGCAAAAGATGCAGCAAGATGGTTACAAGAAGGAGGCGCTAAATAATGAAAAAGTTTGATAAGTCAATTGCAGCGTTTGAAGAGGCGCAAGACTTAATGCCTGGTGGCGTAAATAGCCCGGTTCGTGCCTTTAAGTCTGTTGGGATGAATCCGTTGTTTATGGAGCGTGGAAAAGGCTCTAAAGTATATGATATCGATGGGAATGAATACATCGACTACGTATTATCATGGGGTCCTTTAATTCATGGTCATGCAAATGATCGTGTTGTAGAAGCGTTAAAATCTGTTGCTGAAAGAGGTACAAGCTTCGGTGCACCAACAGAAATTGAAAATAAATTAGCAAAACTTGTTATTGAGCGCGTGCCATCAATTGAGATTGTGCGTATGGTTAACTCTGGAACGGAAGCAACAATGAGTGCACTACGTTTAGCTCGTGGTTATACAGGTCGTAATAAAATCTTGAAATTTATCGGTTGTTACCACGGTCATGGTGATTCGTTATTAATTAAAGCTGGTTCTGGTGTGGCGACTTTAGGTTTACCAGATAGTCCTGGTGTACCAGAAGGTGTAGCGAAAAATACGATTACAGTAGCTTATAACGATTTAGAAAGTGTAAAATACGCGTTTGAACAATTCGGTGATGATATTGCTTGTGTAATTGTAGAACCAGTAGCAGGAAATATGGGGGTTGTTCCTCCGCAGCCTGGATTTTTAGAAGGTCTTCGTGAAGTAACAGAACAAAACGGTGCATTGCTTATTTTTGATGAAGTAATGACAGGGTTCCGAGTAGCTTATAATTGTGGCCAAGGTTATTATGGCGTAACGCCTGATTTAACATGCTTAGGTAAAGTAATCGGTGGTGGTTTACCAGTAGGAGCATACGGTGGTAAAGCGGAAATTATGCGCCAAGTTGCGCCAAGCGGACCGATTTACCAAGCTGGTACTTTATCAGGTAACCCACTTGCAATGGCGGCAGGTTATGAAACGTTAGTACAGTTAACGCCAGAATCATATGTAGAATTTGAGCGTAAAGCTGAAATGTTAGAAGCTGGATTACGTAAAGCAGCTGAAAAACATGGCATTCCTCACTATATTAACCGTGCAGGCTCTATGATTGGTATTTTCTTTACAGATGAACCCGTTATTAATTACGATGCAGCAAAATCTTCAAACTTAGAATTCTTTGCGGCTTACTATCGTGAAATGGTAGAACAAGGTGTATTCTTACCGCCATCTCAATTCGAAGGTTTATTCTTATCGACAGCACATAGTGATGCAGATATTGAAGCGACGATTGCAGCAGCTGAAATTGCAATGTCAAAATTAAAAGCGTAATGTATTAGAGAAAATCGCTCTCCATAAGGGGAGCGATTTTTTTTATTCATAAAGTAAGCTTTCCGCACATAAATCTGTAATGACATATAGTTTGGGAGGGGGAAAAGAAGTGGCTGCAGATCATTCATTACGATTTTCATTAAAAGAATCTGTGTGGTTCCAAAAAGGACAGGAAGTCGAAGAACTTTTGTCAATTTCGTTAGATCCAGACGTTGAGATAGAAGAGCTTGATCATGAAGTAATCGTGAGAGGACAATTAGATTTAACGGGAGAGTATGTTGCACGAAAAGATGATTCGGCGTATTCATTAAGAGAACTATCGCCAGCAAAGTCAATTGATTATGTAGAAACAAGAGAAGATGGGGTTAATGAACTTGTACATTCCTTTCCACTTGAAATATCAATTCCGAGAAATCGAGTGAAAGTAATTGAAGAGCTATATGTATCAATCGAGGAATTTGATTATGAATTAAAGGAAAATGGTTGCTTACAATTATTAGCGGATATATCTATTACCGGTTTGTGTGATGAAGAGAGAAGCGAGGATGAAGTTGAAGAGGAAGAAACGGTGTATGCTGAGTTAGAAGAAGATTCAGCGCAAGAGGATGAAAATAGACCGGCGCCGCATGTAGAAGAACCAGCATATAAGGAATCAGATGAGTGGGAAGATTACGCATTTGAACCGTTCCAATTAGAGGAAAGAAAAGAGCAGGAATTAGAAGAAGAGAAAATAGAAGAACATGAATTTGTGGAACGTGAAGAGGAGCAAGAAACAACGCCACAATTTGAACTGTTCGGACGAAAAGATTTCAAGAAAGAAAAAGCGAAAAAGCAGGAAGAACAAGAAGAAGAGTACTCACAGCGAGATGAAAATGCGCTTTATTTAACAAAACTATTTACGAAAGAACCGGAAGAAGAATTTACAAAGTTAAGAATGTATTTCGTGCAAGAAGGGGATACAATTGAATCTATTGCAGACCGTTATGAAACGTCTGTACAAAATTTACACCGTGTCAATCAAACAGAAGATATATTTTTAAATACGGGGCAAATTATTTATATTCCCGTTTCAAGGGTAAAGACGAAATAAGGAAGTGAGTGTTTTCACTCACTTCCTTTCTTAGAGGCTATGTTTTGAATAGAAAGGGTTATTCGTATGGATATTGAGTTGCGAAATCACTATGAACCTATTGTGAGGCAATATAGATTGGATACGCAGCATATGGAAGAGCACGGAAATGTAATGAAAATTTATACGAATCAAGGTCCATATGCACTCAAGAAAATAGAAGGCAGAAAGTTAGAGCGGAATAACTTTCTGCATCATATTCAATATTTGAAGGAGAAAGGTTTTTCAAATTATGTACCTATATATCATGCGACGGATGGAAGTTATATTTTAAGTGACGGGACGTATAATTATTATTTAATGCCTTGGTTAGAACGTGCAGAAGGAAACGGTGAGGACAATGATCAATACCATAAAATGTTTCAGACACTTGGAACGTTGCATCAAAAAACTGTGAAGGAAGAAACGTATACGGAAGAAGATTTAGAAAAACATTATACAAGTATATCCGATCGTTGGGAAAATGATGGTGAGATGTTAGAAGAGTTTCTCGTAGAATCTGAATCAAAATGGTATATGTCCCCGTTTGAATTGCAATATTGTACGTACTATCATCATGTAATGAGAGCGCGTGAATTTGCAACGAAGCAATTAAATGAGTGGAACGATGCGATGAAAGAAAAAGAGAAAACGCGTATTACTTTTGTGCATGGTAATGTGTCACTTAATCATTTTTTATTTGACTATGAGCGGAATGGCTATTTTATTAGTTTAGAAAAATCGAAGTTTGCAACGCCTGTGCAAGATATAGTAGGTTTTTATTCACGGTCTTTAAACACATATCCAATCGCAAGAAGTGATCGGTTTGAATGGTTTCAAATGTATCAAAAAAATTTCCCTTTTACGAAAGAAGAGCAACTACTTATGTTTGCGTATATGACGTATCCATCGCAATTTATTCGGCAAATCCAGTCTTATAAGAAAAGAAGAGATAATCGCAACGAGGAAAATGAACTGCGCGGAGTAAAGAGTTTGCAACAATCGCATTGGCTCGTTAGCAATATAGAATATTTCCTGTCGCAATTACAAGCTGCCCAGCAAGGGAACGGATAAAGTAAAGGCATTCTCCGCTGATGATTAGCCTTCACCAATTGGGCGTTTACGGGCACCAGGGCTCCCATCTAACTTCTTTGCTTCAGCTGAGTTTTAAGGTGGAGGTCTTACTGCCCGCAAATAGCGAGGGAAAGAAGATAAGTAGAGGATTCTACTTATCTTCTTTTTTTGTACGAAAAGCTTTAGTTTTAAATTTATCTTGACGAATAAGGTTTCGTTTTTTACACTATTGTATATAATAATTAACAATCATATAAATGCCTTGAAGGGGAAGAGTATAACATGAAACGTCTTCAGAGAGGAGAATCATTAGCTGGGAGATTCTCTAGATAGTTATGTTAGAAGGTAGCCCTGGAGCATCTTTTCTGAACGGAATAGTTCTTATTAGGAAAAGACGGATTTGTCCGTTATCAAATTAAGAGTATAAGCAAATTATGAATTTGTTTGTAAATAAAGGTGGTACCGCGATGTCCCTCGTCCTTTTTGGATGAGGGACATTTTTTATTTTAAGGAGGGAAAATAATGTCAAACACGGAAAAGAATTTACCAACTAAATATGATCATATGTCCGTTGAAGAAGGCCTTTATCAATGGTGGCTTGAAGGCAAATATTTTGAAGCAACAGGAGACGAGAAGAAACAACCGTATACAATTGTAATTCCACCTCCGAACGTAACTGGTAAGTTACACCTAGGTCATGCTTGGGATACAACTCTTCAAGATATTTTAACTCGTACGAAGCGTATGCAAGGATACGATGTACTATGGCTTCCAGGAATGGACCATGCTGGTATTGCAACACAAGCGAAAGTAGAAGGAAAACTTCGTGAAGAAGGTATTTCACGTTACGATCTTGGCCGTGAAAAATTCCTTGAAAAAGCTTGGGAGTGGAAAGAAGAGTACGCTTCTCACATTCGTCAACAATGGGGGAAAGTTGGTTTAGGACTAGACTATTCTCGTGAACGCTTCACATTAGACAAAGGTTTATCAGATGCGGTTAATAAAGTATTCGTTCAATTATACGAAAAAGGCTTAATTTACCGTGGTGAATATATCATCAACTGGGATCCAGCAACACGTACAGCTCTTTCTGATATTGAAGTAATTCATAAAGAAGTTCAAGGTGCATTCTACCATATGAACTATCCGTTAACAGATGGTTCTGGTCACATTCGTCTTGCGACAACTCGCCCAGAAACGATGCTTGGTGATACAGCAGTAGCAGTTCATCCAGAAGACGATCGTTACAAACATTTAATCGGAAAAACAGTTACACTTCCAATCGTAGGCCGTGAGATTCCGATTATTGCTGATGAGTACGTAGAAAAAGATTTCGGAACGGGCGTTGTAAAAATTACACCAGCTCATGACCCGAATGACTTTGAAGTAGGTAACCGTCATGACTTACCACGCATATTAGTAATGAACGAAGATGGAACAATGAACGAAAAAGCTGGTAAGTATAACGGTATGGATCGTTTCGAATGCCGTAAAGAATTAGTAAAAGACTTACAAGAAGCTGGCGTATTAGTAGAAATCGAGCCACATATGCATTCAGTAGGTCATAGTGAGCGTAGCGGTGCAGTTGTTGAGCCTTATTTATCAACACAGTGGTTCGTAAAAATGGCTCCACTTGCTGAAAAAGCAGTAGCGCTTCAACAAAAAGAAGAAGAAAAAGTAACGTTCGTACCAGAGCGTTTTGAAAACACATATTTACGCTGGATGGAAAATATTCATGACTGGTGTATTTCTCGTCAATTATGGTGGGGACACCGTATTCCAGCTTGGTACCATAAAGAAACTGGTGAAGTATACGTAGGTACAGAAGCACCAGCAGATATTGAAAACTGGAATCAAGATAACGACGTACTTGATACATGGTTCAGTTCAGCGTTATGGCCATTCTCAACACTTGGTTGGCCAAATGAAGATTCAGCAGATTTCAAACGTTACTATTCAACAGATGCACTAGTAACGGGTTATGATATCATCTTCTTCTGGGTATCTCGTATGATTTTCCAAGGTTTAGAGTTTACAGGAGAGCGTCCATTTAAAGATGTATTAATTCACGGTTTAGTTCGTGACGAGCAAGGTCGTAAGATGAGTAAATCTCTTGGTAACGGTATTGACCCAATGGATGTTATCGAGAAGTACGGTGCAGATGCAATGCGTTTCTTCTTATCAACAGGAAGTGCACCAGGTCAAGATTTACGTTTCAGCATGGAAAAAGTAGAATCTACTTGGAACTTCATTAATAAAATTTGGAACGCATCACGTTTCGTATTAATGAACATGGATGATATGAAGTATGAAGAAATCGATTTAACTGGTGAAAAATCAGTAGCAGATAAGTGGATTTTAACGCGCTTAAACGAAACAATCGAAAGCGTAACACGTAACATGGATAAATATGAGTTTGGTGAAGCTGGTCGTTCATTATACAACTTCATTTGGGACGATTTCTGTGATTGGTATATTGAAATGGCGAAACTTCCACTATACGGTGAAGATGAAGCAGCTAAGAAAACAACTCGTTCTATTTTAGCTTACGTATTAGATCAAACAATGCGTCTATTACACCCATTCATGCCATTCGTAACAGAGAAAATTTGGCAACATTTACCGCATGAAGGCGAGTCTATTACAGTAGCTGCGTGGCCAACAGTTCGCGAAGATTTACAAGATACGGAAGCTGCGGCAGAAATGCACCTTCTAGTTGATATCATTCGCTCTGTTCGTAACATCCGTGCAGAAGTAAATACGCCAATGAGCAAAAAAGTTCAAATGCAAATTAAAGCAAAAGATGAGGCTGTACTTGCTCAACTTACGAAAAACAGCTCTTACATTGAGCGTTTCTGTAACCCAAGCGAATTAACAATTCAAACGGACTTACAAGCGCCAGAAAAAGCAATGACTGCAATCGTATCAGGTGCAGAGTTATTCTTACCGTTAGCTGATCTTATCAATCTTGATGAAGAGAGAGCTCGTCTTGAGAAAGAACTTGAGAAGTTCGATAAAGAAGTAGAACGTGTACAGAAGAAACTTTCTAACCAAGGTTTCGTAGCGAAAGCTCCTGCAGCGGTTATTGAAGGAGAGCGTGCGAAAGAGCAAGATTACCTAGAAAAACGCGAAGCAGTTCGTCAACGTCTAGCAGATCTTGAAAAGTAAAAATGTTTTTAGAGACTCACTATATTGGTGAGTCTCTTTTCTTTGCGTATAATAGAACTATGAAAGTTGTCTATTGAAAGGGGAAAAACATACGTGATACATACATACGAAGAAGCGATAGGGTGGATCCATAGCCGATTGAAATTTGGAATTAAACCAGGATTAGAAAGAATGAGATGGATGTTAGAAGAACTTGGAAATCCAGAGCGTCATATAAAATGTGTTCATCTTGCTGGTACAAATGGAAAAGGTTCAACGTTAACATATATGCGTTACATGTTAGAAGGCGCGAAATATAAGGTAGGAACGTTTACCTCTCCTTACATCGAATCATTTAATGAACGCATTAGTGTGAATGGAACACCAATTGCAGACGAAGAGATTACTGAACTTGTAAAGATGGTAAAACCAGTCGTTGAAAAACTAGATGAAACGGATTTAGGGGAAGCGACAGAGTTTGAAATTATTACTGTTATGGCGATTTGCTATTTCGGTAAAGTCAATTTCTGTGATGTTGTTTTATTTGAAACAGGGCTTGGTGGACGTTTTGACTCTACCAATGTTATACACCCTGTCCTCACGATTATTACGAATATCGGTCACGATCATATGCATATTTTAGGAAATACACTAGGGGAAATTGCATATGAAAAGGCGGGGATTATTAAGTCTGGCGTGCCGGTAATTACTGGTGTACAAGATGAAGAAGCTTTGCAAGTCATTCAAAATGTTGCAAAGGAAAACCATGCAAACTTATACGAACTTAGCAAGCATTTTACAGCGTTACATAAACAGTCTAATGAAGATGGGGAACAGTTTGATTTTACTTGTCCTTTTTCCGCATTTGAAGATTTGCAAATCTCAATGAAAGGCATTCATCAAGTAGGAAATGCAGCGTTAGCACTTATGGCAGTAATGTATGTAAAAACATATTTATCATTTTTAATTGAAGAAGAGGAAATAAGAACGGGATTACTGGAAGCATATTGGATTGGGCGCTTTGAAAAGTTGCAAAGTAACCCGGATATTATTATAGATGGTGCTCATAATCCAGAAGGTATCGAAAGCCTTGTGAAAACAGTAGAAGCGCATTACAAAGATAAAAATGTAATAGTGTTATTTACTGCCCTTGGTGATAAACAATTACATAACATGGTAGGCCAATTAGAAACCATTGCAGATGAAATTATTTTTACAACATTCGCCTTTGATCGTGCTATTTCTGCTGATAAGCTTGCATCATATTCACAGAAAGAATCAAAATTAGTTTTTGAAAATTGGAAAGAGGCAATTGATACAAAAGTTGAAATGATAGCAGAAAATGATGTTTTTATCATAACGGGTTCTCTTTATTTCATTTCTGAAGTACGAAAATATATTCGCGAGAAAAACTAGATAGTCTTTGCTATCTAGTTTTTTTGTTCTACAAATGAAGTCAAATGCATACATATAAGATAAATATATAGGGTTATTTGGCGAATTCCTCTGACAAATATCTCGTTTTTTTATGAAATGAATATGATATGATGCGGACAACGATAAGAGGTGAGGTGTGAGTGTATGGACAAGCAATCACGAACGATCTCAGTGAAAGTGAATGGAACAGAAGCGAAGTATGAGGAAAAAAAGAAAGATGAATTTGAATGGATGGTAGTAGAAAGTGAACGACCGAAAAATGTTGTTCCGTTTCAAAAAGCGAAATCAATGTCTGTGGAAAAATACCGAAAGAAGTGGAGTAATACATTAATTGTAATCGTTGCAACTGCAATCATTATCGGTACGGCGTTTGGAATGGGGATGCTTCATTTACTTACTGGACAAGGAACGACAGGAGGAAGTGAAGTGACAGCTTCAAGGCCGACTGGAAATGGAGAATCAAGGGTGGGTGGAACGGCAGAACAAACACCAGCACCGAAAGAAGAAAAACAAAAAGCACAGGCAGGAACGTCATTGGATCCGATGAAATTATTTTTTGTTCAAGGGGGGCTTTATTCTTCTGAAGAAAAGGGACAGGCAGCTCTTGAAGAATGGAAAGGCAATGGGGGCATTGGTGCTTTGAGACCGAGCGGTGATAAGTATGCAATAGTTGTTGGTATTGCTAGCGATGAACAGTCTATAAATCAATTAATGACTAAGTATAAAAATGATGGTGTCTCCGTTTTAAAAAAGAGCTGGGATATAACAGATAAAGCATTGCTGAAAGATGATAAAGAAGTAGGGACATTTTTAACAAAAGTGCAGCCATTATACACTCATTTAGCAAAATATGCTTCTAGCGTACAAGTTGGTGGAAAAAGCAGCCCAAAAGATATAGAAGCAATTGAAAAAGAATGGAAAAAGGTTGAAAAAGAAGGGGAAAGTATGAAACGAGAAGAAGCAAAGAAACTGTATATGTATACGTCGGTAGCTGTACAAACAGTAAAAGATGGGAAGATGGATAAGGAATCTTTGGCGAAATTAAATCAAGTTATTATTGATGGTTTACTCTCGTATGAAAAAATTGTTTCGTAGAAAGTGAAATGATAGGATAATAAAATGAGTAAGAAAGAAGTACATGTACTTCTTTCTTTTCTTTTGAATTTAGAGCAAAGTGCTTTCTCTATGATGGGAATATAATCGTATGCAATAAAGAAGTGTTATTTTAGTTAGAGAAATTAATATTTCTTTCATTTGTGGGCAAACTATTCCTTTGATACGATTAATATAAATTGTTCTGCTTCATGTGAGAAAGGAAGGAGAAAATATGAGAAAAATAATTTTAGCTTCAGGATCACCTCGGAGGAAGGAATTGCTTGAGTTAGCTAGTGTGCCATTTGAAATCGTTGTAAGTGAAGTAGAGGAAACAATTGGTGCATATTCATCGCCTTCTGATATTGTAATGTCGCTTGCCTTGCAAAAAGCATCAGCGGTGGCAGAAAATAATAGTGATCACATTGTGTTAGGTGCAGATACAATTGTTACATATGAGTCGCGTATTCTTGGTAAGCCTTCTAATGAGGATGAGGCGAAAGAGATGTTACAATTACTATCAGGGAAAACACATGAAGTGTATACAGGTGTTGCGATTATAGCAAAAGAAAAAACGGTTACTTTTTATGAGCGTACAGAAGTTACATTTTGGGAGTTAACAGAAGAGGAAATTGATACATACGTCGCGTCGAAAGAACCTCTTGATAAAGCCGGTAGTTATGGGATTCAAGGTAAAGGATCTATTTTCGTTCAAAATATTCAAGGGGACTACTATAGTGTAGTTGGCTTACCAATCGCACGCCTCGTTCGGGAATTAAAACAATTTGATATTGATGTAACCCATGCGTAAAATTGCATGGGGTTTTCTTTGAGAGAACAAATAAAGGGGTGGAGAGATGAACGGTATTCGTGATGTTGTAAGAGAAGAACAGCCACGGGAGCGTTTATTGTTAGAAGGTGCTGGAAGTTTATCAAATCGAGAGCTTCTCGCAGTGTTACTCAGAACAGGTTCTAAAGAAGAAACAGTTTTAAAGTTGTCAGATAAAATTTTACACCAATTTGATGGCTTACGTATGTTGAAAGATGCAACATTAGAGGAGCTAATTAGTATACATGGTATTGGGATTTCAAAGGCATCGCAACTTATGGCAGCCTTTGAACTAGGCAGAAGAATGGTACGTTTAGAATATCAAAATAGATATAGTATTCGAAGTCCAGAAGATTGTGCGAAATACATGATGGAAGAAATGCGTTTTTTACAACAAGAGCATTTTGTTTATATTTAAATACAAAAAATCAAGTTATACATAGGCAAACGATCTTTATTGGAAGTTTAAACATGTCAATTGTACACCCGCGTGATATCAAGACTTTTATTTCAAAAAAACATATTTCATAAGTCTTTTTACTTTTATTATATGTATTCTATGTAGAATTTCGCACTGTCATAAAAAATGAGACAAATAAAAAACACCTGACGTTGAAAAACAGATATTGAACCTTAACAAATCAACGTGCTCGGTGATAAGGAGTAGTTTCATAAAGGAAAGATAAAAATTTCAGTTTTAAGAAGTGGAAATTTTGAGTTCCTATAGAAGTTTGTAGAATATGTGTTCTTTTTATCTGCATTAGGGAACTTTTTGATATATAATTTTAGTAAAGAGAGATTTAAATAATACATTTTATTTGATTGAAAAACTATTTAAATGTCGAAAATCAAATAGAGAGAAGGTTTTATTTCATATATCGTAGAGAGGAGGGGAATTAAATGAATGGTGATTTATTAAAAAGGTTGTTTCGAACTATTTCAAGTGGTGATCAAGAAGATATAGTGAAAATGGCAAAGTTAATTATTGATTACGAGGAAAAAAGAGGACATCAAAGGTTATCAAAGGAATTGGGAGAAATCATTAAAGACACTCCAATAAATACACCTTATCAAGAGAAAAATTTGAGTTCTTTACCTCGAAGTAGAAGGTATGATATTCCTTTAGCAACTTATATTGAGATAGATAAACTGGAATATGAAATGGTATTACCTTTTAATGTTGAACAGAGATTGGATAGGATAGAGAAGGAGTATGCCGCTAGGGGAAGATTAGCTTTATATGGCTTACAACCTAAAAAGAAAATTTTATTATATGGTCCACCAGGGTGTGGTAAAACTTTAGGTGCTCAAAGGTTGGCTCATAATACGGGGCTTCCTTTTGTAAAGGTTCGTTTTGATGCGGTTCTATCTGCGTATTTAGGAGAAACTTCTGCAAACTTGCGCACTATGTTTGAAATAGCTGAAAAATCCCCTTGTCTTTTATTTATTGATGAGTTTGATTCTTTTGCAATTTCGCGTACATCTAATAATGAAGTAGGAGAGATAAAAAGAATTGTAAATAGTTTTTTACAGTTATTAGATGAGTATAATGGAGATGGTTTATTAGTTGCAGCTACTAACTTAGACCAACAATTAGATCCGGCTGTATGGAGAAGATTTGATGATGTTATTGAAATTCCTAAACCAGGTGAAGATGAGATTAGAGAATTAATAATGAAAGGCCTAGTCAATATGGAAATAGGGTATATCGATTGGGATATTATTTTGAAAGCTACAAAAGGATTTTCAGCAGCTCAAGTTATTAGAGCGAGCCGAGAGGCTGCCAAAACTTCAATTTTAGAAGGAAAATATATAGTAACTCATGAACTATTGTTAGAAGCAGTAAATAACACTCGAGGTGAATAATTTGGCTACAAATGAATTTTTACATATTCCATTGAAGTTGATTAAAGATGCACCACCAATAAAGCCTAAAGGGTTTTCTTCAAAAAAAGATCCAATAACAATAGCTAATGAGGTAAACCCTAAAGCACATGGTGAGAAATTGTTAACCTCTTTAGGATCTATCCAAAAATCTTGGTGTGATAAAAAAGCTCGAAGAAATAAAGATGAGCTTCCTATGATGCCAGAAGCTATACCTTTATATTTGCGTGTAGATCCTGATGCGCTCCCAATAGAAGATATTAGAAAGTTTGGTATTGAAGTAATAAGTGAATTAGAAGATGGCTTTGTTTTAGGAGCATCAGCTGATGTGCATTTTAATCAGTTATCTAACAAAATAAACAAGTTTATCAATGAAAAAGAAAAAAAAGCTGCAAGTGTATGGGATTTCTTTCAAGGAAATGATTGGCGAATACAAAATATTTTATCACCTTATTTGCAAGAAAATTGGTTCTCTATAGGCGATAGTAGTCTACTAATTGTAGATATTGGAATAGCTTGTTTAAGCACGATAGATGTTCCAGAACATCCTCGAAAAAGAAAAAGTCAGTTGAATACAGAAGAAAAATATCAAAAAGCTGTAGTAAATTGGACAAGAAAAAGAGATGAAGCATATGAAGAATGGAATAAAATAGCCAGAGAAAGAATTGAAGATTTTTTACATATAGTAAAACAATATGAAGGACAGGTGCTTACTATGGATCGAGGGAAGCCTGGCTTGTCATCCAAGCTTCCAGATTGTGTGAATGTCCGTATCAAAATAGCATGGAGAGGCGTAAAAGACATTGTCTTGAACTATCCTTTTGTATTTGATATTACAGAAGCACAAGATATAGGTTCCTTTCCTATAGATGGTAATAATAAAGTGAAGGAAGAGCCGATATCAGTGAGTATAACGCCACCTACAGAATCAGCACCTTATGTATGTGTAATAGATAGTGGAATTCAAGAAAAGCATTTATTACTAAAAGATGCGATAGATTCTGCAACATCTAAGAGTTGGATAACTTCCCCGACAGATGTTGCAGATTATGTTAAGCCAGGGGGACATGGTACAAAGGTTGCGGGAGCAATTTTATACCCCAATGGAATTCCTGTTTCCGGTGAAGTAAAACCAACATGTTGGATACAAAATGCTCGTGTGTTAGACAAAGATAATTCTATGCCAAAGGAAATATCACCATCAGAAGTATTAGAGCAAATTGTTGAAACTTTTTATAATAGCTCTACTCATACAAGGATTTATAATCATTCAATAAATAGTTTATATCCCTGTAGAACAATACATATGAGCCATTGGGCAGCTACAATTGATAAGCTATGCTGGGAAAAAGATGTCCTATTTACAGTTTCTATTGGAAATCTTCCTTTATCTAGGCCTTCAAATTCTGAAATTAGATTGGGGATACGAGACCACTTAGTAAGAGGAAGGAAATATCCAGAGTTTCTTCTAGAAGACTCTTCAAGAATAGCTGATCCAGCCCAAAGTTTGCAGGCGATAACAGTAGGATCTGTTGGGATTAAAGAATTAAATGGAATTTATAATTCTTTTTCAAAGGCAACAGAACCGTCCTCATTTTCGTGTGCAGGTCCAGGGATTTGGGGAGTGATAAAACCAGATGTGGTAGAATTTGGTGGGGACTTTGCTTTGGATATGGGGAATCCGCAAAACATTGTTGTGAAGGAAGAGCTATGTCCACAATTAGTACGTTCTACATTATATGGAGGAAGTTTATTTGCAAAAGATGAGGTAGGTACATCTTTTGCTACATCAAAAGTCACACATATTGTGGCTAAAATTGCTGAAGTATTTCCAAATGAGTCAACACTCTTACACAGAGCTTTACTTATACAGTCAGCGCGATGGCCAAGTTGGGCAGAAAATGCAGTTAATAAATCTCCAATTATTAGGCATTTAGGGTATGGCATTCCTGATTTAGAAAGGGCTGTTGAAAACTCAGAATATAGGATTACCTTAGTTACGAGTGGAGAGATGATTATTAAAGGACGACAAGTACATATTTACGAAGTGAAAATACCGGAAGACCTTCGTAAACCAGTTGACGAATATAAATTTCGTTTGGATGTGACTTTATCCTATAAAGCAGAACCTAGGCGTACTCGTAGGCATAGGAAAAGATATTTATCTACATGGCTAGACTGGCAAACTAGTAAACAGAATGAAACCCCCGAGGAATTTGCTAAAAGAATGATTGAGCAAAGTGAAAATGAAGAGGCTTCTTCAGGAAATGATGCTCCATTATTTAACTGGAATATAAGAGAAAGAGATGATTGGGGAGCAATTATAGGTGTAAATCGTAAGAGTGGTACTGTTCAAAAAGATTGGGCAATTGTAGAATCAAATAAATTGAGTAAAGGTTTCTGTATAGCTATTATAGGCCATGTAGGATGGAATACTGATCCTGAGGCTGGTGTTCCGTATAGTTTAGCGGTATCTTTTGAGGCAATCAATCAAGATATTGAATTATATTCGAAGATAGCAATAGCCAATGAAGTTGAATTTGAAGTACAGATAGAAAACTAGAGGGAGAGAGCGAAAAATGACGGAAAAAAAAGATGAAAAAAGAGCAATTAGGGGTTCCTCTATTCGTTTTGATGAACCGAGTGAAGATATACTAAAAAAGTTTGATATTTTTTTAGAGGTAGAGGACGAAGCTGGTAAGGAAGATCAAGCAGATAAGGATGGAGAGTAGATGATTCCGACAATTGCTCAATTATATGCAATAATTATTTTATTAGTACCGGGATTTTTGTGTATTAAAATTTATTCGAAGCTCACTCCTACTAAAAAAAGAGAAGCTTTTGATTTTACAGTACTTAGTATAACAGTAACGTTAATAATTCATACAATCTATACGGGAATATTTGCTTATTATTTTATTGATCAGATGAATAGAGTAATTAATGAAATTACTGACAAGCAAATAAGTATTGGAGCCATTCAATGGATTGGTATTTATAGTGGCGGTTTAATTATTTTTACCATTGTAGTCTCGATAGTACTTGCTTTTATACGTGACAAAGGAAGACTATATAAAGTTACTAAATTTTTTAAATTTACGGCTTCACCATTTGATAACTTATGGGATGAAATAGTCTTTATTTATAGTTTAGAAAAGCAAGCGCCCGTAATAATTGTTCATTTTGAAGAAGAGAGTTATGCAGGTTATTTACATCGTTCTTCCTTTGAATTAGATAAAAGTAATACAAAAGAGATCATTTTGGCTAAGCCTAGATATCGAAAAAAAGAAGATGTGAATTGGCAGGTTTGTCAAGAAAACATGGTTTATCTTAATCTAGATGATGTCAAATCTATACGTTTTTTTAATGGAGATATTCTGTTGAACTCAAAATTATAAGGTATATCCCTGTTAAGTGAACCAGTATAACCGTTCATCAGCCACCACTTTTTCAACTTATAAAAACATTGAGGATGGATAGTATATATTGAAGAATAAGGCAGATGTTTTTAATTGTTCCAAAAACGAAAAGGTGAATTGTTCATTTGAAAGGCGCGATTGTTGAGCAACACAGTTAAAAAATGAGCAACCTTTTTTATAAACTAGACACTTAAATAACAAAAGAAGAATCCATTTTGAACAAACTGTCTTTCAAAATGGATTCTTTTTATTTGTCTTAAATTTAATGAAATTACTGTTAATTGACAGTTTATTCATATCCATCATAGCGATCCATAAAACTACGAATGCCAGTTAGTATAAGCGATTCATCGGTCTCATTCTTATAGAGTTTTCGCGGTGTAAGAATTGGTATACCACTATGAGTATTCACTTGTGTTTCAATTTTGTCCTGATGAATAGAAATGTTTATACGATCATTCATATCACATTCTTCATTTCCAAATTTTAAATGACGATATTCATTTTTATGAGGATATTCCTTTATGAAAGTGACAATATAGTATCTATTTTTTAACGTTTTCTGGTTCTTAATGTATTGAGAGAGAGTATGCATTTCTTGTATATCGGTTAAGTCCATTGTAATTACACCTTTCATATTAGAATTCAAGTATAAAATTTAAAGATAATGAAAAAAATGAATTGGATAAGTTAATTATAATTTAAAAATCAATTATTGTCAGATTGGAGGTAAGAAAATGGATCGTGAATTATTGCAAGTCACTCTTTTTGAGACCGGACAGGGAGATTCTTTTTCAGAAATACATATGACATTTTCAGATTATAAGGTATTTCTTGAACATATAAAACAAGAGGGTATGAAGTATGATGATGGTGATATTGTACACAGCTATAAATATAAAAAAGTAGACCTTCGCCTTACTAAGGAAAAATTCGGTAATAAAGTATATAGAGCTGATGTAACATTTTTTAAGGAAAGCGATTTATCATAGATGGATTTGTAAATGAAATTTTAATATTGCATCCAGTGTTGAGTTGAAATAAAGTTTTATTAGAAATGATTTGAAACCCCTTATTAAATGAGCACTAAAAAGAATCCATTTTAAAAGGAGATTAATCAAAATGGATTCTTTTCTATTCAAATAAACATTTGTTTATAAAAATGTTTGATTAATATTCAATTAGTATTCTTTAATTAAAAGGGTAAACCATCGTAACTCAAAATTTCAGTAAAAGTTTGGTAAGCGCAATACATTAACAAAAATATTTTTGTTAAAAAAGTAAATATTGTATATTTCAAATATATATTATAGAGATATATTAATGAAAGGAGTTTATTATTAGTGAAAATTAATAGAGAAGCATTTGATGAATTTAATCAAGTATGTAATGATTACTTTGAAAAAGACGCAAATAAACATTTTGAAATGAATACTAAAATTATGTCAGCTAGAGCAGTTATAAATTATGCTTTGCAAGATATAAACAATAAAAATGATGATATTAATGTGTATGAATTAATATCAGTTTCAGACAAAATATTAACATCAATAGAATATTTGTTGAAAAAATTAAAAGTCTATGAAAAAAAGAACGACAAAAACGAGTTTTATGGTGTTAAAAGTATAAATAGGGATAAATATGATTATTTCAAAGCGATTAGATCATATATAATTGCTCATCCTCTAGAAACAACACATAAAGAATTTTCAAGATTTGGATTTGGTGGAAATATAGTATTTGAGGATATTCAAAAGACAAAAAAATTTCATAAAACTTTAATGAAAGAAATGATAGAAAATATTGAAACGGCTGATTATGTTATGACGTTTACAAGAATTAATTTTGATTTTGAAAATAGTGATATTGAACATATTGATAACTTGGGCGAAACGTTTCAAAAAGGACTTAATATAGAAAAAGACATATTGAGTCTAATTAGATATGCTATTGGTAACATGAAGGTCATAACAGAGCATTTAAAAGTTATGTTTTCTCAAAATGAGACTACAATAAATGGGGTTGAATAAATCAAGAAGGAATTCCTATGGTTGGAAATGTTGAACGATTAATTCCGGAAATTAACAAGTTACATAAAAATATTTAATCATAAAAGGAATTTGAATATTTTAACAAAAATCAATTTCCTTTTATGATTTTATCGCGAATTTATTTAAAAGCAACAGGAAGTTGGGGTCGAATCTTTCTAGTGAGAATATGTTCTTTTCTTTTTTAAAGTTTATCGTATAACTTTCCAAGAAGAAGTTTATTTTCACCAGTAAGTTTCTTATTTTCTTTTTCTAACTCTTTAACTTTATGTCTTAAGGCTTCAATAATTGTGTCCTTACTTTTTTCACTTGTGTTATGTTTAATTGATTTTACATTTTTAACCTCATTTTGTTGCCTGCGTAAAGTTTCAATTCTCACTCTAAAATCTTTATTATTATAAAGATAAGATTTTGAAACATTTGCAGAGGTAGCTATGCTATTAAAATTAATTCTTGCTCGTTCCTTTATTGCTTTTTTAATGGCATTTTCAACTCTTGTTGATGTCTCTTTACTTTTTTTCATCGCATGTTTTAAAACACCATCAGTATTACGCTTATGATTCATGAATGAAATTCTCCTTTGAAATCTTAGCATCTAAAAGTACCTTTTTTGCATTTACACCATTAAAAGAAGCTCCATTACTTAATAGGTCTCTAATTCTGTTAAGATTTTTAAGTTGTTTTTGATTTTTTTTATTAAATATTGGCATGTCTTTAGTTCTTTCTATGACTTCTTTTACGTTTTGTATTTCTTTCTCAAATTCTGGAATATGTTCTGGAGTAGTACAAAAGTTTGGGCAATTATCAAGACAGGGAGTGATTACAAATGGACATCCCTCTTTTTTTGAAGCCATACAGTAACCTAATGGAACTTTTGCTGCCTCTATATTACTCTTAATATACTCCCAATGAATTAGGTCATCATCTAATTTAATCTCTTGTACAGTTCCTTGGCTAATATTTACTTTTAAAAGTGGTCCTTTTTTTTCAAGCGTTTTTTCCCATTCTTTTCTTAAAGTATCATCAGCTAACTTTGCATATGTCAACGTCATTTCTGGAGAGGCATGTGCAAACCATTTCATTATGTGTGTTAAATTCATACCTAAATTGATTAATTCTACACCTTTTGAATGCCTAAAAGCATGATTCCTAAAGTGGAATACTTATGATGATAGGTAAGGCTTTGATGCAATCTCCACCTTTTCCCCCACCTCACACCGTACGTGCTAGTTTCC
>NZ_JASNGE010000030.1:0-50442 GCF_030164735.1 Bacillus sp. RB3
TTACCACATGCAGATAATAATAAAATACTGCTCATTGCAGCACCTATAAAAATATGTCGTTTATTCAATGTTTTATACCCCATTCTACTAAATTGATTTATAGTCTAGTATATTTTATTTCCTTAATAAAACAAAATTTTTATAAGAAATAGATTTTGTATATTTTCATTGAAAATGTAATATATATTCACTAAAAACAAAGATTTTCAATTCGCTTTTAAGCATAAGCTAATGGCTGGAATGAAAGATGTTATCATATTTTTGGTTGGTTGGAATCTGAAATAGCCAATCTTTTTTTGAACAAGCATGGATTACAAAAGAAGAAAAAAGTCGATCAGTCTGCGGAAATAATAAGACGTCTAGTTCGTGTACTTGACCATTTGTAATATATTTCTAAATATCCCTTGATTTCTCCCATCATCAAGTTAAGTAATTTATTACTACATAAAAAGAAGGTGAAATTTATTTAGCTAGTTATGAAATAATTATTCCCTCAAATAGACTATATTTATATCAGAAGATATCTTCAACTTATTGAAATTGTTTTCCATAAGGATAACAAGAATATCCAATTCGAATCTCCATTTCCTTGGTAACTTTGAACAGCTTCATAGATTTTCCCTTGATACTCTACTCTATCCCCTTTTGTATATGCTTTCCTCGGATCCATTTTAAAAGATCATTTATTATACACTCAACTGTTTATCTTTTATATACAAATGAACTGTTAACACCTATGCCCTTCTCTTCAAACAACACAAAAAATGTCCCCTTAATAAAAAACAAATGAAAATCATTTAAAAAACGTCAAAAATATTAAAAATTAACTTATAAACATCCGGATAATTATATTACTATATTACTTTCTTTATAAATAATTTTTCATATTTCTTATATTTTCATAGTAGATAGCGACACATTTTTCTACCCCTATTAATCTTATTGGACAAGAGTGATGAATGTGATGTTAAAACTTAGGCAAGTTACCTATAATGGTATTTGTGCGGTTTGTAAGATAGAAGAATGTAATTTGTATGCTGCAATTTGACATAATTCTAATAGTATAGAATGTATATTGCTTCATAAAAGCAACTTATTTTTATCTCTTTTAAACAATTTATTATATTATTTTCATCTAATTAGGCACAGAAACGATTTACAAAATCTTACTACTTTTTAGAAAAAACGTTTTTAGGGTACATTTTAAAATAACTCTTTTTCTTTGAAATGTTTCTGTGCTTAATATTTAAAATATCTTATGTCAAAATTTCCTGCAACAAATATGTTAAATGATTTATAATTATTTATAATATGGAATATTATAGTTAAATATTCCATATTATACTCTATTAAATATAACGTATTTAATTTATTATTAATTAATTTATTAATCTAAGTATGAATTACAAAGTATGTTCGTTTAAAATTGTCACAATATAATTTTATATTTGACGTTTTTAATTACTCGTGAAACATTTGCAAATGTTTTTACCTTTATGTATAAGGTAAATATCCCCTCTAAATATAAGATTTACTTAATTTAGATTCTTTCTCTCATAGTAGCAATGTCGAAAAAAGTCGAATTTTTATATTTTTTCTTTATTTTATAGTTGTAAACGTTTTATTTTCATGTTACCATCTTAATCAAACATTAGATGGTAATAAAAATTAAAGTATTTCTTTCCCTTTGAGACATATAAACGTTCGGTAATACCATGAAAATAAGGCCAAAGAAATATGAGTTACCTGATAAAAGATTAAATAGGATTTTTACCACATTAATTTTCTGTTAATTCAGAATGTATAATAACATTTTGTCCCTAAACAAAATTTAAATTTAATTGTGGTAAACTCAAAAAGCTAAATCACCCACCCAAATTAATAAATGATATATCCTATTATATCTAGCGATCAGTCATGAGAAATAGATTTCTTCCTAAGAAAACTTAGCCCATTAATAAAAAGTGTCTAGATTTCTATCTTTATTACCATCTATTGTTGATAACATATTTACCAACTATAAAAAAGAACCTATTGAAGGTTCTTTTTTAATATAATCATTAACACTTCAATTATTGATAATCAGTGGTGTTGAATCTTTATTCCCTCAACTTATACAGTTTTCTTTTATCATTTTAGCCAAGAAGACTCCTTCCTCAAGGAGCGTGAAGGGTCACAGCCCAGTGAGTAGGTGGGAGATGAATTGGCTTTGGACAAGGGATGGCAGGGCGCCACCTTAATTGTTTGACATACACAAAGTGTTACTTCACTACCTTTCGAATGTATGTTCGGTATATAATAGTCATATACCGAAATGGAGGTGAATCAAATAATGATGAATAAAGCCTATAAGTTTCGTATCTATCCAAATCACTCTCGAGCAATTTTAATCAGCAAAACAATAGGTTGTTCTCGTTTTGTATTCAATCATTTTCTATCCCTATGGGATCACGCATACAAACAAACTGGGAAAGGTTTAACATATGGTACATGCTCTGCCAAACTTCCTACCATGAAGAAAAAGTTTGTTTGGCTAAAAGAAGTGGATAGTATTGCGATTCAGTCGTCTGTTCGCAACCTTGCGGATGCGTATACACGCTTTTTCAAAAAACAAAATAGTGCCCCGCGTTTCAAATCTAAAAAGAATAACGTACAATCTTATACCACAAAACAAACAAATGAAAACATTGCCGTTGTAGGAAACAAAATAAAATTACCAAAACTAGGTCTTGTTCGATTTTCCAAAAGTCGTGAGATAAAGGGACGTATTGTAAATACTACAGTTAGACGCAACCCTTCTGGCAAAAACTTTGTGTCATTGTTAATGGAGATAATCGGTAGTTTATCGAGAGCTTGTAGGCCTTTAATATAAAAAAGAACCCTTATTATAAGGATTCTGCAACTGGAAAACACAAATATATACTAATAGAGAGAATTTCTTATATTATAACTAATTAGGAATTAGGGTAGCCTTACATTACTAACAAGCTAAAATTTTATAGTACCCCCAGAACGAAATTTTGTGCTAACTTGTAACAAAAAACTCATTTTTTCGTTTTGGGGTAATTCTGAATTCTTAAGTTGATGGATGTGGGGTATCGCCACATCGCTATCAAGCTAAGATTTTGCGGTACCCCAATAAAGATGCAGATTCAATCATATTTAGTGCATCTGCACCTTCAATTTTTTAGTTATCTTTTTTATGAATTTATTTTTGTGCATATGCGTTTTATATAATAATTTCTAATAATAAGGAAGTAAATAAATTGAATACAAAAAAAACTTACTAATACAACAATTGAGCTTTGAATAACGGACATTTCCCTACTTATGGTTTGTCCTAATTGATGAAAAGTTGGAAATGCAAAACTGCTGTGAATCATAGCTACTACAATGGGTAAGAAAAATAATATCATCATTTGTGTTGTTATAATTTTCTTTAACTCTTTTTGACTTAAACCTAATTTTGATATCATTTGATACTGCTCTTGATCACGTTTTAAATCAGTAAATAGACGGAAATATAAAAAACTTATTGCAAATGCGAAAAATACAACTCCCACCAATATACTTGTAATAGAAAGTAATCCATTTTGTTGTTTTAGTTCAAGCCATTTCAAACTCAAAGATGAAAAAGTATAAGAATCGCCTAATTTCCTACCAACAGATTTCATAAGATTTTTCGAAACTGCAGTTGTTTCAGGCCAATTTTTTATAATAAAACCGTATATAGTGTAATCTTGCGAGATACCAACATCTACAGTTTTAATATTTAGGACTTCATTGTAAATAGCATCAGAGATAATAACAGTTTTAGTAAGCATTTCTTTTAATTCTGGGACAGTTAATGTTTTTTGAACAGTAACTGGTACTTCTAGTTCACCATGCCTTAACACATAAGGTTTTAGGTCCTCTACACTTTTGTGTTTTTTCATTGGTAGTATAACGATACTTTCATTTTCATTTGTTAATTTTTCTATTTCATATCCTAGTGTTTTAGCGTATTCATTATACGTAGAAAGATTAATTAATCTAATGTCATTCTGTGTTATTTTAAATTTTGCTGTTGCAAGTTTATAAGAAAATCCAGATTCTTCTAATTGTTTTTTTATCTCTTCAATTTCCTTTCATTTTATTTAAACATCAAGTTCTTCCTCAAATTAAAGTGGAACAATTTTATTACTTAGATTGTCTATTAAATGTGTTCCTAAAATTAGATGTTCAATTTAGATATAATAAATCACGTTTGAAATCTATTTTTAAGTATTACAAAAATATGAAAGGACTTTTTATTTTGAAAAGGAAAAGGATGCAAAAGAAGGATGAGTATTTAAGAGATACAAGCTTAATCCTTTTACAGGTAAAGCATTGCAAGTGAGATTGAAGAAGGAATAACTTAAACAATAGCTTATCAATCATATAAACATCTTGCATGTGCTTTAAGCTATAAAATTTTAGCTGTAGAAGTATTGTTACCCCATATTCTCTTTACTTACATCAGTATGAAAAACCTAGGAAAAAACCATATATTCTTGAAAGAGGTTGAAAATTTATGTTCATATTAAGCAAGTTCTTTAACATTACACATTACAAAAAGATTGTATCTGTCGTATTACTTTCATGTGTAACACTAATAGGCTGTTCCAATAGTAATACTCCATCTGAATCACCTAAACAAACGAAACAAACAAATCCAATTAAACAAGAAAATACTGGTGATAATTCTTTTGCTAAACTTGAAAAAGAATATGATGCCAAGCTTGGTATTTATGCACTGGATACTGGTACGAATCAAACTGTTTCTTATCGATCAGATGATCGTTTTGCATTTGCCTCTACATCTAAATCATTAGCAGTGGGCGCTCTTTTACGTCAGAACTCAATAGAAGCTCTTGATGAAAGGATTACGTATACGCGTGAAGACCTTTCTAATTATAATCCAATTACTGAAAAGCATGTGGATACAGGAATGACATTAAAAGAACTTGCAGATGCTTCTGTTCGATATAGTGACAGTACAGCACATAATTTAATTCTTAAAAAGTTAGGTGGTCCATCCGCATTTGAAAAAATCTTGAGAGAAATTGGTGATACTGTTACTAATTCCGAGCGATTTGAACCTGAATTAAATGAAGTAAATCCAGGAGAAACACATGATACGAGTACACCAAAAGCAATCGCTAAGACACTTCAGTCTTTTGCATTAGGAACTGTACTACCATCTGAGAAACGTGAACTATTAGTAGATTGGATGAGGAGAAATACGACTGGGGATAAATTAATTCGTGCGGGCGTACCAAAAGGATGGGAAGTAGCTGATAAAACAGGTGCAGGTTCTTATGGAACAAGAAATGATATTGCAGTTATTTGGCCACCAAATAAAAAACCAATTGTTCTTGCCATCCTCTCTAATCATGATAAAGAAGATGCTGAATACGATGATAAACTTATTGCAGATGCAACCAAAACCGTTTTAAATATTTTAAAAGCTACAAATAAATAATAATAGTAATACATTAATACTTTTCCATGCTTCCGTCACATTACTGTGACGGTTTTTTTAGGTATGTTACAAAAAATTGACCATTTAATGTTACGGAAGCAATTCAAAAAATTAACCGTTACAACTAAAAAACTTTTCAATTTAGACAGATATTTTTCTTATAGGGGCACCTCATATACGTACTGACTTAAGAAATTAATTGTTCCCAAACGAAAATAAAACACGCCAAAGCCTCATAAATAACTGGGTACAAATAAAAAACCATCTGAGATTCTATTAGAGGTTCTAAAGGGGAGTTACATACCCTTTATTGCAGAATTTGATTGCTGCCATACTCACCCGATGTTAACTGTCCTAATTGATTTCAAAATAGAGATGGATGCAACAAATAAAACATTAACAATTCTTGAAGAATGGATTAATTAAATCTATTGATATTAAAAGACTAATTAATCTAAGCATGGATTAATCAGTCTTTTTAATATCAAAATTTTCTTAGCGTGTTTTTTTCCAAAATGCTGGCGGGATCTCATATCCATCAAGCTAATAAAAAACTGTGTTCCAAAAGGAAAATTAAAGAAAAGAATCTCATTGATTTACCGATGCCAGCATCATAATGAATCCCTCCTTCACCTCTTTTTATCAGTATTGGTAAGTAAAGGGGAGCCAGGCATAAAAACAGGTTGTGAAGAAAGTCTTCTTCACAACCTGAGAGTAAATTATATATCCAAATATGATTTGTTCTTTTAACTATTAAGTCTTTTATAATCTGTTATAGTCAATATAACTAGAGTCATAATAAATCCACTGCCCTGTTCCAATTCTTAGCCAGCCGTTCTTCTCTTCATATACTGTAACTTTTTCGCCTTTACTTGTCTTTCTAACAATAGAATAGTTTGTCCCTGATCCGCTTCGAACATTTACCCCAATACCATTAATTTGAGCTGTTCCAATTACCTTTTCAACACTACCATTTTCAATTACTTGTAGCATATTTAGAATGAATGTTGCTGTTTCACCACGAGTTGTTGTTCCTTTAGGGTCGTATTGATTGTCACCCTTACCTCTTACAATACCTAGGCCATACAGTCTTTGTACGTCTTCTTTATAAATAATTTGGTCTTTGTCTGAGAATGGTAGGTTTACAACTGGTCCCCATATATCTTTATACTGTAAAGCCTTGTTTACAATAATTGCTGATTCTTCTCTTGTAATAGGTGTGTTTGGGTCAAAATAACCATCTCCCCTACCTTGAATGATACCTGCACTTGCAGTACGTTTAATACCATCTCGTAAAGTTGAATTTGCATCGTTCAGGTCTTTAAATGAAGCATCTCCAGCTGGCAGGTTTAGAGATTTAGAGATTAATTGAGCAAATTCGGCTCTTGTTATCGCTCTATTGGGTGCGAAAACTCCGTTTCCTTCCCCTATCATAATACCCCTTCTATTTAACTCTCGTATAGCTTCTTCATACCAACCTCCAGTAATGTCATCTTTTGGTTGATAAAGATTATTATAATACCCACCAACACCATTTACGAATGCATCCCATTGTCCATTATTAATCATATTAGCAGGACAGATTTTACCACTCCATTTTTGGTGTTTTACAATGTTATTTAACGGTACACCAGTTTCTTTCATTAAATAAGCTACAAGTTTCTTAGCATTATCTACCGCTTTACTATAGTTACCGTCACTGTTAACTGCGATTTCAATTGCAATAGATTCTCTATTACCTGGGCCATTACCGTCTCCTGCGTGCCATCCGTTCTCGTTTAATGGTAGATGTTGATAAATCTCTTTATCGTCTACTGTAAAATGCCACGATGCAGCTCGGTCTGTGTTGCCTACTGCTTGGTTATATAGGTATTGAGCGTGGTTTCTAGCACCTGCTCCTACACTTGTATTATCAGTCTCATGAATTGTAATGTACTTTGGACTCATGTAGTTTTGAGGACGAATATTATCGTTACCTGGTGGGACAATCCATTCCGTGAATGGAACACCGTTTATAGTACTAGAGGTGCTAGGTGATATGGGAGACAGACTACGTTTTGTTCTGTTTGAATTATTAGGAACCGTTAATGTACCTGTTTCTTCATGAATACCTTCTGAACGTTGAAGACTATCTACTTTCTTATTGTCGACAGTACCTCCACCACGCCCGTCTACCCCTTCAAAACTAGCTTCAATACTTTTTAAAGCCTGTTCATCTGTTGTTTGAAGTTGGTCTGTGTTACCTTGCACTTGAAGGCTTGTAGATTGCTTATTGTTTACTGATTGTTGTTCCTCTGCAATCGATACCAATGGTGAAGATAATACCGTTAATCCTGCCGTGAATGCTACTACTTTTTTATTAAATTTAATATTCATTTTGAATTTGGTATACCTCACTATTTTAGTAGATATACCTTCCTCCTTGTACTTCTTTTAGTGTGAATAATAGTCTGAATAATGGTAGCCTGAACCTCAAAAATAATGGCTTAATTTTTCATTTCATACGATAAACTGAAATCTATAAGTCCTACTAGATATATCAGTATTTCAGAATTATAACACAGCACGATTGCAAAAATATAATTAAAAAACATAAATATCCTTTAATGTATAAAACGGTTCTGGTGCAACAATCCCAAGGCTCTTACAACTAATACCTTAATCTTGAACATACTAATAGTATGACTCTAAAAAGGAGCATAATCAGTTAATCTATTTTTACACCAAAACCATGTTAGCTCCTATATAACAAATATACCCCTTCTTTTCATTTTATCGTTTTCCGACAGGAGACTCCTTCCTCAAAAATGTGAAGGTGTGAAACAACAATTTTAGGTGGGACATGAATGTCGGTTGGCATAAGCCAACATGTTTGTTATCATTTACTTGTACAGATTGCTCTTCGAAAACTGAAGATATGAGATTGGTTGCAGAAAAACGTTGCAACCGTAAAATCTTCAACGTTCTATCGCCCCATGCTTACCGAAGTTGCGAAAACCAAGCTAAAGTAGGGAGTGTGGTGAGTTAACGTACAAGATACTTATGTTCTCACCGTAGGGACTACGGGTAGAGCCTGCTAAGATAACCGGTGGATACACCGGTGTTCGCAGGAATCTCCCACTTCAAAAAGTCCGTAAGGACGTTAAGTGGTGAGTAGTTCAATATTTCTTTTTACCTAGCGATTTAAGACCACGTTTAATAACATCATAGAAACTTAGAGATTGTGCCATATGACCTGGATCTACATATTCTCGTATGGCCCGAAGAACTTTCTTAGGTTCCTTAGAAGAAAAGGTGAAGATTCCATTTCTCTTGGTTTCAATAGCATAACGTGGAATCCATTTCCCCTTAAACATTACAGAAGCTATAACGTAATCTACCTCCTCCCACGGAATCTGAATAAATTTACGCGTATCACGAGAATTATAAAATTCAAACCCTTTATCACCAATCATAATTTTCCCATAGTCCGTAAGTCCCGTAAAAGCGGTAGCATCTATTACTAAATCTACCCTTGTATTAATTGATTGAACCATCATATCCACTCCATTTCATTTATCCTATTTATAATTCGTAACTTCAAACAATAAGATCAATACAAAAAGTGGCTGAAACGATAATCCCCAGCCACTTTTTTATACGAACTATTATCAATTCACAGGCTACTAATCTACACCTCAATCTCAACAATTCCTAAATAATATATCTTAAAAATTGAAAACGTGAGCAACTTAAATTATAAAAGTCCAATTACGTGACCAACTACCCCAACTACGAATAATGAAAGAATAATAACAATTGGGCTGACTTTTTTCTTCAACAACCACATGCAGAAGAATGTCAGAAGTAATGCAGCTAAACCAGGAATCAATTGATCTAAGTTATCTTGCAAGGTAGTTACTTTCGTAGGTGACAGTGCCATTCCTGAGTTTACTTGTTCAAAAGATTGACGAATCCCTTCACCATTTCCAGGAAGTTTGTCCCACTCAACATACGCACCTTTATCTAACTGAACTTCAGATACAACTGGCTTGAATTTAATTGATACCCACCGTTCCACCAAGGCTGCAAGTACAAACATACCAAGGATAGATGCACCTTTTGTAATATCTTGTAATAATCCACCTGAAAGATCATCAGTGATTTTAGAACCAGCTTTATAACCCAATTCTTGTGTATACCACATAAATCCCCAACGAACCAGATTCCAAGCTAAGAAGAAAAGGATTGGCCCAAGGATATTCCCCCCCATTGCTAATGATGCTCCTAAAGCACCTAACATCGGACGTAAAGTAAACCAGAATACCGGATCACCAACACCGGCTAAAGGACCCATCATCCCAACTTTAACCCCCTGAATTGCCACATCATCAACTTCTGCACCATTAGCACGTTCTTCTTCAAGTGCTAATGTAACTCCTAGAATTGGTGAAGCAATATAAGGATGTGTATTGAAGAATTCCAAGTGACGTTTTAATGCTGCTTTTCGATCTTCTTTTGATTTATATAACTTTTTAATCGCTGGAATCATCGAGAAGGCCCAACCACCATTTTGCATACGTTCATAGTTCCAAGAGCCCTGAATAAATGTAGATCGCCATGCAACGGCTAAACGATCTCTTTTTGTTAATTGTATTTTTTCTGCCATTTATCTTCTCCTCCTCCTGAATTAATAATCGTTTAAGATATCGTCAAGCGGGTCACCAGAGTTACCTCCACCACCATTTGAAGAACCACCCATTTTAGAAAGGCTCAAATAAATAAGAGCTAAAGCCACACCCAATGCACCAAGAGCAATAAGTGTTAATTGAGAAATCGCAGCTATTACGAAACCAATAATGAAGAATGGCCATACTTCTTTTGTTGCCATCATATTAATAACTAGTGCATAACCAACAGCAACAACCATTCCGCCACCAATAGCCATTCCATCCGTTAACCATGCAGGCATTGATTCCAAGAATCCTTGAACGCTTTGTGCAGGGATAAATAAAAGTGCTCCGGCAGGAATCGCAATTCGGATACCTTGTAAACACACCGCAGCGATGTGTAACACTTCAATTTTTTTTATATTTCCTTCTTCAGCTGCCGTATCCATCATGTGTACAATAGGAACAGCAAGTGTACGAACAATCATTGTTAAGAAAAGTCCTGCTACTGCAAGTGGTACCGCTACTGCAATTGCTGATGCAACACCGCTAACACCTTGTCCGCCTAATACTAAAATGATCGCTGATGCAACTGATGCCAATGCAGCATCTGGCGCTACGGCTGCTCCAATATTTGCCCATCCAAGTGCAATCATTTGAAGCGTACCGCCAAGAACAATACCAGCCTCCAGGTTACCTGTTACTAAACCGATTAGTGTACATGCCACTAGTGGTTGATGGAATTGAAATTCATCTAATATTCCTTCCATACCGGCTAGAAATGCAATTAGTATCACTAAAATTATTTCTATAGTAGACATTATGATCCCCCATTTCATTTAAATTTGCTATGTAACTACGATAATTCGACCTTCGCCTTTTTTAGAATATCATCCATGTTTGCACGAGAATCATTAGGTACTTTACGTACATCAAAATGAATGCCTTTTGCTTTCATTTTCTCGAAAGCCTCAACATCTTCTCTTCCCATAGAAAGAACCTTATTAACAACAACCTTTCCAGTTGAATGAGCCATAGAACCAACGTTTACTTCTTTAATATCCACACCACCCTCTATAACTCTCAGGACATCTTGTGGGTTTTCAAATAATACCAGTGCATTAGTATTACCGAAACGGGGATCTTTTTCAACTTCAATCATTTTGCTGATTGGAATAACATTGGCCTTAACCCCTGGTGGTGCCGCCTGTTCGATTAATTTTTTACGAAGATCGTCTTTAGACACTGCATCTGAAACTACGATAATACGATTTGGTTGTGTAGACTTTGTCCATGCAGTCGCTACCTGACCATGTAATAAACGAGAATCCACACGGACTAAAACGAACTTGATTTTCCCATCACCCACTACTGTACCGGGAGCTAGTCTGCCTTTGGATTTTCCATCTTTAGCAACTGCGATATCAGTATTTTCTTTTGGTTCCAGCTCTTCAGGCTTAATTTTGACCCCTTCCTTCGCTGTTTTAACGATATGTGCTGCGATTTCTTGAGCAGACGTAATTGATAAACGGGATGCATAAGCTTCAATCACCATAGGTAAGTTCAAACCAGCAACGATTGCCCAATTGTCTTTGTGTTCTTCATACAAGCCATTAGCTTGATTGAATGGAGTACCGCCCCATAGATCGACTAAAAATAATACCTCATCTTGATTATCAAAAGATGCAATTGCTGCTTCCATTTTTGCTCTCAAATCGTCTGGCCCTTCGTTTGGCATTAAGGTAACAGCCTTAACGTTCTCTTGCTCTCCAAAAATCATTGCGCCAGATTGTAAAATGCCTTCAGCAAATTGGCCATGGCTTGCTAGGATAATCCCTACCATCTCTCTACCTCCTAAATATTTCATCCTAATTTTTTCTGAATTGACGCAACCAATACAACTTTTCTTCTTCATTTCATCAATCTTTAACTATTAAAAACCAACTTTTTCTATCTTTGAGAAAACCACCTCCTAGGCTATTTAAATCTCACTTCTTTTATAAAACTTTGTTTACTACTAAAAATGAGTTTGTGAATCTCCAATTCATCATTTTTCAAATCATTACTTAAAACACATAATTTCTTAAGTAAAAGGTTCATAATCTTATAAAATAACCCACTACAAGAAAACGCTTTCAAAATATAGAAAAAACATACCGTTGAAAATCATTGTTTCAAATACACTTACTCTAAACCTAACCAACTATATATAGACTGAATTGCGTCAAACCAAAATAGGAGTAAAACTCCATTTGCGAATTGCCTCATTGATAAGGAAAGCGTTTATCTCGAAAAACATGATTATCAATGCAAACGAACATGACAGAAAACAATTTAAAGTTCTTTCGAATGATAAAAATACCATGTAAGTTTTTATTACGCATATGTTACTTACCAGAAGTTCAATAGAATGACAGAGTATACACATTGCTCCTTTTCCCAACTAAAGACAAGCACTGTTATTCGCATAATGAAATCGATTCCATTTACTAAAAACATTGCCGTTCTATCTGATAAGATGATTTATATCACCTGCATACAAAATAGCAAACAAAAAAACAATAACCCCTTCTTACGAGTCAAAAGTTTGCTAAAGATAGCTATCCAGAAAACAGTTTATAGTTGGAGACAGAAATTTGATATAAGAGTTGATTCGTCGCAAAAGAATAAAACCACTATCATCCTCTACAACCGTTATATATTCATTATATCCATTGTGAATTTTTTCACAATGGATATAAATTGAACATTTTATGAATAAAACAATTCCACATTATAAGAAATGTATAGTGATTTTTTTAGCATACATTTTTTACTTAGATACCCCTTCGCATTACATAATCGATAGTAAATGTGGTTAACTAATTACTTTCTAATTGAATTTTAATATATTAAGTGCTTAATAAATCAATTGAAAACCTATAGCTCCTATGATTCCTCCTATGGTACTACCAATTAAGGGAATCCACGCGTATCCCCAATCCGAAGAGCCTTTATTACATATTGGTAAGATTTGATGTGCTAGTCTTGGGGCAAAATCTCGAGCTGGATTTAAAGCAAATCCAGTTGTTCCACCAAGAGATAAACCTATAGATACTATTAACCCTCCTATTATTATTGGAAGTAGTCCATCTGTAATTTTATTATGACTCATAGCTAAAATTGAAAATACAAATACTGCAGTGCCAATAATTTCACTTAACAAATTGGACGGCCAACTTTTTATTGCAGGGCTTGTAGAAAATACCGACAATATAATTTCTTGATTTTTAGTTCCTTTCCAATGCGGAAAATACTGGAGCCAGACAAATATTGAACCTAAAAAAGCCCCTATCAACTGTGCACCAATATAGGAAGGAACTTCACTCCAAGGAAATAACCCTATACAAGCAAAAGCAATTGTAACTGCAGGATTCAAATGCGCACCACTTATGTTATCTACTATATATATAGCAAATGTAACTGCTAATCCCCAGCCAAGAGTAATTGCAACCCATCCGGAGTTTTGTGCTTTGGATTTTTTCAGCAAAGTACCTGCTACAACGCCGTTCCCTAATAAAATAAGAACCAAGGTTCCAATTAATTCCCCCATAAATGGAGACATATTTATGACCCCCTTTGTTATTTCAAAAACCATTGTATATACACAAGGGCATCATCAGCATCTTCCCCATCAAGAATTACATGTATTTCTGCTCCTCTTTTTACTGCTAAATCGATTAGTTGAAGAGTACTTTTTGCATTAATTTTTTTATCTTTAAATATAAACTGAACCGAACAATCATAATCCCTTAAGCCATCTACAATTTCACTTGCTGATTTTGCATGAATTCCATCCTTACGAGTTACAATTAATTTTCTTTCAATTCTCATAAGATTAGCTCCTTTTATTTTTTCGTAATGGTTTTCGCTTCAAGTACAGCCTTAAATCTTATATATTTCTTCTAATGTTTTGCCAATCCCTAATTCAACAACTGCTACGTAGGACCCTCTATTAATGGTGAATCTGCTATTTTGATTCAATCACTCTTAATTAGAGCGCCTCCCAAATTTAGGAATACAATTACAACTCATTCATTATAAATAGCCTCTTGAATTTATCTAACGCTTCTACCTATTTCATCGTTATCTACTCCTCATGCAGAAACTATTAAAACACTGGTACTTAATTGAACGAGTAAAGCTTGTAAATCTCTTAACTAGTAGATAACCATTAGAAACTAAAGCTATTCCTGCATTACTCATCACAATTGCTCCCTAAGTTCATTAACAATTTCTTTTTCACCTATAAGAGATAAACATAGAGTTTCAAAGATAATAAAAGATGAGACTGCTCCTGGATCTAAATGACCAATAGACCTTTCTCCTAGAAAAGAAGCACGCCCTTTTTTAGCTAATAATGGCTTAGTTTTTTCCATTTGTTCTCTTGCAAAAATGATAAGACCAATAGGTTTTATTTTTTCTCCATTCCTTTGGATATACTTCAAAACAGGATCCCAAACATCAAGCATTGTTTTATCTCCTATCTGAGTTTTTCCGCTTAGACAGATGCCATCTACAGATTCTTGAAAAGCAATCCCCAATTCATTGATTGTAATTTTATTTTTCCCTTTCAAGACACTACCAGCCCTTAAAAATGCTGTTCCATATAAAGGCCCTGATGCACCGCCAACCTTTGAAATAAGTATCATTCCAATATCATGAAATACATTTCCAATATCATCATAAGCTGTATATGATATCTTTTTTTCAACCTCTTTAAACCCTCTATTCATATTAATACCATGATCTCCATCACCTATAAATTGATCAAGTTGCGTTAGATTTTTTTTTTGATACTCAAGTTGTTTTGCAGTGAGTTGCATCCAATTGATGATATGTCTTGGTGTAATATACATGTTGGCCCTCCTATTGTACACGCCAGTTAGTCGTATTTGCTGGATCATTAAGCAAAGCAGTTAATTGTTCATCCAGTTTTAATAAAGTAATAGAAAAACCGGCCATATCAATCGCTGTCATGTATTCCCCAACATATGTTTTACTGATATCGATACCAATTTTGTTTAATATTATGTTAATCATTTTATTTAAAATATATAATTCCATTAACGGCGTTCCACCTAAGCCGTTTACCATTACTGCAACTTTATCACCAATTTTCAATTGCATATCACTTAAAATATGCTCTAAAAGGAGTTCAGCCATTTCATTGGCTGCTATCATACTAATACGATGAGTTCCAGGTTCACCGTGAATGCCTATACCAACCTCTACTTCATTTTCACCAATTTTATAACCGACTGTATCAGATCCAGGTATAGTACACGTTGTTAATGCCATTCCCATACTACGCATATTAGCAATCACTTTATTTGCAACATCTTCAACTTCTTTAAGCGATGCTCCTTTCTCAGCCATTGCTCCAGCTATTTTATGTACAAATATTGTTCCAGAAATTCCTCTTCTTCTCATGGTGTGTGAACTATTACCAATAGCAATATCATCATTAACAATGACTGTAGCAATTGGGATTCCCTGTGCTTCAGCCATTTCAGCAGCCATTTCAAAATTCATTATGTCTCCTGAGTAGTTTTTTACAATTAATAAAACCCCACTTCCAGCATCCACCTTTTGAATCGCTTTCAAAATCTGGTCTGGTGTAGGAGAAGTAAAAATTTCGCCCATTACAGCAGCATCAAGCATTCCTTTACCAACAAACCCTATATGCGCTGGTTCATGACCACTCCCGCCTCCGCTGACAATTGCCACTTTTCCTGGAAATGGACTATTAGCTCGAAGAATTATATTTGTTTCACCCATATTTTGTAGTTTATCAGAATGTGCAAACAACATTCCGTCAATCATATCCCTAACTACTTTTTCTGGATTATTAATAAACTTTTTCATGGCATCTATTCCTTTCCATTAGTCGCCGCTAGTACCCTAACATTTAATTTTATAATTTTATTCCCTCCTACAATTCCCTTTTATTATAAAAACCTATAATGATTTCACTTGGACATTTAGCTTTAAGCCTCCAATTTCATCTAAAAAGATTGTTCCAATGTTTGCTTGCTCAAATTTCCCTTTCCTCATGTGAAGTGGAAGTGCTCCAGTGAATACTCCTTTTTCATGCTCAAATAGCTCACTTTCAATTAAATTAGGGGGGATAGCCGCACAATTTACTAGAATAAACGACTTATCCTTTCTGAAAACAGCTTTATGGATACCTTTACCTATAAGTTCTTTTCCTGTTTCACTCTCTCCAGTAATAAGAATCGTAGAATCTAATTCTGTCACTTTATTCACAACAAAGAGCGTCTTTATTAAAGTAGCACTATAACTAATAATGTCTGGAAAAGAGTTTTTTAGTTTTTTATATTTCGACAATTCACTTTCTAAATACTTTATTCTGTTCTTTTCAAGAGTCAATTGGTCTAATAATGATTGTGTTTCATGAATAGATTCATCGTTAAAAGTATTCCGCTCAATTTTGCTATAAGTGTAGCTACAGCTCAAGCATGTGGACCATTTGTAATATGAATATTAATTTCAATCTTTTGTATCATAAGAACCTATTCCATAACAATACACGCATAAAAATACATAAAATTTAACCAGTGAATTTTATGTATTTTTATTTTCATTATTAAAACTCTAACTATTATATAATAAGATTATTTATACAAAACCTGATAATATAGGTTTTTAATACTATTTTTCCCATTTCATCTTTCTTAAATAATAGTATTTGATTTTTGATAATCATAACACTATCTTTTAATCCGTCATATAACAGACGAAAAATATACATAAAATATTCATAATTTTGTACTCAGAATTTTGATAACATTAGATTCAAGGCTAGATTTTCAGCTTACTTACAAAAAAATCAAGGAGTGATTATCATGGAACGTATCCTAATTAGCCCGCAAAAATATATTCAGGGAAGAAATGTAATTAAAAAAATTGGAGAGTATGTAAAACCTCTAGGAACCAATTTATTAGTTATTGTAGATGAATGTGTTTGGCATCTTGTTGGTGAAAAAGTTATGGAAAGCTTTCATAAACAAAATCTAAGCTTTGAAAAAGTCGGTTTTAATGGTGAAAGTTCTGAAAATGAAATTGCAAGAATTGAGAAAATAGGAAAAGAATTTGGTGCTGATGTAATCATTGGTATTGGTGGTGGTAAATCAGTAGACACAGCAAAAGCGGTAGGAGAAATTCTTTCGGCCAAAGTTGTAAGCGTTCCCACTATTGCCTCAACAGATGCTCCAACCAGTTCTCTTTCTGTTATTTACTCTGATGATGGAGTATTTGAGAAATACAAATTTTATTTAAAAAATCCGGATATTATTTTAGTAGATTCCCAAGTCATTGCACAAGCTCCATCCAGATTTTTAGCTGCTGGGATTGGAGACGGAATGGCTACATGGATTGAAGCTAGAGCAAATTTAGAATCACGAAAACCCGCTATGGCTGGAGGACTCTCTACCCTAGCAGCTGCTAAGATTGCAGAACTCTGTTGGGATACCTTATTTCAATATGGAGAAGCTGCTCTTTTAGCAGTTAAACAAAAAACTGTTACTCCAGCAGTTGAAGCCGTAATAGAGGCAAACACCTTGCTTAGTGGCCTTGGATTTGAAAGTGTGGGGTTAGCTGCAGCTCATGCCATCCATAATGGTTTTACTGTTTTACATGATAAGACTCATGATTTGATGCATGGAGAAAAGGTTGCATTTGGCACATTAGTACAAATGGCATTGGAATCTTGGACAACTGAAGAACTATATAACTACATTGATTTCTGTATCAAGCTTGGCTTACCTACTACACTTGAAGATCTGAACCTAGGTGATGCAAGTAAAGAAGAATTGATGAAAGTGGCTGAAGCTGCCTGTCAAGATGGTGAAACTATACATAATATGCCATTTGAAATTTCACCAGAAATGGTTTTTGATGCAATTATTGCTGCTGATGCTTATGCTACAGAGTATAAATTAAAAAAATCAGTTCAAAATTACAATCCAAAAAATTAATTAAGTGTATATTACACATTATTTAATTTTGTATGTGTTCTTTTAAGAATTTAGCAAAATTACAATACCATATATTAAAAACTAAATAAGCATTAAAATTGTATATATCATGAAATACTCTGAAGACTTCATCCAACATATAAGAGCACGAAATATTTAAATGAATCATAGCATTATGTCAAAATTAATTTTGCAACTGAATTTTCACACCAAAAATAAATATAGAAATAAAAAAAAACCTCTTTATGAGGTTTTTTCTAGTCCTATACTTTTGATAAAAAAATAAGCTGTTTTTATTATAAACAATAGGTTAGCAACACCATCTTAACATATAAAAACCAAAAATCTATGTGTCAATTTTTCAAACATCCTATAGTTTTTATGAGAATACTAAAAAGATATAATTCATAAAAAATGTAGGAGAAGTAAAGGACTTAATTTATGCTGCTTCCAGTTTACCTACTCAACTAAAGTAAGACAATTTTAGAAAACCTAAAAAGAATATTCTCATTTTATTACTAAAGAATACAACAAATTGTTTAGATTTAGTAATAGAAGTAGTTAGTCTTGTACTCAAGATAAAAATTTTTTAGCCAAACTAGATTATTAGAATCGACACTTTTGTGTACATTTATATTACTTCTAGCTCACTATTTATCCCCACCTTACAAAAATGGTATATATATGTACATTTTAATTCGATTTTCTGTAGTTTATGAGAAGAAATATATTGTTTTTGGATGAATATTATTATATTTCCCTCTAATTTGTTTCATTTTTTGTAAGTTGTTATCCTACTAAATGAGGGTAATCATCACGTATAAAAGTATCAGTATTGGGAGTTACGGCACTAATTCTTCAAAATATATATTAAAAGAATTTTAATAATGCCAAATATAATTTCTTTTTTTAATTATAAATTAGAAGTGAGGAGATATTATTATGATTAGAAAGAAACATCCATTTTGTACTCTAGCAAAAACAGCTGTTGCATTAACTATGATCATTCCTACATCCCAAGCCATTAGCCATACGTTTGCCTACGCTCAAGAAAATATAGCGAATTCTCAACAACAAGTAGCGCCATTTTGGAATAAAAATAAAGATTATCCAGGTGAATCTTACGTTACATATGAAGGTAAGATTTATCATTCTGTATATTGGGTAAATGCAGGTACATTACCTACCCAACAATTTAGCGGTTGGGAATTATATACTGGTTCAGAATATATACCTGACAATAGCGATCCAAATGATTTATTTGGTGAAGGAATCACTTGGCCAACTCATGTTTTTGCACCATATGTAGATAACGGCATGAATCCTCAAAACCTATTAAAATATGCCCAAGAAACAAATACTAGTTTCTTCACGCTTTCCTTTATAGTGGCTGATAAAAATGGAAATCCAGTATGGGGAGGAAGTCATACCCCTATTGGAGATGGTAACTTAGATGATCAAATTAAACAAATTAGAAAAATAGGTGGAGATGTTAAAGTATCTTTTGGTGGAGCAAATGCTGGTAATATCCCTGGATTAGGTGCAGATCTTGCCGCAGCTATTACAGATGTGAATAAATTAAAAGATGCTTATAAAAGTGTAATTAACACATTACATTTAACACACATGGATTTTGATATTGAAGGCGTCTTAGTTGCTCACCCAGAATCTATCGAAAGAAGATCAAAAGCAATTGCGTTATTACAAAAGGAATTAAAAGCTGAAGGTAAAGATGTAAAAATTGGTTATACCTTACCAGTAATGCCATATGGCCTAACTAATGATGGACTAAATGTAATTCAAAGCGCTATAAAACATGATGTAGATTTAAATTCAGTTAATATTATGACTATGGATTACGGGCAACAAAACCAACAAATGGGACAAGCTGCAATAGATGCTATTAATAGCTTGCATGGACAATTAACTAATTTATATAAAGGTACTATTAAAGATTCTGACATTTGGAAAATGATTGCTGTTACACCTATGATAGGAAAAAATGATACTCAAAATGAAATTTTCACATTAAATAATGCAAAAGAATTGTTCCAATTTGCCAAAGAAAAAGGTATTGGGGAAATTAGTATGTGGTCAGTGTATCGTGATAAAAAAGCTACTGAAAGTTGGCAAATCGGTCAGGCAACTGGAGATGCTTCTGGATTACCCGATGTAGACGACGGTGCTTTTTCTAAACTATTTTCTGCTTTTAATAGTAGTACTGAAATTGACGTAATCGCTCCAACAGCTCCTTCTAACCTACGCTCTGCTAGTCAAACAGCAACAACTGTTGAGCTACAGTGGGAGGCTTCCACAGATAATATTGGTGTGAAAGAATATGAAGTTTATCGTGATGGAAAAAAAGTAGGAACAACAAAAACAACACGTTATGAAGATGCAGGATTACAAGCCAATACAAAATATAATTATACAATTAAAGCTACAGATGCAGCAGGAAATAAGTCAAAAAGTAGCAATGAAGTTTCAGTTACAACAAAAGAAGAGAATCCAGAACAAATAGCTCCAACAGCTCCAACAGGATTACAAGCATCAGAAACTACTACAAACAGTGTTCATTTAATATGGGAAGAATCCATAAGTAATGTTGGTATAAAAGAATATGAGATTTATCGTAACGGTACGAAAATAGCTACAAGTCCTTCAACTTACTATACAGATGAAAATTTACTGGCTAGTACAGAATATAGATATATGGTAAAAGCTATAGATACTCAAGGAAAAGTTTCAGTTGCGAGTAATGAAATCAAAATCACAACAAAAGATACCCCCTCTTCTGAGTATAAGGCATGGGATTCGTATGCTGCATATAAAAAAGGAGATAGAGTAGAACATCAAGGTAAAATTTATGAAGCAGTTCAAAGTTATCAAGGATACGGTGATCCAAATTGGATTTTCTCATTAGCTTTATGGAAAGTAATTAAATAAACCGTAATACTATTAAATAAAAGACATCTTTCTTTTCAGATTGATGTCTTTTATGAATTGAAAATTATATTTTACAAATCTATTCTTTCATTTGCCCTAGACTATATATTTTCTATAGGTAATTCTTATTTTACATTACTATGATTTGATTAAGCATCATATTTTCTAAGTTAAGATAGAGTTTACATTTTTAATAGTTCGGACGAAAGTCCTAACATTAAAATCTATTTAACTATATATACAATTAAAAGAAGGTTTTAAGATGCAGACGAACACTAATACTATAGAGGACATCTATCAGGAGATATTAGATGGAAAAAGAAATAGATTTCCACCAAACACTTGGAAATTAGATAGAAATAATCAATTGGCCAGAAGAGTAACAAAGTATTTAGTAACAAAAATTTTGAATTGGAATGAAGAAGAGATAAAACAAAATTGGAATAACAAATTGATTGCAAAGTATCGATTACGTGGTGTATTGAAGCACAAATATAATAATAGTCCATATGCGATGATTAATGATTTATATCCGAATCAATTTAAAGAATGGGAATTTAGAATGACACCATTAAATTTTTGGACAAAAGAAAAGGCCCTACAATTATTAAAATGGTTAATTGAAGAAGAGGAGAAATTACCACCACAAAAACTCTTACAAATTTATGGGCAAAAATGGTTAATTGAACATCGATTAAGTGCACCTCTAAGGGTGATTTGGAATGGAAGCCCGTATGCGATGATTAATGATTTATATCCAAATCGATTTAAAGAATGGGAATTTAATAAGGCTCCTAATAAGTTTTGGACGAAAGAAAAAACATTACAAGCACTAAAATGGACAATTGAAGAAAAAGAAAAATTAAATCTGGATCAATTGAAGAATATATACGAAAATAAATGGTTAGCCCAATCAGGATTGCGCGGAGCCTGTCAATTATATTGGAATGATAGTCCATATGCAATGATTAATGATTTATATCCAAATCAATTTAAAGAATGGGAATTTAAGATGACACCTAGTGGTTTTTGGACGAGAGAAAAAGCGCTAGATGCATTACGGTGGACAATTGAAGAAAAAGAAAAGCTGACAGATAATCAATTATTACAGCAATACACAATGCAGTGGCTTAAAAGTCATAGACTATGGACACCTGTAGTAAGATACTGGAATGGAAGCCCATACGCAATGATTAATGACCTATATCCAAATAAATATATAAAAAGTTCATTCAGAGGATATATAAATAAAGCTTAACTTGATAAACAGCAAACTATATTTTCTTAATGGGAGAAATATCTAATAACTAATTGGCACGATTAATAACAATATAAAAACAGTAAAAAATGCTATTGTTTTAAAAATGAATTTAAGGTTTTAGAGGAGGATATTTATGCAAGCAAACAAAATTCTATTTATTTTTAAAGTAATTAGGCTACTAGCAATAGTTATCTTATTTCTTCTCTTTTATTTTACACATCAATTATCTTATCTCTATTTTTCAATTCCTTTCATTCTTGAAAGGTTCACTAGAAATATTAAAAAAAACAAAGTTTTATAGATGAAAACAAGCTAGCAACTTCAGCAATGAAGCAATAGCTTGTTTTCATCTATCCTTAACCCCCATTTTTATATATTTATTACTCTTTTTCATATGTCTCACAAGTCATTAATATAACTCCACCATTTAAGCTCCTCTGCCCCAGTATCTAAAACTTAAGATTTTAGCATTATATTAATAAAAAAAGTAAGAAATTTATATGAGGATTTCGTTATAGATTTTCCTAAAATGAAAATTTTGTGAACTTTATAACAAGATAACTTGTTAAACCATTTTCAATAACTTATAATCTTAACTGTGTATGGTGTGTATGGTGTGTATGGTGTGCATCATAGACAGTCACACTTGTCGATGGAGAGGTATTTAAATGAAAATTATTTTAAATAATGCATCAAATCAACCTTTATATCAACAAATAAAGGAACAAATTAAAGATTCTATATTTAATAATGAATTGACGGAAGGTGAACAATTACCATCAATCCGTGTATTGGCTAATGATTTACATGTAAGTATGTTAACCACAAAAAGAGTTTATGCGGAACTAGAATCCGAAGGTTTTATCGTTACCAGGGTTGGAAAAGGTACTTATGTAGCATCTACAAACTTGGAATTATTAATGGAATCTAAGCGTCATATGGTTGAAGTAAAATTGACAGAAGTGTGCAAAATGGCTCGAAGTATTGGAATCCATAATGAGGAACTCTATTCGATGTTAGATTTAATCTTAAAGGAGGAAAATGAAGAATGAATGCAGTGTTAGAAGTGAAGAATCTAAACAAAGCTTATGAGAATTTTTCATTAAAAGACGTGACATTTTCACTTAACCAGGACTGTATAACTGGTTTTATTGGTACTAATGGTTCTGGGAAAACTACTACTATTAAAGCTATCCTCGGGCTTATACTCAAAGATTCGGGTAAAATTAATTTTTTAGAAAAGGATATAGATAAACATGAACGAAAATCCAAAAATAAAATTGGTGTCGTGTTAGACGAAGGGTACTTTTACGATGAATTAACATTAAAAGAAATGAAGAATGTAATCGCCCCTTCCTATACTGAATGGGATGAGCAGGTTTTTTTAAAGTATATTAAACGATTTAATTTAAATCTAGGACAAAAAATTTCTACCCTCTCCAAAGGAATGAGAATGAAATTTGCAGTTGCTCTAGCTTTATCCCACCACGCAGATCTATTAATAATGGATGAACCCACAAGTGGACTTGATCCATTGGTTCGAAGTGAACTCATAGACATACTTCTAGATTTTATGAAAGAACCAGGAAAGAGTGTCTTTTTTTCTACTCATATTACCTCAGATCTAGATAAAATAGCAGACATGATTATTTTGATAGATGATGGTCAAATATTAATTGATGAAGAAAAAGATGCACTAGTGGAAAAACATGCATTAGTAAAAGGTGATAATCAATTGATTAATAATCAAACAGAAAAACTCTTTTTGAATTTGAGTCAAACTAAATATGGATTTGAAGGGATTACTCATAAAATAGATGATGTGTGCCGGCTTATGCCTGGTGTTTTGATGGAAAGACCAACTATAGAAGATATAATGCTTTCTTATATTGGAGGAAATACATATGCTTATTAATCTTGTTGTAAAAGACATAATGTTAGTCAAAAAATATTTTTCTATTTTACTCATTTTTGCAGCCATTGCACCAATCTATCTTTCTACTCAATTAAAACTTAACGATGGTGGGCTTATTGGTTTTCTTTTAACAGTAGTTTTTATGGAACATATTTTGTTTGGTACAATATCCAAGTTTGAAGACCAATACAAAGGAGCAGCTCTACTTTGTGCAACACCATATACTAGAAGTGCCTTTGTAAAAGCAAAATATCTCTTTCTATTGGTAGTTTTTCTTTGTGCTTCAATTATTCGAATGATAATTTCAATTATTATACCATCTGGTATCGAGAATCTTAGTATAAACGCTCTCGGAATAACATTCTTAGTTGTTAGTATTTTGTTTGGAATACTACTCCCTTTCCAATTTAAATTTGGTTTTGATAAAACAAGAATGATTTCTTTTATTGTTGTCTTTTTGACACCTTTTGTAGCTCCTACTCTTATAAAAGAAATTCAGTTGAGCCATCTGAATTTTACACTCCCTCTTCCATTCCCATCAATTATCATGGCATGGATGCCTTGTCTCATTTCAATAGTTATTAGCATTATATCAATGATAATTTCACTGAAGATATATGCAAAAAAAGATCTATAATTAGTTTAAGGGGCATTTTAAAAAATATGTTTTATCGTCCTATACTTATCGAAGTTACGTCAACGCACAAGATACTTCAGTTCTCAGCGTAGGAACTACTGACAAAGCCTACTAAGAAAGCTGGTAAATACATCGATGTTAGCAGGTATCTGTCACTTCAAACATTTCGTTATTTACTTTCTAAATCTAGAGCATTGATCTATGTCTCGATTAAAATGCATCCCTTGTCAATTAAGTGATGTATTTTAGATACTTATTTGTTAAAAAAGGAAGGATGAATGTTCAATCAACCGACACAACTACTTCTTAGGAAGTGTGTTATAGTTAATTCAGAATCAATACTGCTTAGCAGCATTAATTCTCACCTATCTTTTATTTATTTGTTTTTACACCAACTTAAAGGAAAGACCAACTATATTTTTAGTTGGTCTTTCCTTTTGTTATTAGAATACGATTAAGAATCACTTAGTTTATATACACATTACTATTTATTTTAAGATAATGTACATATGCTTCCGATAGAATTCTACCGTTCTCTTAATAAAATATGAAAAACATAACTAGTTAAGGTACCTTTCAAAAAAATCGAAACAAAAAGAACTTGTAATATATAATTACAAGTTCTTTTTATCGTAGCTTCAACACATTGGAACTATAAACTTGTAAACAACAACATTAGAGGAAGGGTGAATTATCCCCTTAAAATAATTATATAACTAATATTCATATTTTGAGATTGAAACCTTGAACATTTCGTTAATTTTAACGATCACTTTAATATTCTGCATTTTTAATTTGCATAAACATTTATAATTCTCCACATTACAATGAAATCAAATAACCTAAAAATATATGTGAAATTTTTTATATTTTTTTGATATTAATTGAATATTTTATGATTATCATTTCATTTTCACTCTAATATTGCCATGTTTCTAGATTGCTATTAGAGATTTACCTTCTAAAACTTACTAAAAATTGGTTAGTATTGAATACATTGACTGAAAATTGAGAAATCAAATGCATATTGATACTATTATGATATAAATTATCTGTCAGTCTAACTTCCATTACCCACAATAATGTTTTTCTATCTATGTATAGAAATAATTTATCTGTCAGTAATTTATAGTTTATTATCATACATTAAAAAGGAGGAAGTAAAATTATGAAGAAGAAAATCATTACAGCAACTGCTCTGGCTGCAACATTAGCTACAGGGGCATTACCTACAACATCAGTATTTGCTGCTGAGACAGTTGCTCCTATCCAACAACAGGAATCACAAGTTAGTATTCAACCGTTTGCACAAAGTAATCTAGAAACGGCTGTTCAAGCTGCATTAAATGGTCCCGAAGTAAAAAAAATAAAAGTATTTGAGCATGAATTTAATGTAAAAGAAATTGAAGTTGTGGATCGAGGTGCAGCTGGTAAAGATGTATACGGACAAATCTCTCATCATTTAAGCTTCCGTCCAGATGATCAACTTTACTATAAATTCACAAAAAAAGATGGTGAGGTAACGGGATTCGAATTCCATATTGATAGAGGGGGCTGGACACCGATTGTAGCTCCGCTTTTATCAATTCTTGCTGCATATAATGGAATTCCTGTTAATCCAAATGATTTAAATTCACTCGGTCAACAACTTGGAAAAGTTATCGATGGTAGTTGGGAACATGCAGGACAATCTATTGCTACTGCAGTTAGTTTAAGCTTTAATGAGAAATAAGCTTATAAGCATTATTTAGGATTACAGAGAAGTATTATTCGTAAATTTTTCTAAAATGATATCATATGTAACAAATCCATTTCTAACTTTAATGCAGGAATAAGAGAGAGACTCTCCCCAAAAGTCTTTTGATCTCAGATATGGAATTCATATAATTTTGTTACATAATATCTACATTAATTTACATTAAGAATTATGTAAATATTACCGATTTTAATAATTCATTGTACTTCGGAAAACAGACGTCTAGTTTAAGACTTCTGTTTTCTTTGTATAATATTAGATTTGAATTGTTTGCCCTATAAAGTACATAAAGTATGATAATATACTTTGTCATCATTTCACTAAACTTGCACATGATTATTTTGGCCTTCTCATCCTTGTATGATTACATTTCTAAACTTATGTTCCCAGTGCACGATGGCTTTTGAGCAAATCTAAATGAGAATATTCCTCTCTAAATTTTAAAGCTAACACAATATTTTAAGGTAAATGACAATAGTAACTCTGATGGTAGCTATTATATTATCTTATTTGACTTACTTTCTTTTTAACTTTACAAACCTTTTGGTACCTATTATAAATTTGGCACTATTTACAAAAACTAAATTTTCAAATTAATACAGTCTATTATTCTCATGCTGGACTTTATGCATATGGTAAAAGCACCTAAATTATTATATAAGACTAATCTGTTTAAAATCAGGAGAGATATAATGAAGAAAATAAAGATTATAAAACACTTAAAATTCGGGATTCTTACTTGTTTTACACTAGCAAGTTTATGTACAACTTCAATAGTATTTGCTGATAGACATTCAGGTTATTCATATGACTCCGATTTAGGTTATCGAAATCCAAACTGGATGTCAAAATTGGAAGATACAAAAAGAATAAGTGAATTATCTATTCCAGGTACTCACGGTTCTATGGCTTTACATGGAGCGAGTTTTATTGATGAGAATTTGACAAGAAATCAAACAATGCCCCTACCTCAGCAGTTCAATGCAGGAATTCGGTATGTAGACATGCGTGTTAAACGTGTGAAAAATTCTTTTGCCATGCAGCATGGTATTGTGAATCAAAAAGCAATGTTTGAAGATGTATTAAAAGAAACAATCCAATTTTTAAGAGAAAACCCTCAAGAAACAATTTTAATGCGCTTAAAAGAGGAAACTGATCCAGAGAACGGCTCACAGTCATTCGAGGAGATATTTAAAAGTTATAAAGACCGTAATGTGTCCTATTTTTGGGAACCTAATTCTGTGCCATTTTCAGAAAGAAATAACCCTAAGTTAGGAGATATCCGTGGAAAAATTGTAATACTACAAAACTTCTCAGCAGTTGAAGAATACGGAATTAATTATGAATCATTAAATATCCAAGATAATTTTGAAGTTAGCGCTGGACCGGATGGAATGTATGAGAAATGGAGTGCAGTAAAAAACCAGCTTCTAAAGGCAAATAACTACTCTAACAATAATCATATCTATCTCAACCATTTTAGTGGTACAGGTGGCGCTACAGCATTATGGAATAATTATTATCCTTGGTTTGTTGCAAGTGGAAAGGAAAATCGAGATACTGGTAGTAACCCACAGTTAATTCAAAAAAACACAACAAATGAATGGAAAGACTTCCCTCGTGATACAAATGGTCAAGTATTTTATGGTGGAATGAATACAATGGGGACAGATTTCATACTACAAGGTGGTATCAGACATTCTGGTATCATTGCAGCTGATTTTCCAGGTCCAGGTTTAATAGATAGTATCATTAAATTAAATGGGATAAACGTTAATGAAAAAGAGATATTAATTTCCCAAATTTCTTCTGACTCTAAGCCATTGCCTGGAGAAAAGAACCGATCCAGCCAAAACTTTAGTATAAATAATTTACCCCCAGGGACAATCGGTTTAAAATGGATTATTGAACCTACCCAGGGAGAGACTTCTGACAGTATCTCTTTCAATATTATGGTCGATGTTTCTCTGGGTCTAGATCGTGTTAGTTGGAGCAATATTTCAAATGAGTCCAGGACTGCAGCAGATACAAATTCTAAATATTATATCGCAAATCCAAGTGGTGTGAATCACCCATTTACAGTAAAAGTATATGCTATCACCAATTAATTTTTTTGAAGGGTTCCTTTATCCCTCCGTAGGCTGAAGAAGTTCAATTACCTTATATATCCAAAAGAGTATTCTCTCCAGGTATGCTATATTAAAGGAAATAAAGAATCCAGCGAACTTAAAAAAATTTCATGTGACATATCTTTAGGATTATAAAATAAAAAAGAATCTAGAAATTCCACTAGATTCTTTTTTATTTTTGGAAACAATTCATATTTAGATTAAAATGTTTTTATTTTATAAAAACAATTAAAATACAAATTAACAAACCGCTGAACATCCTAAAAGTAACAGTACAATGACTACGATTTCATTCCATTTTGGTAATTGATTTATTTCAACTTTAATCGCGGAAACACATTATATAGAAAATAACATTTTTTGGTTTCGTTCCCCTTTACTTTCATATCAGTACATAATCATATCACCTTTCTTTATATAATTTATTTATAGTAAAGGCGTTCCTTCTTAATTTCAAATAACTACTTATGACCAATGAGCAGTAACTATCGTACCTTAATGATAGTTATAGCATAGAAAAACTGACAGTAAAACACATCCTATTTTCTTAAAATTACGATATAAAATCAATAAGTAATGGTTGATTCTCCTATTCTTTCTCACAGCTAAAAAATTATTATAATAATCACTACAATAACTACCCATAAACTCCATATATACTACAGATTATGTTTGTATGATACGTATATCAATAGAAAGGGATGATATATATTGCTAACAATTTATATAATATACCTGTTTTTATCAATTGCTATCATGCTATTTTTATTTACAAGCACAATCGGTTAATTTTATTGATTATATCTAGCTCGCTTCTTTTCATCAAAAAACAAAAAGGAACAATAGAAAAGGCATTTGAAATCCACTCTTTAACCAATCTCCATAATATTTTATTACTTGTTATTCAATTAAAAATAATAGGTGAATAAGGTTTAATAACTGCTTACAACACAATTAAAGGCTAAGCTCATCAAAACGGATTATAACTGTAAAAGCAAGTATGACAACATTTCACTTCCAATTATTAATAAAATTAATATTTTGATATGCTTGCCAAATATTTCTTGATGGATAAATATATCTCTCCGAAGTTCTTTAGCAAACAAATGATATTCATTTTTTAATAAAAGCGCCCTCCTTTCTATAGATTTCTATAAAAAGAATGACGCTTCCTATTAATTATAATCATAAATTCATCTTAGCGTATTGATAATATAACTAGACTTATTCCCATGCAGCAAATGCTACATAATCTTCTTTACCATATTTGTTTTTATATTCATCTTGGTGAATTATATCAACCTCTCCAACATGGTCTGGCTGAAATCCTGTTCCATCTCCATTATCAATAGGTTTCACTAAAGAAACTAACATAAGCCCCGTAACTTCAGATTCTTTAGAAGTTTGCTTCACTGGAAGTCCTTTAGATTTAAGATATTGCTTTTGTTTTTCGGTAAGTTTAAGTACTGCTGCTTCAGAAATCTCTGTGTTCTTTTTACTTTGCTCAAGTTTGTCCATCTCTGATTGTTTTGCGGCTTCTTCTGCCTTACTAAGTTTGTCCATCTCTAATTGTTTTGCGACTTCTTCTGCCTTACTAAGTCTGTCCATTTCTGATTGTTTTGCGGCTTCTTCTGCCTTACTAAGCCTGTCCATTTCTGATTGTTTTGCGGCTTGTTCAATTTTATTTTTTGTAGCCTGTGATTCACCCTTAAACTCCTCAGCATTTGCATTCATTAAAGAAAAAGTAGATATACCTAATACAGCTGTCAATCCTAAAGCTGACCAACGATACGATTTTTTATTGAATTTTTTTATCATAAGAATTCTCCTTTTTAATGCTTTTTTATTTTTACTTAGATTTGCTAAACTAGGCATTTGATAATAATTTGAATAGTGTTCTAATAATGTAATGATTGTATGCCCGTATTCGATTCTTTCTTCCGAATCAATAAAGGTAAGGGCCAATGCATCACATGCAATTTCTTGATCTTCGCGCATTGAATAATAGGCATACCAAAGGATTGGATTAAACCAATTTAGTATAAGCAGATGATGCATAAGCCAATTAACCCCAACATCTCTACGTTTAAAATGAGCTAATTCATGATAGAAAATAAACCGTATCTGATTATCATTTAATCGTTGTATATGATGCTCACATAATAATATTCTAGGTTTTCTAAACCCAAGGAGTGTCGGACTAGCAATCTTGCCGGCTAATTGTAAAGGAATATCTTCTTTTATAGACATCGTTTCTTTACAACCCTCAAAAATATTTAAAATCCTTTCATCTGTTATAATTGGTTGCTTTTGTATGTATAAATATAAACGTCTATTTGCAATTATTGTTAAAGCCCCTAAACAAAAAATACCTAGTATCCATACATATAGACAGATTTCATACATAGATATGTGTTTGGCAACCTTTTCTTTTTCTTTGGAACTCGATTCAACCAATGATTTATTGGTATCATTTGAATTAACAGCATACTTTGCAGGTTCATTCATCACTTTTACACCAGAAACGTTCGCTTCCTTCTGAATTAGAGAAGTAGAAGTTACATATCCATGTGAAAGTATGGAGTATAGGCTATAAGAACTATCCGGTGACCAAGGTAAAATTAATCTTACAATTAGAATTAACCACAATGCGTAATGCCATCTTGCTGTTAGTTGATTCCTTAGTAGAACCTTGACACATAAGATAAAACCTACCAATATACTGGCCATAATAGTAGTTTCTAATAACCAATCAAAAAGAGTAGAGAGATACGTATGTATTAACATATCCATTACAATTATTCTCCCTCCTTTTGATTATTTTTATTTTTATCATCTAGAATACGTTTGAGCTCATCGATTTCTTTTGAAGATAACTTCTCTTCTTGTAAAAAATTAACAAGTAAAGGTTTTAAAGCAGCACCATAAAAACGTTTAATAAAAGATTTTGTTTCTACTTGTAAATAATCATCTTGTGAGATCAAAGGGCCATACATATACGTTCTTCCTATTTTCTGCTGAGAAAAAATCACTTGTTTTTTCACTAGCCTATTAATTAATGTTCTAACCGTTTTTGGATTCCAATCCATTTGTCCTTCAAGAGCTTGAATTATTTCATTAGCCGTTTGTGGAGATTTTGACCAAAGGACTTTCATTACTTCTAACTCAGCTTCAGATATCTTAGGTATTTTTTTCACGTTTCCAATTTCCTCCTTTCCTCGATTACATTTGTAATCCTAATGTCGATACTACATTTGTAATCTTAAATTTGCAACTCCTATTTTAACATTGGAATAAATTACTTAAAATAGGTTTATTATTAAAAAAATCTAGACTACAAATGTAATCTTATATTTAGATTACATTTGTAGTCTAGATTTGTCAATCTTATTTAATATCACCCTAACAAAACATCCCCATGTGTTTTAAGTGTTACACAAAATTGAATTCCATAAAAATTTGAATTTCAACACTCCCAGGAATACAATGAATATAGTATATACCTTATTTTTTAGAAAGAAGGATTGAACATGAAAACCAAAGTAGCTAAATCAATTCAAAATTTGCAATTGAAATCCTTTGAAATGATGACAAATTCTTTTTCTTTTAAATCTATTTTGCGTGGAACTGGTATGACTTTTGTAATTATTTTTGGATCATCTTTGATTAACGATTCTTCTTTATTTTCATTAAATTCTTTGATGGTAATATTGGGTTTCTTTTTAATCTTTACGCCATATATGTTTAATATTGCTGAGAAGTCTAATATATAACTTAATTTCCGACATTTAATCATTGACTTAAAAATTATTAAGCACCCAAAACAAGAAATTCACACACTTTTAATTAAAAGGTGTGAATTTTTTTGTTTGGGTCTATTTGCTCTTAAATTTATAGTTAGGTGATACTACTTCAATTAATTAATTTTTATTTCTAGTTTAAAATTATGCAAATGGGTAGCCTGTATCTTCTCTACAATACAATTCCCCTTATTTAACTATTTATATAGTATAGATTTAAAAGTAAACATACCTAATCCCCCTATACAAAACTGTAAGAGTATCTTCAACCTTTTAATATTATATTTATATAAAATTTACCCTTTCTTGAAAACATACTATACTATAAAATTAAATTAATAAATATTATTTAATGGAGGTTCATAATGAATAAAACCGAACTAATTAACCAAGTATCCGAGAAAACATCACTTACTAAAAAAGATGCTACCGCATCTGTACAAGCTATCCTAGATCAAATTACACAATCTCTTCAAAAAGAGGAATCCGTACAGTTAATTGGATTTGGTACATTTGAAGTACGTGAGCGTTCTGCACGCACTGGGCGCAATCCCCAAACGGGCGAAGAAATGCATATCCCAGGAGGAAAAGTACCTGCATTTAAAGCTGGGAAAGCTTTAAAAGAGGCTGTTAAATAAGGATTAAATTATCTATCTAAAAAGGAATGGAGATTTTTATCTCCATTCCTTTTTAGATTAATCATATATTTTTTCGGAAAATAATTAACTAGTTTTTTATCATTTTCACGATTTCCATACCCTGCAAACTCTTCTAATCATAGAATTTGTTTTTTAGATGCTAGGCGCATCTTTTACTGCTAATTTTTTCTTACTTAAATAAACAGCCCGATCCGATTTTTTTGCAACTTTCTGTGAATGCGTCACAACAATTACACATTTATTCTCTTGATGGGCGAGCTCCTGAAACAAATCAATAATATCATTTGCTGTTTCTTCATCAAGATTTCCTGTTGGTTCATCGGCAATCAGTAAATCTACATTGCAAGATAGTGCTCGAGCAATTGCTACACGTTGTTGTTGCCCGCCACTTAGTTGCAAGACATTTCGTTTCGCCTCTACTTCTGTAAGTCCTACCTTCTCTAATAATTCTAATGCTCTTGCTTTTTTATTCTGTACCTTCACACCTGTAATTTCCATGGCTGTTAGTACATTTTGAAGAGCAGTCATATAGGTAATTAAGTTATATGCTTGGAAAATCACGGATACATATTGATTACGGTATCGATCCAAACCAATTTTTCGAATGTCCTTGCCTTTATAAAGTACATGACCATTTTTAGGTATATCTAGCCCACAACCTAAGCTAAGCGTTGTGGTTTTACCAGATCCAGATGGCCCTAAAATCGTGTAAAAATGCCCTTTTTGAAAAGAAAAATTAACATTATCTAGTATCGTTACTTTTTTTCCGTTACTTTCATAATAATAATTTAAGTTTTTAAATTGTAAAATCGTCTCCATATTGTACCTCCTTATTCATCTTTTAAAAGAATTTGTTTTGGATTTAAACGTAGAATAGATAATGCAGGAAGAAGCGTTGCTAATATTGCAATAGCTAGTCCAATTCCCCCCATTTTTCCTAAATCCTCTCCTGTTACGCTTACATCAATTTTATCAATTGGATCTTCTTTTTCATTTGGCATCTTACCATTAGCTTCAATTATCATTGATACCCCATTTCTTGAATCATCTTTTTCTTCGCTTGCTGTAGCAATTTCATTAGAGAGTAAATTATCTCCTATTAACTGGGACACTTTAGATCCTGTTGTGACAGATAATCCAAACGCTAATACAGCAACACATACTACTTCTACTACTAACTGGGCCATTAGTTTCCATTTTTTCTCCCCGATGGACAATAAGATACCCATTTCCTTACGACGCCCTTTAATTGATAACATAATGATTAATCCTAAGATAATAGCACCCGCAATAGATACAATATAGATAATCATTTGTGAAGTAGAGGCGATGTTTTCAATTGGGCCAACCATTTGTTTATATACTTCGTCATGTGCATCTAACTTGAATACTTCAAAATCAAGACCTGATTTCTTTGCTTCTTCTTTAAATGCATCAATAAATAATGGGTCTTTTAAAGAATATACCGCTTGAAGTGAAGTAGCATCAGGACTACCTGCTTTTGCCTTCTCGTTCTTTCCCCCCGCGTTCTTTTGAGCGGCTTTATAGGTAGTATATATGTTGTTAGCTGGTTCTAACATAGCGTCACCCAAATTAGCTAAAATCCCTTCCAATTTTCGACTTGTTTCATAAATCCCAATAATCTCGTATTCCAGTGTAGTTTTGGAATCACTTCCTTTTACTTTAATTTTATCTCCGACTTTTAAGTTGTTTTCAGCGGCTAATCTTTTTTCAATAACAGCAACATCTTTATCGACTACATCCTTTGTAATTGGTTTGCCATCCACCATTTTACTTTCTCCACTTTTAAATGTGTCCAGTAAACTCATTTCTCTAACACCATATATACTTAGGGTCGGAATGTCTCCTTCTCCTGCCATCTTAGTAAATGAAGAATTGTTCTCTTTATTAGCTGGTTCAATATGTTTAAATCCATCGGGAGTACCATTACTTGTGAACAAGTAATTATAATTTTTAACATACTTTGATTTTGCTAATTTACCGGCTAATTGGTCAGTAAGAGGAGTAAATTTATCTCCCTGCCCACTCTCTAGTAGCTTCATTACATCAGGAGCTAGATCAACCTCTGCCCCCAATTTTTTTCTTGCAGCATCCGCTGCTTTTTGAGTTGCGTTTTGGACTGTGAAGCCTGCTAATACTAAATTGACAACAATTAAGAAAACTGCCATCAAAATAAATGTTGTTCCTTTTCGTTGTTTCATACTGAGAATTGCTCGTTTTATAAAATTCATTATTTCTGCCTCCTTGATACCTTGTATTCTATATAGGCTATCTAGAGTTTATATGAAGATATTCAGTAGTTTATCTAAAGATATCAGGGGTTTATCTGGAGTTTATTTGGAGTTATTCATTGACCTGGTCAACAAAAGTTGGAACACAAATTAGCATATGCAATCGATTTTGAATATTGGTAAGGAGTCAGTCCATTTAATGTGGAATGAGAACGAACGGAATGATAGTACATATAAATAAATTCAGCCACCAAATCTTTTCATGTTAAAACAGGGTAATTTTTAATTTTATAATCGATTTTTAGAAAATAATCAAAGACACATCTCAAGCGGAATAATATTTGAAAGTTACTGCCCATGTTTAACTAGAAAAACAAAAAGAACTTGTAGGAATTACTACAAGTTCTTTTTGCGAAATAACCGCAAGGGGGAAACAACATATTTCAACAGACACAAAAGGAAAACTACCTATATAATAGTTTGACTCCATTATATAACAAATATTAACAGCGCCTCCACTTATTCATAGCTCTTTGTAAATTCATATCTTGGTTCATCGCAATATCCTCCAATGTTTGTGTAAGATGTTCATCTTCATTCGCTGGCAATAAGGATATTCTCACATTCCTTAAAGTAGTTAAAATCATATCTTAATTCATGTTTGAGACTCCTAGATTTCTATCTATACCTTTTTTCTATTTTCCTATCTCTTTAGAATCTAGGAGTCTTTCATTCCCATCATCATCAATCTCTGTATATGATCCGTCTTCGTTTATACGTTTTCCCGATCTCCTTATCCTTCATACTCTTCTAATCATAGAATTTGTTTTTTAGACGCTAGGGGCGTCTTTTACTACTAATTTTTTCTTACTTAAATAAACTGCTCGATCCGATTTTTTTGCAACTTCTTGTGAATGCGTAACAACAATTACACATTTATTTTCTTGATGAGCGAGCTCCTGGAACAAATCAATAATGTCATTTGCTGTTTCTTCATCAAGGTTTCCTGTCGGCTCATCCGCAATCAGTAAATCAACATTACAAGATAGTGCTCGAGCAATTGCTACACGTTGTTGTTGTCCACCACTTAGTTGCAAGATATTTCGTTTCGCTTCTACTTCTGTAAGTCCTACCTTCTCTAATAATTCTAATGCTCTTACTTTTTTATTTTGTACCTTCACACCTGTAATTTCCATTGCCGTTAATACATTCTGAAGAGCAGTCATATAGGTAATCAAATTATAAGATTGGAAAATTACAGATACATTTTGATTACGGTATCGATCCAAACCAATTTTTCGAATATCCTTGCCATTATACAGTACATAACCATTTTTAGGTATATCCAGCCCACAACCTAAGCTAAGAGTTGTGGTTTTACCAGATCCAGATGGCCCTAAAATCGTGTAGAAATGCCCTTTTTGAAAAGAAAAATTAACATTATCTAGTATCTTTACTTTTTTTCCGTTACTTTCATAATAATAATCTAAGTTTTTAAATTGTAAAATTGTCTCCATATCGATCCTCCTTATTCATCTTTTAAAAGAATTTGTTTTGGATTTAAGCGTAGAATAGATAATGCCGGAAGAAGCGTTGCTAATATAGCAATAGCTAGTCCAATTCCCCCCATTTTCCCTACATCTTCTCCTGTTACACTTACATCAATTTTATCAATTGGCTCTTCTTTTTGGTCTTGTAGCGTACCACCAGGTCCAGACATCATTACAGTACCATTTTGTGGTGTATCTGTTTCTTCGCTTGCTGTAGCAATTTCACTCGAAAGTAAATTATCCCCTACGAATTGAGAAACTTTAGCTCCTGTTGTTAGAGATAATCCAAATGCTAAAATAGCGATACATACTACTTCTACTACGAACTGCGCCATCAGTTTCCATTTTTTCTCTCCAATGGACAATAAAATTCCCATTTCCTTACGACGTGCTTTAATCGATAACATAATAATTAATCCTAAGATAATTGCACCTGCAATAGATACCATATAGATAATCATTTGAGAAGTAGAAGCGATATTTTCGATAGGACCAATCATTTGTTTGTACAATGAATCATGTGCATCTAACTTAAAATAATCAAAATCAATATCAGATTTTTTTGCTTCTTTTTTAAATCCATCAATGTATTGTGGATCGTTTAAGAAGTACACGGCTTGAATACTATTACCCATACCGTCATCTGTTTCTAATTTTTTTAAAGTAGAGTAAGGCATATATAGCTTATTAGCTGGGTCCATCATAGGAGGGGCATGCTGACCCATTGGTTGCTCATTCGTTTCATAAATACCAATAATTTCAAATTCAAGAGTTTGCTTCTTATCCCCTGATTGAATTTTAATCTTATCTCCTACTTTTAAATTGTTTTGTTCCGCTAATCGTTTTTCCATTAAAGTTACATTCTGATCTTTCATCTTTTCTGTAATTGGTTTCCCATCAATGATTTTACTTTTTCCATTTTTAAAACTTTCTTGTAATACAGTTTTACGAACTCCTTCTATTATAAGAGAAGAATTCATATCTATTTCTGAGCCCGAACCTGATCCACCCGCTGCTGCCACCATTCCAACTCTACCTTTTCCTTCGTCTTCTCCTTCTGAAGCACCTACTAGTTTAAATCCATCCGAAATTCCAAAAGTATTAGTTATGTAGTTATAGTCTTTTACATACTTGGACTTCGCTAATTGATCTGCTTCTTTTGTGTTGAGCTTTGGTGGTTTAGGCATCTCTCCAGTTTCCCTAGCTTCTTGACCTAATTTATCAAAATCAAGACCTAAAGTGACATCTGCACCTAGTTTTTTTCTTGCTGTATCCGCAGCTTTTTTTGATGCATTTTGAATTGTGAATCCTGCCAACACTAAATTTGTAACAATCAGAAAGACCGCCATCAAAATTAATGATGTTCCTATTCTTTTTTTCATACTGAGAATTGCGCGTTTTATAAAATTCATTTTTCCTAACCTCCTTGATAGTTGTTATACTAAATACACTATCTGGAGTTTATATGTAGATATTGAGTAGATTACCTAAAGATATTAGGGCTTATCTGGAGTGCATATGTAGTGATTCGTTAATATAGTCATGAAAAACTGGAACACAAATTAAAATACGTAATCGATTTTGAACATTGGTAAGGAGTCAGTCCATTTAATGTGGAATGAGGGCAAACGGGATAATAATAATAGGTATAAAATATCAGTCACCAACCGATTAACTTGAGGAAGGAATACAAACACGGGATAACTCTCTTTATTTATGACCCATACAGTTCAGGATGGGATACTATAGCTGGAAAATTAGCCTCCTGCATGGAATAACAATGTGAGCATTCTTTTTGCTTCATCACATGTACCACCTCTGATATATCTAGTACCCACACAAAAAGCACATATTAAAACTAGTAAAATAGAAAAAACCACCGTAAGGTGGCTGTATTTTTAAGCGGCACGTGTTTGATCGGTTAATTTCACATTTTTTGTTAGTTTTTCACCATTTCGATAAACGGTTAATTTAATTGTATCCCCCAATTTTTTCTTTTCATATAAATATTTACGGAATTGAACGACATTCTCTATTTTTTGTTCATCCAATGCAATCACAACATCATATTGTTGCAATCCACCTTTTTCTGCTGGTGATTGACTTGAGATATTCCCCAACATGGCACCACTTGTTATCTCTTTTGGTAATTTTAATTGATTACGTGCAGAATCTGTTATTTTCTCCACATCCAATAACTGTACACCCATCATTGGGCGTTTAACTGTTCCTTCTTTTTCAAGAGACTCTAGGGTTGTTTTGGCTATATGAATTGGGATTGCAAATCCAATTCCTTCCACTGCTTGTTGTGCAATTTTACTCGAATTAATTCCAATGACTTCACCCTGTTCATTAAACAAAGCTCCTCCACTATTCCCAGGATTAATAGCTGCATCTGTTTGAATGACCTGTGCTTGCCAATCAACTTGTTGATTTCCAAGGGTACTAACAGGTATTTCTCGTTCCTTGCTACTAATAATCCCCTTTGTTACACTCCCTTCTAGCCCTAATGGATTCCCAATGGCTATCACAGTTTCCCCTGTACGAATTTTTTCTGAGTCTCCAAGTGTTGCGACTCTATTTACATCTGTACCGTCAATTTCTAATACAGCTAAATCTAATAAGGGATCTGTTCCTACTACTTTAGCGGTCACCTTTTTACCATTATTCAATTTCACTTCTATTTTATTCGCACCGTCTATCACATGATTATTTGTGACAATAAAAGCCTTATTACCTGTTTTTTTATATATGACCCCTGACCCTGAACCAGCTTCTTCTGATTGTGCTTGCGTATTAAATGGATCTGTATTTTTTTTATAGTTAATGACACCTACTACAACTTCTTTTGCAGATTCAATCATATTTTGAAGATTGCTCACATCTTCTGGTTTGTGAGAGGTAGGAGTAGCCTGGTTTACTTCATTATGTTTAGGAGATTGCCCTGCACTTCCTTTACTTTCATTTATATAAGGGGAGGTCAATCCAATGGTAATTGCACCAATCATTGCACCAATTATTCCGGTAAAAAAATAACCTGTTTTTTTATAGGCTTTATTCCCATTGTTTTCTGTTTGATTTGTATCAAAATGTTCCATTGTAAGCATTCCTTTCACCTTTTATTTTACTTGAGTATTTTCATTTTTATATTTAAATTCCAATGTATGGATATGATATTTAAGAGTCACCATTTCCCAAAAATAAAATGTTAACTTTAGGTATAGTTTAGACATAAATCAACTATTTTTTTGTAGAGGTAACTGTATATTTTGGTTTTTCTGTAAATATTAACATGAAGATATTCAAACTTACTTCGATCTGTTCTCTAAAAAAAGAGCCTATTCGGCTCTCATCAAATCAATTATTCAATGTACATAGCATGTTATACGGGTATTGGCACAAAGCAGCAAGAAGGAATCATAACCTCAATTAGGTTCTTTACTCTTTTATTATAAACTTAGAGCCGAACGTTCTCGTGAGAATGGATGGTAATAGGTTTGTGTGTAAATAAGAAGGAAGGGATAAAATTTGATAGATTGTGTAAATCGTCAACATCATGTATCATTCCTTTCTATTTGATACATGTAGCATACAAATCTAATCTGTATTCTATATGTAGTTAATCTAGAGTTATAGTAAAGATTTTCAGTACCTCGTTATTGAATGCAAAAAAAAAAGAATCAATTTGATCCTCTCTATTTTTGTTCACTAGACCTATATAGTTTTCTTTTATTTACACTTGTGTATTTATTAAAGCACGGCGCTAATTTTAATTTTTGTTTTTTCTCTTTTATGCGACTATTATTCGAATGAGGGGCCATCCACAGTTGTACATCTAATAAAGAAAGAATGATGTTTGATTCCAGTGACATCTTGATTACCTCCCTCTGTCTTGTTATGTATATAACCTATCTCATGCATCTGGAGCTGATTTGAAATACATGTAGTTTTCTTGTGAAGTTTTTATAGTGTTTCTAATACATCTCCACATCAACTCCAGATTGGAAGGTTATAATGACTACAAGAGGTGATATTATGAAGAACTATCACATTCTGGTGGTAGAAGATGATCAAGAAATACAAGAATTAATCAAACAATTTTTAATGACACAACAGTATAAAGTTATAGTTGCATCAGATGGGTTAGAGGGCATGAAACAATTTAATAAGCAATCCTTCGATTTAATTCTTCTAGATGTGATGATGCCAAACCTGAATGGATTTGAAGTTGCCAAAATGATTCGAAGTCAGTCAAAAATACCAATTATTATGCTAACTGCGCTAGAAGAAGAACAAGATCAAATGAAAGGATTCGATCTTGGAATCGATGATTATATTACGAAACCTTTTTCTTTTCATGTTTTGATGAGACGAGTCGAAGCAGTACTGAGAAGAAGCAATAATCAAAGTACGGATAATCATTTCATATTTAGAGAACTACATGTCGATGGCGATGCATATAAAGTATATGTAAATAGGGTTGAAGTTCCCTTAACGACAAAAGAATTTGAAATTTTGCAACTACTACTTCAGAATGAAAAAAAGGTACTCACAAGAGAAAATATTGTAGAAAAAATTTGGGGATATGAGTATGCCGGAGACACAAGAATGATTGATACGCATATGAAAAACATACGAAAAAAATTAGATATACCCTATATTAAAACAGTAAAGGGCATTGGTTATAAAATCGATGAATAAGATTGTAAAAATCATGAAGATGAAGAGAATTACCTATAAACTCTTTATGACTACATCCCTCATTTTGTTAGCCTTTGCAACCTTAATTTATGTAACTTTATACTTCTTTCTCCCTAAATTTTATGAGAAATACAAAACAGATCAGCTTCAAACGGGAATCCAAGAAATAATTGATAAATCTAAAGATCTTACGCTTCAAAATGCAACACCACTTGTTGATGAATACGCACAAAAAAATAATGCAGTGATATATCTTCAAGATAATGAGGGAAGAATTATTTATTATCCTTTTCTTCAAAGTACTTTTCAAGGGAGTACTATTCAAGAGGGCGCTATTCAAGAGGGTACTGTTCGGGGGAGTCCTGTTCAGGGGGGGACTCCGGCAAAAGGTTTTGTTACAACAGTACCAATAAAGGGTTTGGCTCAATCTCGCAATTCATATGAGGCTACCAAGCCAATACAATTCCAAGATGTTAACTTAACGCTTGTGGTGTTCGCAACATTTCAGCCAATCGATGAAGCTTCACAGGTCTTGGTACGTTTTCTACCCTATATTAGTATCATTGTACTGGTTATTGGTTTAGGAAGTGCTTATCTCTATTCAAGGTTTATTACTAAACCACTTATTTATATTAATAAAGGTGCACAAAAGATGGCAAACTTGGATTTCTCCGAAAAAATTGAGGTTCGTTCTATGGATGAATTAGGAGAATTGTCCAATAGCTTGAATGATATGTCCATAAATTTACAACAAGCAATTTTTGATTTACAAAAAGCGAATCAGCAATTAAAAAGTGATATTGAAAAAGAAAGAGAACTAGAAACAAAGCGAAGGGAATTCTTTGCTATTGTAGCACATGAATTAAAAACCCCTCTTACTGTTATGAAGGGATATCTAGAAGGGATGATATATAATATCGGCCCTTATCAAAATCGTGACCAGTATTTAAAGAAAAATTATCAAATAATTGAAAGTCTGGAACAACTGGTTCGCGAAATTTTAAGCATGTCAAAATTAGAACAACATACCTTTAAACTTCAAGTGGAAGAAGTAAATCTTTCGAAATCAATAGATGCAATCACAAAAAGCCTCGAATTTTTTGCTTCTCAAAAAGGCATTCAAATAATAAAAGAAGTCAATTCTGATATTTTTGTTTATACGGATTATGTTCTTTTAGAAAAAGCTTGTAAAAACATCATTCATAATGCGATTATGTATTCACCGTATAACGAAAAAGTCTATATAAAGTTAACAAAGGATTCTAAACAAAACAACATCCAAATGCGAGTTATCAATACAGGTGTCAAAATAAAAGAAGAAGATATACAACATATTTTCAAACCATTTTATCGAATCGAAAAGTCAAGAAATCGAAATACAGGAGGGAGTGGATTAGGGTTATATATTGTAAAACAAATTTTTGAATCCCTTTTTATCACGTATTCTATAAATAATACCAAACAAGGCGTAGAATTTTTAGTTACCATTCCATTATCCAGCAAATAAACAACAAAAGAGTCTCAATCTCATTTCATCCTATAAAAATGAGATTGAGATTTTTCATATTATGTTGGGTATGGCAACCCAAACATAATATGGGGTACAGAGATATTAAAGTTGTTTAAATTACATTAAAAAACAATATGAATCCTACAAGCCTAGTCATATCAGTGAAAAAGTAACTAAATTTGTAGACGGGATAGAAATATTTTTTGTTACACAAACTGGCCGACTGTACTTTTTTCACTACAAACTCATAACTTAACAGCTGGGTAGAAAGTGATGAATATACTGGACCAGATATGACTGATTTCGGATTTCACATTTTTTGTTAGTATTTCCTTTCATCATATCTACAACAGATTTATATGCTTAGTGACAAGGTCAATCAAACTATTTAAGCAGATAATCCATTCTACTCATTCGCCATATTATGCATAATAATCTATAAAATACGTATCTATAAATTAAAGATTTAAAAAAGAAAAAATCTGAAGATCCTTCTGACGTAAGGAGTTTCAGATTTTTTTATTTTAGTAATACCCTTTGCAACAAGTTGCCATTAGGATAGTGTATCAGCAACTTGTAGCTATTACTATGAATGCTAGATTCCTCAAAATTATTCCATATTTTTTCATTTTTTTATATTATTCTATGCTTTGTTATAAATTATAATTCCATATTTATGGACAAAAGTTTAAATTTATGGAATTTTGTACAAGCTATTTATACGTCATTCTTAATTAGGAGGGATTCTTTATGTTTGGTCTAGGAAAAAAAAGAACTCCATTTGGTGAGTATTTAGATCACAGAGGAATCAAACAACAATGGCTTGTACAAAGAACTGGATTAAGTAAATCTCTAATAAGTGATTTAGCAAATAAAAAGGATCGTATTCCCACTTTAACATCTGCAACTAAAATCATTAGAATACTAAAAAAATTTGATAAGCATATTGATTATCAAGATTTTTGGAATATTGATATTTAATACCTCTAAAATGGACTGCACATCTAATTGTCTCTAATCCAATTGTGTAGATTACTAAAAATATAGATTTTTCCCTTTATAACTAATGATTATTTAACACTTATAATACAAAAATTCCTTTTATTAAAAAGGATATAAATTTCTATTTAGATCTGTTCATATCCCCACTCAAAATAATTAATGATTACACCCCACTTCATTTTTGACAAATCAATTCTTTAAAGACATTTTTTATTAGAAAATCTAAATTTCATTGTTTTTTTATCCAGAAGCCTAAATATACATTTGATATTATTCTAAGTTTATAGCGCACTATTCGAACATTTTGTGAAAATCAGCAAAAAACATTACAAACTACTAGTAGTAGGTATTAATTTCCTAGTGTTTGTTCCAAACACTGTGTTAAACTGAGAGGGTTTAACAGATCTACTCTAATAACATTAATGAAATGGGGTATTTACTTGAACTTTCCACAATTAAAAATCGGTCATATGATGCCAAAGGTCCCAATTATGCAGGGAGGAATGGGCGTAGGCATTTCATTAAGTAACCTTGCATCTGCAGTTGCAAATGCTGGAGGAATTGGGATTATATCAGGAACTGGTATTTCCATAGATGAAATGAGAATGCATATTAGGAAGGCGAAAGAAAAGATCCGGAATACTGGTTATATTGGAGTAAATGTCCTTTTTGCAATGAATGATTTTGCTGAAAAAATGAAAGCAGCTATTGAGGAAAAAATTGATTTCATCATATCTGGTGCTGGCATTTCACGAGATATGTATACTTGGGGAAAAAATGCCGACATACCAGTTATTTCAATAGTATCCTCAGCCAAACTCGCTAGATTATCTGAACGCTTGGGTGCGGCCGCTGTTGTAGTAGAGGGTCATGAAGCAGGAGGACATCTGGGTACCGATCGACCTTTATTCGATATATTACCGGAAGTAGTCGCAGCAGTCAAAATCCCCGTAATTGCTGCTGGAGGAATTATGACTGGAAAAGATATTGCTCATGCCTTAAAAATGGGTGCATCTGGTGTGCAAATGGGTACAAGATTCGTTGCAAGTAATGAGTGTGACGCACCACTATCCTTTAAGGAAAAATATATAAATGCTCGATTAGAAGATACTATATTAGTCAAAACAACTGTCGGTCTCCAAGGTCGTGCGGTTAAAAATAACTTTACTAAATTAATAGCTGATAATAATAAAAAGATAAAAATAAAAAAGTGTATAAATTGCTTAAAAAACTGTTCTTATCGTTTTTGCACGCTAGATTCTTTGATAACCTCTATGGATGGTGATTGTGAAAATGGTCTTGTTTTCGCAGGTGCACGAGTAAATGAAGTCAAAGAGATTTTGCCCGTCCAAACAATTATTAATAATCTTATGATGGAATATAGAGCATGTATTTAAGGTAAAATCCATGTAAGCTCTTTAAAAAATATTTAATGTTATACATTCTTATTTTCCTGACGATACATCAACTAATAATTATACTCCGGACATTATTGGTCATAAAAAAGAACACCTACAAATGCTGTAGGTGTTCTTTTTTATTTATAATTGGATAATTTCTCTTATTTCTTCTATAGGTAACTTCGTAAATTTCGCAATATCCTCTACAGACATTCCGTTTTTATACATACCACACACCAATTGTATACGTTCGGCTTTTTTGCCTTCTTCAATACCCTTTTCAATACCTTTTTTGATTCCTTGCTCCTCTGCGTGAGCAAACTTTGCAGCTTCATCCATTAGGGTTTTTTCCCTCGCTTCATAGGCTTGTCGGAAAGTCGAATCTTGACTCATTCGCTCCCACTTATTCATTGCTTTTTGTAAAATCGGATCTTGATTCATCGCAATGTCCTCCAATGTTTGAGTTAAGTGTTCATCTTCATTTGCCGGAAGTAATAACAGCCAACGAACAAATGAATCTTCCCACGGATTAACTTTCTCTTCCCGCCATTGTTCCATTAATTTAGGAAGCTCTATAACATGAATCTCTATATCATCACTAAACTGCTTTTGCTGTTGTACATTCCATAGCTTTCCCGTAGTATGAAATTCCTCATATTCGGGAAAAAGTACGAAGTTTAACAAATTAATAGTAATTGTTTTACTAAGAGAGCTGTACGGCATCCCTTTTTGTAACTGTGAAGTATATAATTTACCCCAGTAATATAAACTTCGTTTAATCATGTCGTGATTATTATTCAGCTGAATTTCTACGTTTACTTTAGTACCTGTGTCTAACGTGGCTGAGACATCTAAAATTGATAATTTATCATCCTCGTGTTCTCGATGTAAATGTGGATCCTCTAATTGTAGTGACATAATAGGTGATTCTAATGAATTCTTTAGCATGGCATTTAAAAATGTGATAAGAATATCCTCACTACCACTTGTTCCAAATAATTGCTTAAAAGCAAAATCAATTCGTAAATTTACTAATGACTTGGTCATGACTTCCTCTTCCTGTCTAAGAAACTCTCTTTTCTTTATTGTACATAAAAATTAGGTAATCATGCAAATAAGAACATTTACAAAAGATAACGCTATCATTTTTTTCAAAAATATATGTTCACTAGAAGATACAGGTACAATTAATATTTAATTTGGTAAATTATAACATATGTTATCTTTAAATAATACCCATTTTAAAAAATAATGGATTATCTGTGACATAATTGTTAAATTTAGGGATACAAAAAGGCTTTCTATATAAAAAATAGAAAGGTGATGGTGTACGGATAAAATATAAGGGGGATTTATATTATGTTTTCAAAAAAACAAAAATTAGTAACAGTGGTTACCACTCTGACGCTAGGATGTGGATTAGCTTTCGGATTAACTCCTACTTCAGCAGATTCTATAAGTAATCCTACTCCTATTAAGGAAGAACAAGTAAGAATACAGATACCTTTCACTGGATATGTTATTTCAGCAGATGATAATTATTTGGTTGTAGCTGACACTAATACAAAAGAGGAGGCACTTTCTTATCAAAATAATTGGTGGGAATTAGCTTCTCAGAATAAAATTTTACGTGTTCCTATTACTAGCAAAGATAACTATAGCGTAGGTGAAAAACTAAATATATTTTCCGTAGGATGGACTCACTCTATTCCACCAATCGCTGTTATGCCTGTTATCGAAAAAATAATTGAATAAATTATATATTTTTTACAAAAGAAGATAGCCATTACAAATGGCTATCTTCTTTTAAACTCGTTTATTCTAAATTGGACTAAAGAATTTTTGTTTGTAACTATCTTTATAAATTTATGCTATAACAACGCTTGTGCACTTTTATATTTACTGAACTATGGCTTGTTCTTCCTTCTTCATAGCTCTAATGGATTGAGCTACTTTAACCATCATAGAACATTCTATCCTCTTGCGGAAGATTTTACAGCTGAACTCATGTGTTCCCTTAAGGGAACCCGTTGCATGTATTGTATTAGCTGGGCAACCGCCGCTACAGTAAAGCTGTGCCCAACATTCCTGACATTCCGGTTTTGAATAGCAATTATTCTCCTTAAATTGAGACTGTATCTCTGTTTTTGTAATGCCATCCCAGATATTCCCCATACTATATTCTTCTTCCCCAACAAACTGATGACAAGGAAATATCTCCCCCCATGGGGTAATAGCAAGGTATTCAGTTCCAGAACCGCAACCAGAAATTCTCTTTTGAACACATGGGCCTTCTGAAAGGTCAAGCATGTAATGATAGAAAGTAAAACTGTTGCCTTTTTCTTCACGGTTTAGCATTTCCTTCGAGAGAATTTCATATTGATTGTAAATTTCCAAAAGATTTTCTTCACCGAGTGCATATGGTTCTCGTGGATTACAGATAACTGGTTCCATTGAGATCTTATTAAAACCTAGATCAGCGATGTGATAAATATCATTGGTAAAATCAACATTATTATGAGTATAGGTTCCACGTACATAGTATTCTTTATCTCCACGCTTTTCAACAAATTCCTGAAACTTTGGAACGATATAATTGTAGCTACCCTTCCCATTGACAGTTTTACGTAGATAATCATGAACTTTTTTTCTTCCATCAAGGCTTAATACAACATTGTGCATTTCCTGATTCAAGAAGTCAGTAATTTCATCATTAAGCAGCATACCATTTGTAGTAAAGGTAAAACGAAAAGTTTTTTTGTACTCTTTTTCTTTATTTCTTGCATAGACGACAATCTGTTTGACAGTCTTCCACGCCATGAGTGGCTCCCCACCAAAAAAATCAACATCGAGATTTCGATGATTACCTGAGTTTTCTAATAGAAAATCGATGGCTCTTTTTCCAACTTCATAACTCATGATGGCCCTATTTCCATTGTATTTTCCTTGGCTAGCAAAGCAGTATTCACACGACAGATTACATGTATGCGCGACATTAAGGCAAAGAGCCTTCACATAAGTGGGACGATTTATCAAATCAATTGAAAGATCCTTATAATCATCATCGGTAAAAAGCTTCCCATCTCTTTTTAGTTCTTCAATATCCGCAATTGTTTCTCGAATTTCCTTCTCGGAAACGTGGAAATCATATTTATACTTTTCTTGTATCGTTGACAGGATTTCTTCCATAGGAGTATTCTCATATAGCATAATTATTTCATAAGCAAGATCGTCAACAACATGTACCGACCCGCTATAAGTATCTAATACGATATTGTATCCATTTAATTTATATTGATGAATCATACTGGATAATCAAACTCCTTTTTCATAAAGATTGCCGCCCAATAAAATATAACTGCGTACAATACTACTTGTTTCCTATCTATTTATTGTATTTTCACACTTTTGATTTGCAACTCCACATGAGGTTTTACAAGCGGACTGACAAGATGTCTGACATGCACCACATCCACCATGTTTTATAGTATCTTGCAGTTTACAAGTGCTCAGTGTTATAATTCTTTTCATTACCTATGACCTCCTTTTGAAATAATTTTGAAGAACTAAGGCATACCATTGTGAAGATGTTCACAATGGTATGCCTTAGTTCTTCAATTTTGGTGTATTAATTCTATTCATGCTTTTAACAACACTTCGATTAACCACTAAATATTACCAATAACTTTATGTATTAACAAACTACTTTTACTGTCTTTTCTTTTAACCATAATTTAAAATATCACGAGAATATCAAATATTATCTCTTTAAAAGTTATATACCATAAAAGCTACATATAGACTAATGTTTGTTGTACTTATTTATATATTCATAAGTACGGTACGTGAAATTACAACATTTATCCTATAAAAAAATATGGACGTTTATAGCTTTCTGCTACAACTATAAAAAGTCAACCCCAATGGAATTGACCTTTTATAGACTGTGGCAACAGAAGGATGTCATAAAACTAGGATTTGATATTGTAGCGTTTCACTTGTGAAAAGTATAACATGATTAAACAAAAATAGATGTGTCGATCCTTGGAACATTAGTTATAACTTAATTTTTTGATTATGTATAGATATATATAATATTTAATGGGCCTATAGAATTCATCATACATCACTATCAATAATTAATGCTTTTTTAATAATAAAAAAGATGTCCAAAAAAATTCTATTTTTTTAGACATCCTTTTAATCTATTTTATTAATAATCCCGTAGGAGTAACTTGATATGTTTTTTTCTTACCCACAAATTCCTGTTTACTATTCTCAAGATTTGTAAGTGTGGCACGTGTCTTTTCCTTTTGTGCTTCTCCCTCTATATGAGTAAACTCAATATAATCTCCTACTTTGACGGGAACGGTTTAGCCTTCAACAGCTTGTTGTCTATTTCCTACAATTTCTTTATTGTACAAAATATTGCCCGATGAGTTCTGGACTTTAATGCTTGCATACGTACTAGTAAAATAGGAATGGGGTATACCCGCTTCTAATTTAATCTGCATTTTTTCTGTTGCTTTGTTATACTCTACTTTTGCGATTTCTCGATCATTATATCCTTTTAAAGACCACGCAAATTGATTTCCATCTAAAACTGTTGTTTCTGGCATTTTCTCTACTTTCTTCAGGCCTTCTTTTGTAACTTCGTACATGGCTTTTTTTCCAAAACTCTCTTGTTTACTATTATCTACATTTGTGAGAGTAGCTCTATGCACACCTTCTTG
>NZ_JASNGE010000031.1:0-49750 GCF_030164735.1 Bacillus sp. RB3
TTAGTTTGTCTAGCATCTAAAATAAAAATTGACGTTTCACGTTGTTTGTTTCGTTCAGTTTTCAAAGAACTTGTCCGCCGCTTCAGAAGCGACTTCATCATATTAACATCTTCATTTTTCGATGTCAACTAAGTTTTAAAATTTCTTTTTTGTCGTTTTCTGCGTTTCCGCATCAGCGACGTTTATTAATATACCATCACACTTTTTAAATAACAAGTGTTTTTTTTATAAAAATATAAAAAAATTATCCACCCTACTTTCTTCTATAGAAATAACTATTATCCTCTCTACTAAAAATAGTTATTCTGATTGTATACTACTACACTTCATTCAACAAAATTGAATTTCACAATACCTTCCCAAATTTTCATTCTCTTCTATATTAAGGTTTATAATAATTATCCTTCTATAAAATAACTATACAAATTAGCCGTAAGAAAAAATCCCATCTACATTAAACAGCCACTCGCGCGCATTACCCCCTTCCTTCTCATTCGAAAATTCCCCCCCTACAAATTAACAACATTCCAATCCTAATATAAACTTAAGGATATTGTTAGAATTTTTTTACATTTAATTAATGAAAAATATCCATTTTTTGTTATATAGTAAGAAAGGACGCACTCAACTATAAATAAACCAATGGAGGAATTATTTTATGGATAGGTTAACAAAGTTTTCATTAAAAAACCGAGCTGCCATTATCATCATGATCTTTCTCATTTCCATACTCGGTGTTTATTCCGGCTCTAAATTACCTATGGAATTTTTACCAAGTATCGACAATCCGGCAATTACCGTCACAACCTTATCTCAAGGACTCGACGCTGAAACGATGACAAAGGATGTAACTGATCCTCTCGAAAAACAATTTCGCAATTTAGAACACGTCGACACCATTACTTCTTCTACATACGAGGGATTATCACGTATCGACATTGCGTATACATCAAAAGCAAACATGAAAGATGCAGCACGCGAAGTCGAAAAAGCCGTCAATACAATTAAATTACCTAAAGATGTAACCAAGCCCGTAGTTAGTCAATTAAACACTTCTATGATTCCACTCGCTCAAATTACTATCCAGAAACAAAACGGTTTTTCAAAAGCAGATGAAAAACAAATTGAAAAAGAAATCGTACCACAACTCGAAAACATTGATGGTGTTGCCAACGTTATGTTTTTCGGAAAATCCACCTCTGAATTATCTATCGTACTTGATCCGAACCAATTAAAAAACAAAAACGTAACATCACAGCAGGTACTAACTGTTTTACAAGGAAAAGAAACTTCTACTCCAGCTGGGGCAATTACTGTTAATCAGGAAGAATACAACCTCCGCGTCATTGGGGACATAAAAAATGTAAATGACATTAAAAACATCACTGTGGCACCCCAAGTGAAATTGCAAGACATTGCTCAAATTGAAATTAAACAACACTACGATACAATCTCACATATAAACGGAGAAGAAGGCACAGGATTAATCATCATGAAAGAACCGAGTAAAAATGCAGTTGCCATTGGAAAAGAGATTGATAAAAAAGTTAAAGAGATAGATAAGGAATATAAAGATCAATTTTCTATTAAACTTTTGGCTTCAACCCATGAACAAGTTGAAAATGCTGTTACTAGCATGGGAAAAGAAGTAATACTTGGAGCAATTGCTGCAACTCTAATTATCTTAATCTTTTTACGTAACTTCCGAACAACACTCATCGCTGTTGTCAGTATTCCATTATCTATTTTATTAACACTCTTTTTACTACATCAATCTAACATTACGCTTAACATTTTAACCCTCGGTGGTTTAGCTGTTGCGGTTGGACGTCTCGTCGATGATAGTATCGTTGTCATCGAGAATATTTTCCGCCGTTTACAAAAAGATTCTTTCTCTAAAGATATCATTCTCGATGCAACGAAAGAAGTCGCAGTCGCAATTACTTCTTCTACTTTAACAACGGTCGCTGTTTTTTTACCTATCGGCCTCGTAGCGGGAGCAATCGGAAAATTAATGTTACCTATGGTATTAGCAGTTGTATATTCTATACTATCATCCTTAATCGTTGCACTAACAGTTGTTCCACTTATGGCTTTTTTACTACTCAAAAAAACAAAGCATCGAAAGCCAAATTCTTCATCACGATATGTCGCTACATTAAAGTGGGCTCTTTCTCATAAATTCATTATTCTACTTACTGCATTTTTATTATTTGTAGGATCAATTGCAGCTTATATATTACTACCGAAAGCAAACATAAAATCTGAAGACGACACAATGTTATCTATTAACATGACATTTCCAGCCGATTATAATGCTGAATCTCAAAAACAAAAAGCATTTGATTTTGAAAAGAAATTACTTTCTAATTCAGATATAACAGACGTTATTTTACGAATGGGATCTAGCGCAGAAGATGCTCAATGGGGGCAAACAACTAAAAATAACCTCGCTAGTATATTCGTAGTCTTTAAAAAAGGTTCTGATATTGATCAATATATTAAAGAGTTAAAAAAGGAAAATAAAATTTTTGAGCCTGCTGAACTTGATTATATAAAAACAAGTTATTCAAGCTCTGGCGGCGGCAATAACTTACAATTTAACGTAACAGCTACTAACGAAGCGGATTTAAAAGAGGCGGCTACTATCGTTGAAACAAAACTAAAAAGCATGGATGATCTTTCTAAAGTAAAAACAAATTTAGAAGACTCTAAAAAAGAATGGCAAATTCATATTGATCAAACAAAGGCTGAACAACTAGGTTTAACACCAGAAATAGCTGCGCAACAAGTAGCATTCCTTATGAAGAAATCACCTATTGGCGAAATTACAATTAATAATGAAAAAGCTACTATTATGATAGAACACAAAAAAGAAAACATTAATAAACAAGAAGATATTTTAAATACAAACATACTATCACCTATTAATGGACCAATACCTTTAAAAGACATCGCAACTATTTCAGAAAAACAAACGCAAACAGAAATTTTCCATAAAGACGGAAAAGAAACAATCCAAATTACAGCCGAAGCTTCAAATGAAGATTTGAGTAAAGTAAACACAGCAGTAAATAAAGCGATGACTGACTTAGATTTACCTAGTGGTGCAAAAGTAAATATCGCAGGAGCTACTGAATCTATGCAAGAGAATTTTACAGATTTATTCAAAATTATGGGGATCGCAATCGGGATTGTATATTTAATTATGGTTATCACCTTTGGGCAAGCACGTGCTCCTTTTGCAATCCTATTCTCCTTACCGTTAGCTGCTGTCGGTGGTATTTTAGGATTAATCATTTCACGAACACCTGTTGATGTAAATTCCTTGATCGGCGCATTAATGTTAATCGGGATTGTTGTTACAAACGCTATTGTATTAATAGAAAGAGTCCAACAAAATCGGGAACACGGAATGGAAACTAGAGAAGCCTTACTTGAAGCAGGTTCTACTAGACTACGCCCAATTATTATGACAGCTATTACAACAATCGTTGCTATGCTCCCACTCCTATTTGGCCAATCCCAAGCAGGAAGTATGGTATCAAAAAGTTTAGCCGTCGTTGTCATCGGCGGTTTGGCAGTCTCAACTGCTCTTACATTAGTAGTCGTTCCAGTTATGTATGAACTATTAGATAAAATCGGGAGAAAAAGACGCTCCCGTAGGAAAATAAGTACTTCTACAGAAACACCTGATATTTAAAAACAAAAGGCGTTATCTTCACAAATGAAGATAACGCCTTCTCTCTATTTAGTCATAAAATCCATCATTTTTTCCACATATTTCTCTATAGGTTTACTAGAATCCACGATCTAAATTACATCTGTTCGTCTATATAATTAATCACAAATTCAACAATCGCTACGTCCTTTCCTTCTATAATTAAAATACAAAAGAACCCCCTACTTATAAATAGAGAGTTCTTCTTTATAATTTATGCCGCTTTTACCTTTTTCGTTGTTTTACTTTTTCTTTTCGTTCCTGTAAAGCGCTTGTGTAATATAGATGCTATCAAGCGTGAAATAACATTGAATAGTAATACCATAATAATTAATACAGCTGCAGATTTTGTCGCAATCAACTTCGCATCTGGAATAACTCCTTCAGAATTTAATTTCCAAATGTGAACCGCTAATGTTTCAGCTGGTCTAAACGGATTTAAAGGATGCGCAGGACTTGATAAATCCGCTGCTGAATTTAAAATCGGGGATGTTAAACCCGCTGTGTAAATTAATGCTGCCGCTTCCCCAAATATACGACCCGCCGCTAAAATAATCCCTGTAATAATTTGTGGTAATGACGATGGGATAATAATACGAGCGATTGTTTGCCACTTCGTTGCACCTAATCCAAGACTTGCCTCTTTTACATTATGAGGAACTTCTGAAATCGCATTTTCACAAACACGCGTTAAACCTGGTAAATTTAAAATAGTTAAAGCAAGAGCACCACCCATTACTGTGTATCCCCAACCTGTCATTGTAACGAACACTAACAAACCAAATAAACCAACAACAATAGAAGGTAAAGATGCCATTGTCTCGATACATAGACGAACAAAATTTAAAAAACGTCCTTGTTTTGCGTACTCTGCTAAATATATTCCAGCACCTAATCCAAGAGGAATAGATATAATAAGCGTTATAACAAGCATGTAGAAGGAATTGAATAACTGCGGACCAATCCCACCACCAGCTCTTGTATTGCTTGGTTCTCCAAACAAGAAATTAGGATCCCAAAACCCCCATCCCTTTTGTAAAATTTCAAATACTAAGAACACTAGCAAAGCTACAACTAAAGCTGCAACCGCATAAAAGATACCTGTCCAAACTTTATTTACCGTTCTTGCATTCATTATTATCGCTCACCTCTTTGCCCAATCGCTCGAATTACTAAAATAAACAGGAATGAAATAACAAGTAAAATCATCGCTAAAGTCCATAGCGCATTGTTCCAAGCAGTTCCGTTCAATGTATTCGTCATGTCCATTGTTAAAATACCAGTTAACGTCGCTGTCGGACTATATATTCCTTCTGGTAATTTAATCGTATTCCCGATTACCATTTGAACCGCTAGCGCTTCACCAAAAGCACGCGCTAAACCTAAAACAACACCTGTTAAAATCCCTTTCTTCGCAGCAGGAACAATTACTCGGCTAATCGCTTGCCATTTCGTTGATCCTAGACCATAAGAAGCTTCTAAATAATCAAATGGAACAGAACGTATTGCATCAGAAGCGATACTAGCAATAGTAGGTAAAATCATAATACTTAATACAACAATACCTGCAATTAAACTAAAGCCTACTCCCCCAAACGAATCACGTAATAGTGGTACTAAAATCGTAACACCTAATAATCCGTATACAACCGAAGGAATACCAACTAACAATTCTAGAACAGGCTTCAATACTTTATTTCCAAACTTTGGCGAAATTAAATTCATGAATATAGCAAGAGCTATAGCAATTGGTGCACTAATAATAACCGCACCTAACGAAACCACCGTTGAACCTACAATGAAAATTAAAGCCCCGAAGGATCCTTGATCAGCATTTGGATTCCATTTTGTCGATGTTAACATCTCAGTAAATGAGATACCACTTTGTGTAAAAGATTGAATACCTTTCCCACAAATAAACGCAATAATAGCTAATGTAATTAAAACAATAAAAATACCACAAAACGTAACAAGTGATCTTCCTATATATTCACTTTTTACGTAATTAATTTGTTTTTTCCCCTTCATCACAGGACAGACCCCACTTCACAGATTGAAATGAACAGGACTGGCCTTGCAGCCAGCCCCATAAAATTTTATTACTTATTTAATTTAGACATTGGAATGTAGCCCATATCTTCTACTTGCTTTTCAAAATCTTTACCTTTTACATAATCGATGTAAGCTTTTGTTGCTTCCTTCGCTTCACCTTTTGTTACCATATATTCGTAAGACCAGAATGGATATTTACCAGACGCAATGTTTTCAACTTTCGGTTCAGCACCATCAATTTTCACTGTTTGTAGTGCGCCTTTTTTCTCGCCGACCATGTAAGACATTGCTAAATAACTCACCGAACCAGGAGTAGAGTTAATCGCTTGCTCTACTGCACCGTTAGAATCTTGTGTTGTACCAGTTCCATCATTAATTTTCGCGTCTTTCATAATCGTTTTTTCAAATGTAGCACGTGTACCAGATGAAGCCGGACGGTTAATTACATTGATTTTTTCATCTTTTCCGCCTACTTCTTTCCAGTTTGTTACTTTTCCAGTGAAGATATCTTGTACTTGTTGCATTGTTAAGTTATCAACTTTTACATCTTTATTTACGACAAGAGCGAATGCAATACCCGCTACCTTGTTATCTACTAATTCTTTCGCCTTTTCAGCATCTTTTATTTTATCTCCGGACGGAACATCTGAATTACCAATTTGTACTGCACCAGATGCTACTTGGTTAATCCCAGTTCCACTACCGCCACCTTGAACTTGAATAGAAACTTTTGAATTTTTCTCCATGAATTTCTTTCCAGCTTCCTCCGCAAGAGGTAGAAGAGCTGTAGAACCAGCCGCTGCAATCGTACCTGATAATTCTTGTTTTGTATTATCGCTTCCTTTAGCAGTTTCTTTACTAGTTGTATCTTCTGCTTTCCCACAACCAACTAATGCTCCTGCTACCACTAAAGCTGCTAAAGAAAATTTAATACCTTTTTTCATAACCATGTCTTGTACCCCCATTTGGATTATCACTTTTCGAATTCATTTTCTTTCGAACACAAATTCATTGTAGGACAACAATATTATGTGAGTGTTAAGCAATTTTTAATTTTAAGTAAATGACGATAATAATCCTTAAAAGCTAGAAATCCCAACATTTATAGTTAAATAACCCAACAAAAACCACACTAACTACGCTGCAATGTAAATATATTCTTAACAATGTAAATTCAATGTAAATGTTTTTCTCTCTTTTTCCCTTTTCGTTAAAGTTACATTTACAATTCCGCTGTATTTTGTAATTTTTACACACCTAATTTATGCACATTAAAAATAATTTCAGTAATATTTTTTAGTACAACTAAATAAATTGGAACAATTCTAAAAATAAATGAATATTTTTAAAGTACTAATTGACAACATAATCCAATGTAGTCTACTATATTACTAACAAAAAGTTTACCTTAGGAAACTTTTTAAACTCAAACTAAAAATATAGAGATGAGGTAACTTTTATGGTATCGGCTAATATAAAACCACTTTCCGAATTTAAAATAGGAGAGTTTGTACAAATTGAGAAGATACAATTAGAAGGAACTATGAAACGACGCTTATTAGATTTGGGATTTATCCCGGGGGCGACGATTAAAGTATTGCAACGCAGTCCACTTGGAGATCCGGTCGCTTATCAAGTGAGCAACACAACTATTGCACTGCGTAAAGAAGAAAGCTCCCTTATTTTCGGGGTATTAATAGGAGATGATTTCAGATGAGCAAACATCGTATCGCTTTAGCTGGTAACCCGAATACAGGGAAAAGTACATTATTTAATACTTTAACAGGCTTAAAACAACATACTGGAAACTGGACGGGAAAAACTGTTTTAAAAGCTGAAGGAGAATATGAACATAACGGAAGTAATTATACATTAATAGATTTACCGGGAACTTACTCACTATACTCAAATTCCGCAGACGAAGAAGTAGCGAGGGATTATATTATATTTGAAAAACCAGAAGTAACTGTAGTTGTTATAGACGCAACTGCTATGGAAAGAAATTTAAATTTAGCACTCCAGGTGATGGAGATGACAAATAATGTAGTCATTTGCATTAACTTAATTGATGAAGCCGAGAAAAAAGGGATTGTTATCGATGAAAAGAAATTAGCAAAATCACTTGGTGTACCTGTCGTTAAAGTTTCAGCACGTAACCGAGTAGGTATTGGTCATTTGCTAAATGTTATTGCAAGAGTAGCAAATAAAAAACTAATTCCAACACCAATTAAAATTACTCACAGCGAAAAAATCGAAAATATGATTCAGGAATTAGAACCACAAATTTATAAAGTGTTCGGTGATACGTATCCAGCACGTTGGATTGCGTTACGTATATTAGATGGAGATAAAAATTTCTTAACTACACTTCAAAAACACCATAATGAACCACTTGTAAGGGAGGTCGTAATTAATGGAATCTCACTCAGCCAGTAAAGCTCTTCCATTAGACTATATTATTCAACATGCACAAACACTTTCAAAAGAAGATATACGAGATGATATAGTCGGAGATATTTACCGAACATCTGCAAGCATATGTAAAGAATCTGTCCAATATACAAATACTGATAAATTATATCGTTCCGAAAAACTAGATACAATTTTCACATCTCCAATCTGGGGATTCCCAATTATGCTCGGTATTTTATCTATTATTTTTTATCTTACAATTGCAGGCGCTAACGTACCATCTGATATGATTGCCGAATTCTTCGGATGGGCCGAAGGATATTTAACATCTTGGTTCCAAGCAGCGCATGCACCTGAATGGTTACATGGCATTTTAATACTTGGTTTGTTCCGTGGTATCGGTGCTGTTATTAGCGTTATGTTACCACCTATGGCAATCTTTTTCCCAATGTTCGCGCTATTAGAAAACTACGGATACTTACCACGTGTCGCGTTTAATATGGACCGCTTATTCAAACGATCCGGCGCACACGGGAAACAATCTTTAACAATGGCAATGGGATTTGGTTGTAATGCAGCAGCCATTATGTCAACACGTATCATTGAATCACCACGTGAACGCATGCTAGCAATTTTAACGAACAACTTCGTTCCTTGTAACGGTCGCTGGCCTATGTTAATTCTAATGGCTTCACTATTTATGGCTGCTGGTTATACAGGCAGTATGCAAACATTGGTTACTGCTGGCGTTGTAGTCGGAATGGTTGTAATTGGTGTTATTATGACATTAACTGTTTCTTGGGTACTATCAAAAACAGCCTTAAAAGGGGTTCCAACTCACTACACACTTGAGTTACCTCCGTACCGCAAGCCAAAAGTTTGGAATACAATTGTTCGCGCAACACTCGATAAGTCAATCTATGTTTTAAAACGAGCTATAGTTGTTGCTGCCCCTGCGGCTGCATTAACTTGGTTACTTGCTAACATTTTTATTGGTGACACAAGCTTACTTATGTATTTTGTAAACTTTCTAGATCCATTTGCTAAAATGTTAGGACTTGACGGCTTTATTCTAGCTGCATTCATTCTTGGACTACCCGCTAATGAAATTGTAATCCCAATTTTATTAATGTCTTACTTATCAACTGGGGCTTTAACTGAAATAGATGATTTTAATCAAATTAAAAATCTATTCCTAGAAAATGGTTGGACTTGGTTAACAGCGTTAAACACAATGTTGTTCTCACTTCTTCATTTCCCGTGCGGAACAACACTTGTTAATATATACAAAGAAACAAAAAGTGCAAAATGGACATTCTTATCGTTTGCAATCCCTACCGTTATCGCCATTGTTGTTACATTCCTCTCTACACAATTGGTACATTGGTTAGGGCTTGTATAAAGCAAAGCATACATAGAAGGTATCCCCCTTCACATATGCTTTGCACGAAAGAAACCTGAAATTATTCAGGTTTCTTTTTTTGCACATCAGCATTCCACGGCTGTGCTCCATACGTTGTGAGTTTTTTATGAATAAAATATATAGTTCCTGGAAGAACTGCCATTAATATCGTGCAACTAATTCCTAATCCAGTAAACAACTTTCATCACCTTATTTCACTCTTTTCGGTAAAGCTGAACCTGAATGTTCAATTGTTGGATGAACATGAACAGTAATTTCAGCATTACTAAAGTAATTTTCGCCTTGATCCCAATTCTTACTTACCTTTTTCCACTCTTTATAATTATGTCGCTTATACACTTCCCCTAACTCTAGTACATCTACCTTATATTTTTTTTGAACAAGTTTAATTGATTTTTGAATACGCTTCTCCATTTCTTCCGATATATCCTTCTCTAAACGCTTTTCATTCAAAACCTTTTTATGATCACTAAAATGCAACTCAGCCAATGTGCCTTCCAGAGATAAATGAATATCAAACTTTGGTTTTGTAGCATTCGTTGTGGATACTTTAATTTTTCGACGTAACTTATGAATTTCATATGTAATAAGTTGATTCTTTTTACGGATGGTAAAAAAACCTCCAATTTTTTTACCTATTATATAATTCATCCCTACTGTTTCTTCCCCACTCAAATTGCCTACACATTTATTATCCTTTCCACGAAACAATGCTGCACCGTTCATTTGTACTCCTTGTTTTGTTAGTTCCAGAATAGGTAATACAAAACTTCGGTTAGAGATCATCTTTTCCTGCACCTCACCAATTCTTGCAGCCTCAATCATTTGGGCATTTTTCGGAGGGTGTTCAGCTAACATATCAATATACTGCGCCGGTAAATTTTCAGGCTTGGCACTTTGTTTTAAAATAGCTTCGGCATTTTTATTAGAAACGAACAAACGAATATTTCTTCTCATCTCATGATCGCGAATATATACATCTAACGTATTTTGTAAAATGTATGGATGTGAAAGTAATTCTTCAGAGAAAATAATCACCTGTATATGAGGGAAAAATAATGTACGACTAATTTTTTTGGCGATTATTCTTATTTGTTCAAATACACTATCTGCTTTTGCACTAACATTAATATAATTTTCGCTATCCCCACCCCCTTGTCCACCCTGTTGAGACAATTTACTGGGGAGTACCATCTGATAGGTCCCTTTCATAATTGGATTCGCTTTCTTCTCCTTCACAATATCGTAAGCCGCTCCTACTACAAATCCTCTTTCTTCTATCTCTTCTAACTCAGAACACCCACTCATAAATCCAGTTAAAGCCATAACCATTATAATTTTAAGAAGGTGTTTCATTTCCACCATTCCTTCTTTTTATTTTATATACAATTAAAACGAGCAAAGGAGCTAACACAACAAACCCCATATCTATCCAAGCTAAATAAGTCCCATAACTTGATAAAGTATTTAAACTACTAGGTATCATATTCACCATAAAAATAATAGGGGCACTTATGAAAATAAAAATTTGTTTCTTCACTTTCGGAAACATAGCACAAAACAATAAAGATGCGACGTCATAATACATTGCTGTAGTGTTATAAATAGTAATAATCCAAGTCGTAAAAAAAATCGCATCAAACCTTTCTAAAAATCCTCCACCAATTTCAATTTCTTTCCCTAATTCAATTGTTGGATATGTCAATCCACGTGTTGTCATATACGTAAAAACACTAATACAAGTTACATAAATTAAAATGTATGACAGCACGTTTACCATCACCGCTTTCGCGACTGCCATTGGCGCTTTTTTCGCTGTCTTATCATTCAGCAACACCGCATAAAATAAAGCTACTTCAAATCCAATAAACGTAAAAATAGAATTTTTAACTCCAACAGCATATTGACTTACTTTCGTTTGAAAAGCTGGTAGTAAATTATTTATTTCCATTAAATTTATATTCAATAAAGAAAGAAGTACTATCGCAATTAAAACAATAGGCAAGAATAAAACATTTAACCTTAATAAGGCTGCTCTTGATCCTGCTATTCCATAAATAACAACTAATAAGAAGAAAAAAGACAGTAGTTGTATTGGTGTATCACTAAATAAATACGTTTGAGAAATAACTGAAATCATTCGCGATTCATACGCTGTCAAAGCAGCAAACGTTAATACTAAAATACTACTAATTGTGTATGCAACAGGCTTCGTCAAATGCGCACTCGTATATTGAACAAAATTTTGTTTTGGAAATAAGATAGCCACTCTCGTCACAAACCAGCCTAAAACTGCGCAGATCAATCCACCCAAAAGCAAGATAATCCAACCGTCCGAAAATAAAGTTTGGTTAGCGATATCTCTCGGCATAGACAATGCCCCTATACCAATAATGGTCGATGATACCGCAAACCCAATTTCCCGAGATCCAATCTCTTCATCGCCATACTCAAATGGTTTCACTTATTTTCGCTCCTTTGGACGTATTGTAGAATCTTTTGTTTGTAAGTACTCTGGTCTATCTTTCAACATCGATTTTGGCATGCGAATAAATTCTTCTTTCCAATCTTTATAAAATGCAGGAGCAATGGGAGTTGTATACGGTATACCAACACTTGTTAAATTTGTAATATGAATAGCAAGTGCAATCAGAGCTAGAATAATCCCATACAGTCCAAAAGCCGTTGCAGCTAATACAAAGACGAAAAGTAAAATTCGGAACGTAATCGTAATACTATATACAGGAAGCGAAAACGTAGCAATCGCAGTAACTGCAATAATAATAACTAAAAACGGATTTACAATCCCTGCATTTACCGCAGCTTCTCCAATTACAAGACCTCCTACAATCCCTATCGTTTGCCCCATCGGTTTCGGCAATCGGATTCCAGCTTCTCGTATTAATTCCATAGTCAAGGCCATCATTAACGTTTCAATATATGCTGGAAACGGAACACCTTCCCTCGCACCTGCAATTGAATAAGCCAGTTTAGAAGGAATAAGTCCTTGATGATAAGATACAAGTGCTACATACATAGCTGGTAACAAAACCGCGATTATACCTGAACCCATACGTAAAAATCTTAGTAACGTTCCAATCACCCAGCGCTCGTAATGATCTTCTACAGATTGAAAAATATCAACAAACACAAGCGGTGCAATAAGGGCAAACGGAGATCCGTCTACTAAAATGGCCGCTTTTCCCTTCGCTAATGACGCTATAATATTATCTGGCCTCTCTGTATTCAAAAACTGTGGAAATGGAGATAAATTATTATCCTGAATTAATTGTTCAATCGTACCTGTTTCCAAAATAACATCTGTCACTATTGATTGAAGACGGCGATCTAACTCTTTTACAATGTGAGGATTAATAATATCTTCTATATATACTAGGGTTACTTCTTTCTGCGATCGCTTCCCCATAATATAAGATTGGAACCTCAACTTTGGATCGCGTAAACTGCGTCGGATTAACATTTTATTCACATTAATATCTTCATTTAATCCAACTCTCGGTCCGCGTATTAAATCTTCTGTCACTGGTGGCTCTAAACTTCTCTTCTCCCAAGCCCTACTATTAATAACGATAGCAGTTTGAATATTATCAATTAATATAACTGTATCTCCCGCTAAAATCGCATTTATAATATCCGGAAACGTTGTCTTCTTACCCACTTCCGCAATAGAAATAAAACGATCCAATAACGTCTGAACGACAGCCGCTTCATTTTGCACTTCTTCATATTGAAGAGTACGAACTACATATTTATAAACATTATCCTTGTCTGTTAACCCACATAAAAACACAACCGCACAACGTGTAAAACTCCCAGCAAGAACAACTTCTCTAATTGTTAAATCATTAGGTGAACCTAACTCATCCCTAATTTCTTTCATAACTTCAAATAAGTTACCTTCAAGCTCTAACAATTTCCCCACCTAACTTCCTTTTCAACAAGTTTTTAGTTAGATTCCGCTAATTGAAGAAAATATATACAAAAAAGAGCTATCTCTTTTCAAAGATAGCTCTAATAAAGTAAAACTTTAATCAACCCTCACCAATCGGGCTTTTACAGGCAGCAGGGCCCCCACCTAACTTCTTTGCTTCCGCTGAATTTTGAGGTGGGGGTCTTACTGCTTGTTAATGGGGGATAAACGAATTACTTTTCCACTATTATAGTGTTTTTCTTTATAAATACACCTTTTGTAAATCCACTGACTACAAACATCACAATTATATTAATTAACAATGCGACTATACCTACATTCAAATCTTTTATATACTGCGGGAAACTCGGAAACATCGTGGCTATAGTTGAACCAGATAAGGTAATATATGCGACCACTAATAGCCCAACTCCCATTCCTGCAATAGCTCCTTGCTTCGTAATAATTTGACGTGGAAACAAACTACATACAAGTGCAGGGAAAAGTTGTGTAACGATACTGTATCCCATTAATAGAAGCGCTCCTATCGTTTCTCCTCCTTTGAATGTAAATAAAACTGCCACGAGCGTTACTACAGGCACAAATAATTTTGCCATCTTAGCAACTTGTCTATCTGAAGCAGATGGAACTATCGTTCGATAAATATTTTTCGCTAACAGTGTAGAAGCCGCCATAACAAGCATCGAACCCGGAACCAATGCCGTTAATACTCCCGCACTACCAATAATTCCAATAAACCAAGGGTCAAACGTTTGAAGAGCAAGTCTGAACAATGAAAGGTCTACATCCGCTCCTTTTAATCCCGGAACCTGTAATATAGCAGCAAATCCTGCAAAAAATACGAAAAGTAAAACTAAAGAATACAATGGCATAATTGCTGCATTTTTACGAAATACTTTTTCATTTTTTGCAGAAAAAGCAGAAGCAAATGTATGAGGCCACATATAGAAACCGAGGGCCGTTAATATAATAGTAGAAACAAACCAAGAAATACTCATTCCTTCTTCAGTTAAAGATAAAAATCCCGGTTTCGCTGCCTCTACAGCCTCAAACATCGGCTGAAATCCTCCATAATAATGATACGGTAAATATATACCTAAAAACATAACGATAAACAGTATCATAATATCCTTCAAAGCGGCCGTCCAAGCCGAACCATGTATACCTGAAACCATTACATATATAGTTATAACAATAGCACCAATCCAAACCGCAACAACAGGTGACACCCTTCCGTAAGAAGCTTCTGAAACGATAATTCCCAGTCCTTTTAACTGTAAAACAAGATATGGGATGATGGAAACAACACCAACAATTGAAACAATAATCCCAAGCGCTTTACTTCTATATTTCTTCGCAAAAAAATCCGACTGTGAAACAAGGTTATGCTCTTTCGCATACTTCCAAATCGGTGGCAATAAAAAATACGATAAAAGATAAGCTAAAGCGCCATAGCCTAAAATATAAAAGGTAGGTGCTCCTTTACTATACGCCCAGCCACTTCCTCCCAAAAATGTAAACGTCGTATAAATTTCACCTGCCATAAGGAGAAAAACAAAAATAGTGCCAAACCCTCTTCCCCCAACTGACCATTGCTCTAAATTCATATCTTTTCCATGTTGTGCCCGAATCCCTAAAAATAGTGCGAGAAACAAAAATAAAATAATGATAAGTAATGCAGTCATTTTACATCCTCCTTATTAGCAGGATCAAACACGTACACAAGCCCCATACAAAAAGATGTAATAAACACTGATAATAATACCCAAAATAATAAAAATGGCATCCCTAATACGTAAGGAGTAACTGAATTCGCAAATATTGGCCCAACTACTAAACAAAGAACTGGGATAAGCGCTAGAATGTGTATTTTCTTCATCTCATTCTCCTTTACTTATAAATTTCATAATGGCTGATACAAAGACTTCCACTCCAATCGGTAATGCATCTTCGTCAATCGTAAAACGAGGGTGATGGTGAGGATATATAATACCTTTCTCTTTATTTCCCGCTCCGATAAAAAAGAATGTCCCCGGTGCCTTTTGTAAAAACGCTGAAAAATCTTCTCCAGCCATCGTCGGCTGTAAACGAACAACTCTATCCCTTCCATAAAGTTGTAAGGCCGTTTGTTCAATAAGCTCTGTAGCTTCATAGTCATTTACAACTGGTCGATACCCATATTCATATGAAAATGTATATTTCGCTCCGTAAGATTCCGTAATATGCTTCACAATCCGCTCAATCTTCTTCTCTGTTTCACCTCGTAATTCATGTCTTAAACTTCTCACTGTCCCTTCAATCTCGGCTTGCTCTGGTATTACATTATGAGTTGTCCCCGCATGAAATTGCGTAACAGATATTACGAGAGAATCTAATGGATTCGTGAGGCGAGATACAATTTGCTGAAGTTGCGAAACGACTTGTGTTCCGATTGCAATACTATCCACCGTTTCATGAGGGATTCCAGCATGTCCACCTTTTCCCTCTATCTTAATTTTAAAAACATCCGGTGCAGCCATTGCAGGACCATAAATAACACCTATTTTCCCAACCTCTAACGACGCCCAAAGGTGAGCACCAATAATATAATCCACACCTTCCATTACACCTGCAGCAACCATCTCCTCTGCACCACCAGGAAAATTCTCTTCAGCATGTTGGAATAGAAAACGAATCTCCCCTTTAATCTTCTCTCTTTCTTCTACTAACTTATATACAACCCCAAGTAATATCGCTATATGTCCATCATGACCACATGCATGCATTACACCTTTATATGTAGAAATAAAATCAAACTCATTTTCTTCATGAATAGGAAGAGCATCCATATCGGCGCGAATCGCAACTGTTTTGCCCGGATGTTTACCTACTAACTTTGCCATCACACTATATTTAGTCGGCCGTGACACTTCTAAACATGGAAATTTCCGAAGTATATCGAACACAAACTGCGATGTTTTTTCTTCTTGAAAAGATAACTCTGGATACTTATGAAAATGCCTTCTCCACTCAACTAACTGATTTTTTGACAAAACAAGTTCCTTTGCAACATCCATTTCTCTTCTCCCCTTCTTCACCAAGTTAAATGTTATTATAACGTGAATTGTTAACTTTTAAAAGAATCTTCTGAATTTTCAGTGATGATAAACTAAAAAGAAAAAGCCATCCAAAAGATGACTTTTTCATTATTATAAAATAGTAATTGCTTGTTTTCCCATTTGCTCCCAAGCTTTCTCAAATTCTGCTCGCGGAACAGCCAAACGTGGATTATTTTTAAGAGGATCATTTACATATACAAAGTTTTGATCATATCCAATTACTACTGCACTATGCTCATAATATGTAATTTTCACTTCGCCTGAACTCGTATTCCATGTTTCAAAACTACTTTCAGCTAGCGGCTTAAACGTCGTATTAATAATGACCCATACCGGAGAGCCTGAACTAATTACTTTATATATATCTTGCATGTCTCTACCTGTTAAATTAATTACTTTTTCAGGAACATATTTTTCTGCTAAATCAAAGATTGGTTTATTGTACACACCATATCCAGGCTCTGCCTTTGTATAAATATTTCCCACAAATCCCTCGTAAGGATTTCCACGCAAACCATTTTGTTCAAATGGAACACGATGAATTTCGCTAGCAAGTTGCATCTTATCTACTTGTACACCTTTATATTGGAGCAACATAGCTAAACTTGTCACTTCACATCCTCGAGGTAATTCTGGTAATTGTTTAATAAACGGAACATCTTCAATCATAGCTGCTTCTTTCATTTCAGATAGAAATTCTAGGCGTAGAACTTGCGCCTTTTGCATGATTTTATCTTTCCCTATAAAAAACGCAGCAGCAATTATAATCCCAAAAACAAAAAGATATTTTAACTTTTTCATTATAAACAAAACTCCATTAATTATTATTTTACAGACACAACTCTTATCATTGTACCCTTCTTCTTACTAGTTTGCTAGAAAGATCATGTGAATTATCGCTCATAGAATGAATTATAAAAATTCTAATTATTTTTAATAAAAAGAAAAATAAATATACATTTCCAGAATATTTTGCTAAAATCAAAATTGTTAACATAGTGAAGATATCACCATGTTAACAAACATTCTTAGAGTATTTAGTCATAGTTCGTTTTTTTACATACTCCATTCATTTCATAGCAAATAAACCGAGTGTGTGTTGCATCCCCCACTAATGATTAAAAACTCAGAATAAAACGAAGTTCACACATTCAAGAAAATACGGGGTGAGGGCATATGAATCAACAAATTGAACAAACAGATTTAAAACGAACAATGAAAAGTAGACACCTATTTATGATTGCACTCGGCGGTGTTATCGGAACCGGGCTATTTATGGGATCTGGTCAAATTGTCCATAATGCCGGACCTGGTGGTGCTATTCTTGCATTTTTAGTCGGTGGATTTGTTATGTATTTAACGATGTTATGTCTTGGTGAATTATCCGTTGCTATGCCAGAAGCAGGTTCATTCCAAAGTTATGCAAGCAAATTCATTTCACCTGGTTTTGGATTTGTTGTTGGTTGGATGTATTGGTTAAATTGGGCTGTTACAGTTGGCGTGGAGTTAACAACTGTAAGTATTTTAATGAAACGCTGGTTTCCAGACGTTTCTTCCTGGATTTGGTGCGTTACATTTGCAGCAGCACTCTTCCTTGTAAACGCTTTATCAGCAAAAGCATATGCAGAAGCAGAGTTTTGGTTCGCAAGTGTAAAAGTCGCGACAATTGTTATTTTCATCGTGCTTGGTGGTGCTGTTATGTTCGGTCTACTAGACTTCAATGGAAAGCCAGCTCCAATGCTTCATAATTTCACTGAAAATGGTGGGCTATTTCCAAACGGTGCATTAGCTGTTCTTCTTACGATGATTACAGTAAATTACTCCTTCCAAGGAACAGAATTAATTGGAATCGCTTCAGGAGAAAGTGAAAATCCTGAAAAAACAATTCCAAAAGCAATAAAAAATACAATTTGGCGAACTCTCTTCTTCTTCGTCTTAGCGATATCAGTTGTTGTAGGTTTACTCCCATGGCAAGAGGCTAATCTAGTCGAAAGTCCCTTTGTACTTGTATTTGATGTAGCCGGTGTCCCATATGCAGCAGACATTATGAACTTTGTTATTATTACAGCTGTATTATCCGTTGCTAACTCTGGTCTATACGCAAATTCTCGTATGCTGTGGGCGATGGCAAAACAAGGAATGGCAAGTCCAGCATTTACGAAATTAACTAAAAAAGGTGTACCGCTAAATGCATTAATTTTCAGCCTGATTTTCGCTAGCCTGTCCTTACTAACAAGTGTATTTGCGGCAGATACTGTCTTTCTAGTTTTAACATCTATTGCAGCAATGGCTGCCGTTGTAGTTTGGATGTCAATCGCCGCTTCACAGTTTTTCTTCCGTAGAAATTTCGTGAAAAATGGTGGCGACATAAATGATTTAAAATATCGTACACCGCTCTATCCACTCGTTCCAATCGTAGCGTTCTCGCTCAATTTCATTATATTTGTTAGTTTGGCTTTCATTCCAGATCAAAGAATTGCTCTTTATTGCGGCATTCCATTTATGATTATTTGTTACATTTTATACCAAGTTAAATATAAAAAAATTGTCACACTTGAACAGCCACGAACTGTCACACAAGAAATAAACTAAATATACAAAATATTCAGCTATCTTTCTTATCATAAGATAGCTTTTTTCTATTTCTTGGATATCCTGGTATAACTTTATTTATCTTAAAATTTTCACAATCACGTTTTTCTCTGGAAAATAGTTTACAATGTAATCAAGTTACAAATGATATTCACCTTAAAAAGTGTGCATTTGTGTCTATTTTTTAACAATATATCAAAAACTATTGCCTTCTATAAATTAATAGGTTTATATTGTTTTATTGGCATAGTTTCAATCCAAGGAGAAAGGAGATTTTCAATCGTGCAACTAAAGAAAGCGTTTTGGAAGTTGGCTTCACTTCTTCCGTTATCATTACTTCTGTTCCTCGGTGGCTGTGATAAAAAACTCGCAGTATTAAATCCGCAAGGACCTGTTGCAAAAGCACAGTATGATTTAATTGTTTGGTCATTCTTGCTTATGTCATTAATTATCGCAATTGTATTCATTCTGTTTACAGTCATCTTGATTCGTTATCGTGAAAAACCAGAGAATATGGACTATGAGCCACCTGAACAACACGGTAACACATTACTAGAAATTATTTGGACGCTTGTTCCTGTTATTATCGTTATCGCATTATCGATTCCAACAGTAAAAGCAACTTATGCTTCGGAAGAGGTTCCGAAAGAGTCCAAACATATTAAACCAGTTGAAATTTATGTTACATCTGCAAACTGGAAATGGTTATTCAGTTACCCAGAGGAAAAAATTGAAACCGTTAACTATTTAAACATCCCAGCTGGTGTACCAATTCAATTCAAACTGACTTCTGTCGGCCCAATGAATGCTTTCTGGGTACCAGAACTTGGTGGTATGAAGTACACAATGGATGGCATGATTATGGATCTTTATTTACAAGCTGATAAGCCAGGTTCTTACCTAGGCCGTAGTGCGAACTTCTCTGGTGAAGGATTCACACACATGGAGTTCGAAGTTGAAGCAAAAACTAAAGAGAAATATGACAAGTGGGTTAAAGAAGTACAAGAAACTGCTCCTAAACTAACAGAAGCTAAGTACAACGAAATTGTTAAACCTGGTGTAGTTGGTCGTATGACATTCTCTAGTCACCACTTAAGTTATGTAGATCCAAAATCACTTGAATATTGTGATTACAACTACTACAAAAACAAAAAATAATAGCTATTATTCCAACAGATTGGAGTGAACACAGTGAAGCTTGATGAATTCTTTGTCACAGGTGACCCGATTATTTACGGTGCAGACGCTTCTATCGTTCTTGTGACATTAGCAATCATTTTCGTACTAACAAAGTATAAAAAATGGAAATGGCTTTGGGACGAATGGTTGACAACTGTTGACCATAAAAAAATCGGAGCCATGTATATTATTTCTGCGGTTATCATGTTATTCCGTGGTGGTATGGATGGTTTAATGATCCGTGCACAGTTAACATTCCCAGAAACAACTTATTTAAACGCTGAACACTATAACGGAATCTTTACAACGCATGGTACAGTAATGATTCTTTTCATGGCAATGCCATTCGTTATGGGATTAATGAACCTTGTAGTCCCATTACAAATTGGTGCTCGTGATGTTGCATATCCGTTCTTAAATGCTTTAAGTTTCTGGTTATTCTTTGTCGGAGCAATGTTATTCAACATCGCTTTCGTAATCGGTGGTTCTCCAGACGCTGGGTGGACTTCTTACTTCCCAATGGCAGGTACAGAGTTTACTTCAGGCGTAGGAAATAACTACTACGCAATTGCATTACAGATTTCAGGTCTCGGTACGCTAATGACCGGTATTAACTTCCTTGTTACTATCTTAAAAATGCGTACACCTGGTATGACTTTAATGAGAATGCCAATGTTTACTTGGTCAATCTTAATTACAACAATTATCATTATTTTCGCTTTCCCAGTATTAACAGTTGCTCTTGCATTAATGACATTTGACCGTCTATTCGATGCTCACTTCTTTACGATGGCGAGCGGCGGTATGCCGATGTTATGGGCCAACCTGTTCTGGGTATGGGGTCACCCTGAAGTATATATCGTTATTTTACCGGCATTCGGTATTTTCTCTGAAATCATTAGTACATTCTCACGTAAGCGTCTATTCGGTTACAGTGCGATGGTATACTCAATGGTTGCAATTTCTTTACTAAGTTTCGTCGTATGGCTTCACCACTTCTTCACGATGGGTGCAGGTCCAGCGGTTAACTCATTCTTCTCGATTTCGACAATGGCGATTTCGATTCCAACCGGTGTTAAGATCTTTAACTGGTTGTTTACACTGTATAAAGGACGTATCCGTTTTACAGTTCCAATGCTTTGGTCATTGGCATTTATTCCAAACTTCGTAGTCGGTGGGGTTACAGGGGTTATGCTTGGAATGGCAGCTGCTGATTATCAATACCATAACAGCTACTTCCTAATCGCTCACTTCCACTACGTATTAATCGCAGGTACAGTATTCGCTATGCTTGCTGGATTCACATTCTGGTATCCAAAAATGACTGGTCATATGTTAAATGAACGCCTAGGTAAATGGACATTCTGGATCTTTATGAGCGGATTCAACATCTGTTTCTTCCCAATGTACTTCTTAGGTTTAGACGGTATGACTCGTCGTATGTACACTTACTCTGAAAGTCTTGGATGGGGATGGCTAAACCAAATCGCATCTGTTGGTGCGGTAATGATGGGTATCGGCTTCCTACTTCTTTGCTACAACGTAATTTGGAGTGCACGTCACGGTGAACGTGACACAACTGGAGATCCATGGGATGGTCGTACACTTGAATGGGCAACTCACTCTCCTGTACAACATTACAACTTCGCGAAGCTTCCTGAAATTAAAGAAGCTGATGCTTTCTGGTACATGAAAAAACGCGGAGAAACAGTTACACCAGCAGCAGAAGATATCAAACCAATTCACATGCCAAGTAACTCTGGTGTGCCTATTATTGCGTCTGGATTCTTCGGTCTTGCAGGTTTCGCATTAGTATTTAGCTGGTTCTGGCTTGCAGCAATCGGTGGAGTTGGTATTTTAGCTTGCTTAATCTATCGTTCATTCGATTATGATGAAGGTTACTATATCAGTGTTGATGAAATTAAAAAAACAGAACATATAGCATGAGAGGTGAAATGACATGGCGGCTTTAGATAAAAGCTTACCTTTGGAATATCAATCCGAACAAAGCAGATTGAATATCCTAGGATTCTGGATTTTTCTTGGGGCTGAAATTATGCTGTTCGCAACACTTTTCGCCTCTTATCTAGTCCTTGCTGGTCGTACGGCAGATGGCCCAACACCAGCGCAATTGTTTGAACTTAAAACGCTTTTAATTCAAACATTACTACTTTTAACAAGTAGTTTTACATGCGGTATCGTAATTCATGAAATGCGTAAGCATAACCAAAAAGCGATGCTTGGATGGTTCGTCCTTACATTACTTTTAGGTGCAGGTTTCCTATTCTTTGAGATCGAAGAGTTCATTATGTACATTGGTGAAGGCGCAACAATTCAAACAAGTGCTTTCTTATCTGGATTCTTCGTTCTTCTTGGAACGCACGGAGCTCACGTAACAGGCGGTATCATTTGGGCAACTTGTGTTATTATCCAAATTTTAAAACGAGGTTTAACACCAGTTACAGCTCGTAAAGTATTCATTATCAGCTTATACTGGCATTTCCTTGATCTAGTTTGGGTCTTTATTTACACACTAGTTTACTTGAACGGGATGGTGGCGTAAATGGCTCAAAACAACAATCAAGCAAACGGGCATGCGCATAGCGGATTCCCTTGGTCACACGTTTTCGGATTTATTTTATCGCTTGCATTAACGTTTCTAGCGTTATACGTGGCACTTTACACAACATTGCCACTTTCAACAGTCTTAACAACTATTATCATAATGGCTGTTGCGCAAGCATTGTTACAATTAATTATGTTCATGCATTTAAAAGAAGGAGAAGGAAGAGTTCAAATTCTTACAATGATATACAGTTTCTTCGTTGCAACTGCAACAGTTGGTTTAACTGTATGGATCTTCTTCTCAATGTAATGTACATGAAAAAGACTGCTGAGATTCCTCAGCAGTCTTTTTTTTATCCCCTCCCCTATTACATCCACATTACGGAATTAACAATAGAATCATGAAAAATATACTTATTATGACAAATGTTAAGAAAAATCTTTCTTTATGAAATCGAATCCATATGCGTTGCTTTTCTACCTATTATATGGCTAAATAGGTACTATATTTATTTGAAGGGAGAGAACGCAATGGAACATCATACTTCTGTTCTATCACTTATGGTTGTCGTTGCAATCGCGTTTTTCGTTCCCCTTTTGTTACAACGCTTTAAATTAAAAGCACTTCCTGTTGTCGTTGCAGAAATTATTGCAGGAATCTTTGTAGGTAAAAGTGGGTTTAATATTATTGAGCCAGATATATGGCTTCAAGTTTTATCAACATTAGGATTTATCTTCCTCATGTTCTTAAGCGGTTTAGAAATTGATTTTTCTATCTTTAAACAAAAAGGGAAAAAAAATACGACAAACGAGCCAAATACATTTCAAGTAGCAAGCATTATCTTCTTATTTATTTTCATCTTATCTTATGCCCTATCATTACTATTCGTATGGCTAGGATTTGTAGATAATGCAATGTTCATGACTTTAATTATTTCAACTATTTCTTTAGGTGTTGTTGTACCAACATTAAAAGAAAACAACCTAGGAAAAACTGCAATCGGACAAATCATTTTATTAGTTGCTGTTATTGCAGACTTAGTTACAATGATTTTACTCGCTGTTTTCGTCGGATTAAATTCCGAAAGCGGTCAAAGTATGTGGCTCTTACTTATTCTATTCGGTGCCGGTATTGTCATTTACTTTATTGCAAAACGCTTTAAAAACATTCCATACTTAGATAGTTTAAAAGCTGGTAGTGTACAAATTGATACACGAGCTGTTTTTGCACTCATTTTAATCTTAGTTGGGTTATCGGAATCTGTTGGAGCAGAAAATATTTTAGGTGCCTTCTTAGCAGGTGTACTTGTATCGTTATTATCACCAAATGAAGATATGGTGGAAAAACTTGATTCTATCGGCTATGGTTTCTTCATCCCTATTTTCTTCGTAATGGTTGGTGTAAATCTAGAGGTGTGGTCTATTTTCAAAGAACCTTCTAGCATGCTAATGATTCCAATCTTAATTGTAGGACTCTTTATTTCGAAACTCTTACCATCACTCGTCTTAAGAAAATGGTATCCACGTAATATCGTACTTGGAAGTGCAATCTTATTAACATCGACACTTTCTTTAGTTATTGCGGCTGCACAAATTGGTGAAAAACTGGAGATCATCAGTCCAAGTTTATCTGCCTCTCTTATTTTAAGCGCAGTTATTACTTGTATTTTTGCACCTATATTGTTTAAAAAAATGTTCCCAAAAGTAGAAACACCAAAACCAAAAGTAGCTATTATTGGCGCGAGCAGAATTACCCTTCCGTTATCACTAGATTTAAAACGAGAAGATTATGACGTAACGCTATATATGATGCGTCAAAACAAAATAAATGATGAAGAAGCGAAATCACATGACTTCCCTATCGTGAAATTAGATGACATCACAATCGCATCATTAACTGAACAAACAGCATTTGATGCAGATCGCGTCGTTGTTGCAACAAGCGATGATGAACAAAACTTATTATTGGCAGAACATGCAAAAGAGCTAGGTGTTGAACATGTTATTGCAAGTGTAGAAGATCCACTTCTACAAGAAAAAGCAACGCAAGAACATATCGCTGTATTCTCAACAATTAACTCTACACGTATTTTATTACGTGCACTTATTGATAAACCTAGTCTCGTTCGCTTAATTACAACAGCAAACGAAACAGTACGTGAAGTTGAACTGCGCAGCAATAAATATAACGGCGTTGCGCTTCGCCGCCTCCCGTTTTTAGGTGATGTACTTGTCATTCAAATCTACCGCGGTAACAAAGCATTAATACCACATGGTGATACAAGACTACAACACGGTGACACATTACTTGTAACAGGTTCAAAAGAACATATCGATACACTAAAAAACATATTAGAGTAAAAAAATGCCCCTCACATAATTGAGGGGCATTTTTTTAACTTCATATGGTAAAATGTTACTATCACATATTATGAGGATGGATCACATTATGTCTATTGTAACTTTAGCTCTTTTATTATTAGCAGAAATACTCGTTGCCATTATTCTCATCGGTGTTAGTATTGAGATTTGTAGTTACGGATGGAAAAAATCGAATGGAATAAAATATTCTTGCCTCCTACTTTCACTCCTTCTCGGAACTGCTAGCATACTCGGACTTCTCGCCGCACCTGCTTATTTCTTTATACAATTAACAGAAAAGGCCTTATAAGAAAGGATGTTAATATGATTATCGTGAAAAATATTGAGGGATCTGAAACTTACGTATTACGTCAAAAAATTTTACGCCCCAATCAAACATTAGCAGATTGTAAATATCCTTCCGATTATGAAACAGACACCTTCCACTTAGGCGCATTTATAAACGATGAACTAATTAGTATCGCTTCCTTCTCAAAAGAAATATACCCTGACCTACCAGCCGGTATTCATTATCGTCTACGAGGAATGGCCACATTACCTGAGTTTCGAAACAACCACGCTGGAAGCTCCTTAATTCAGAATGCAGAACAAATCTTACAAGAGCGTCAAGCAAATATGTTATGGTGTAATGGCCGAATTACTGTAACTGACTATTACAAGCGATTAGGCTTTCAGGAGCATGGTGAAATTTTTGAAATTGAACCAATTGGCCTTCATAAAGTTTTGTATAAAAAGATATAAGAAAAGCTTTCCTCAATACGGGAAAGCCTTTCTTATATTTCAATCTTCTCTTTTTATTTTTTTCATATATATGTATATAAACAAACTAGGAACTAAAAAACAAGCAAACATAATAAGTCCTGTCATACTAATTTCCTTTATCGAAATATCTGGTGTTACAACGATACAAATAGCTAAAATCCCAATAATAATACCCACCGGAATGAATAATAGCTTCATAAAATAACGACGCGACACTCCGCCCGTATGCTCATACACTTCCACTGAATTTTTCAGATTTAAAAAGTTAATAATTATTATCCCGCCCATAAATACCATTAATAAATCCGAAACACTTTCATATCCTGCCCCTTGCAAGACATAGCGGTAAAAGACGATAGCTAGTATGACGATATTTTGTAAGATGAAAGCTAATCTAATATGTTTTAACCCTTCAATCATTAAACGTTCATCTTTCACGATTTTCATCCTACCACTCCTTTTCCTCCCAAAACAAATCATTCAACGTTTTATCTACTGCATAACAAATTTTTAAACATAAATCTAAAGATGGATTGTATTTCCCCTTCTCAATTAAACTAATCGTTTGCCTTGTAACGCCTACTTTTTCTGCTAATTGTTGCTGTGTTAAATCTAACTGAACACGCGCGACTTTTATTTTACTTACAGGCATTCATGTTCCTCCTCTATCTATATTGTAACATATATATTCCATTAAGTAATTTATATTTTACAAAACCAATTAAGTTTTCATCTTATCCCGATTGGTGCGGGCTAATACACAGTGAGGATATCCCCTACTGCCCATAGTTTCACTTTATTATACACAAAAAGGGAGCCTCCCATAAGAAGGCCCTCTCCTATATTTATATTATAAGAATAAATGACATCCAAATAAGAATGCAAATAAGTATAGTAATGGATGTACTTCCATCCCTTTACCCTTCACAATTTTCAAGACTGGATATACTAAAAATCCAATTGCGATTCCATTTGCAATACTAGATGTTAACGGAATACCTATAAAAATTAAAAATGCTGGTAACGCATCTTCAAATTCATTCCAATTAATATCTCGAATGCTTTGTGCCATTAAACTACCTACTATAATTAATGAAGGAGCTGTAATAGCGGCTACACTTGATAAAGAAGCAATAACAGGACTAAAAAATGCCGTTATAATTGTTAGACCAACAACTACAATCCCTGTTAATCCAGTTTTACCACCTGCAGCAATACCTGCTGATGATTCAATCGTCGCTGCTGTTGGGCTTGTTCCAAAGATAGAACCTGTAGTCCCGCCAATTGCATCTGCAATAAACGCTTTACCAAAACGCTTCTCTGTATTGTCTGTAATTAAACCTGCTTGTTTAATTAAACCGAGTAATGCACCTGTTGTATCGAATAAAAGTACAAGTAAAAATGAAAATACAACGCCGTATAATCCGTATTCAATTACATCTGAAAAGGCATTGATTGGGTTTGAAACGATGATACCCTCTGGTAAATGAGGCATCGCCACAATTTTATCAGCAAACTTCAATTGCCCTGTAAAGAAGGCAATAATTCCTGTCACAATCATACTAATAAATAATGCACCGCTCACACGCAATGTCATTAATACCGCCGCTAATATTAAACCAATTAAAGTTAAAATAACAGCTGGAGAATGAAAATCACCAATCGTAACTAAATTAGACGGATGATCCACGATAATTCCAGAAAGGCGCAATCCAATAAAAGCAATAAATAGTCCAATTCCACCTGCAATTGCATGCTTTAAACTATCAGGAATTGCTAAAATTAACTTTTGCCTAAACGAAGTAAAAGATAATAAAAGAAAAATAATCCCCGTTACAAATACAGCTGAAAAGGCAACTACATATGTAATCCCTTCTGCCTTCTGTACAACAGAATAAGCAAAATATGCATTCATTCCCATAGCTGGAGCAATAACAATCGGGTAATTCGCGAAAATCGCCATACCTACTGTTCCAACAACGGTTGCAATAATTGTTGCTGTAAACGCTTGGTCAAATGGTACACCTGCATCAGATAATATTTTTGGATTGATGACAAGAATATACGCAAATGTAAAAAAAGTTGTGATGCCAGCTAAAAACTCTTGCTTCACAGAAGTGTTATATTTTTGTAATTGAAACATGCTTATGTACCCTTCCTACACCTGAATTATTATCACACATTCTTTTTCTTACTAGTATGTGAGAAAATATAATACTTAATCTTAACAATCAATAAAAAGAAGAGTCAATATATTCCCTAATAGTTCGAATTTTAAGTTTAAGTCTGACAAGTACAGATGTAGTACAGTTCATTATGATTATTTTTGTAGCATAACAGATAGAAATGTTTTATAATTTGAAATAGTTAAATATTTAGTAAACGCATTCAAATATCGTTCACTCTACAAGGGGGATTCTTCTTATGCAGCACACAAACAAATCTGGAACTTTAAATCGTGGTTTAAAAGAACGACATATTACTTTAATGTCACTGGGCTCAGCTATTGGCGTTGGGCTATTTTTAGGATCCGCTTCCGCCATTAAACTAGCAGGTCCTTCTATTTTGCTAGGCTATATGATTGCCGGTCTCGTTATTTTTTTCATTATGCGAGCGCTTGGGGAAATGGCAATTGAACAACCTGTTGCTGGTTCTTTTAGTAAATATGCATATGATTATATTGGACCACTCGCTGGTTATATTACTGGTTGGAATTACTGGTTCTTATGGGTTGTTACTTGTATGGCTGAAATTACAGCAGCTGGCATTTACATGCAGTACTGGTTCCCTGATATCCCGCGCTGGACTTGGGCATTACTTGCTCTATTATTAATGAGCGCTTTTAACTTCTTATCGGTAAAAGTATTTGGAGAACTTGAGTTTTGGTTTGCTCTCATTAAAATTGTCACAATTATCTGTATGATAGTGGTGGGAGCTGGTATTATTTTATTCGGATTCGGAAACGGTGGTATCGCTACTGGTATTTCAAATCTTTGGTCACATGGTGGCTGGTTCCCAAATGGATTTTCTGGGTTACTACTCTCCATGCAGATGGTACTATTCGCTTATTTAGGCGTTGAATTAATCGGTGTTACAGCTGGTGAGGCTCAAAATCCGAAGAAAACACTCGCAAAGGCAATTGATAACGTATTTTGGAGAATTCTACTCTTTTACGTTGGGGCATTATTCGTTATGATGGCAATTTATCCATGGAACGAACTTGGTGAGAAAGGCAGTCCATTTGTATTAACATTCCAGCAAATTGGTATCGCAAAAGCAGCAGGTATTATTAACTTTGTCGTATTAACAGCAGCTCTTTCTTCTTGTAACGGTGGTTTATTTAGTACAGGCCGTATGCTATATACATTAGCTCAGCAGAAAAAAGCTCCTGAAAGATTTGGTCGTTTAAATAAAAATGGCATTCCAAGCCAAGGAATTGTAGCAACTGCTATCGTTTTACTAATTGGTGTTATATTAAACTATCTTGTACCTGCAAAGGTATTTACATGGCTTACTAGCATTTCAACTTTCGGTGCAATTTGGACTTGGGGCATTATATTAGTCGCTCAAATTAAATTCCGTAAAAGCTTGCCTACTCAAAATAAACAAAAGTTATCATATAAAATGCCTTTATACCCATTAAGCTCATATTTCTCACTTGCCTTCCTTGCACTAGTCTTATGTATAATGGCGTATTCAGAAGATACACGAATTGCATTGATTGTCGGCCCAATTTGGCTTATCGGCTTAGCAATCGTATATTACATGAAAGGGTTTCATAAGATTGATGAAACACCTAACTCAAAAATTAGTTAAGCAAAACATCCCTTCCTTATTACTTGGAAGGGATGTTTTTATATCTATACAAATATTTCTCAACAAAATTCACGGTATTTTTACAATTTTTTAATATTTTTTATGTTTTCCGTCTTTATTTTTACAGAAAAATAAATTACATTATTAAAGCACATATATTTATTATTAGGGGGATTCTTCTATGAAGAATAAAAAATGGATTACATTTTCTTTAGCAACAGCAATTACACTAAGTATAGGGACCTCGTTCATACCGTCTACTTATGCCGAAAGCTCTGTAGACCCAGCTCCTGAAATTGCTGCAAAAGTTGTAAATCAAAACAATGGGAAGACAGTATTATTCGATAATACACACGGTCAAACTGCTGGGACAGCTGACTGGGTTATTGACGGCGGCTTTTCTGACTTCGGAAACGGCATTGCAAAAAACGGATATCACGTAAAGGAACTTCGTAAATCAACACCTATTACGTACGAAGACTTAAAAGGTTACAATGTATTTATCGTTCCAGAAGCTAATATTCCTTACAAAAAATCTGAGCAGGACGCTATGTTACAATATGTGAAAAATGGTGGTAGTATCTTCTTTATTGCTGATCATTACAATGCAGATCGTAATAAAAATCGCTGGGACTCTTCTGAAGTATTTAATGGATATAGACGCGGTGCTTGGGATAATCCTGCAAAAGGAATGTCTAATGAAGAAGCAAATTCACAAGCTATGCAAGGAGTAGAAAGCTCTGATTGGCTCTCTGACAACTTCGGTATTCGCTTCCGCTACAATGCAATTGGTGATGTTTCAGCGAAAACAATTGTATCACCTGAACAATCTTTCGGAATTACAAAAGGTGTTTCGTCTGTAGCAATGCATGCTGGTTCTACTCTAGCAATTACAAACCCAAAACTAGCAAAAGGACTTGTTTACCTTCCAGAAAATCCATCAAAATGGAATAACGCTGTTGATAGTGGCGTTTATAATGGCGGTGGTATTGCAGAAGGCCCATATGCTGCAATTGCAAAAGTAGGACTTGGAAAAGCTGCCTTTATTGGTGACTCTTCTCCTGTTGAAGATGCTACGCCAAAGTACGTTCGTGAAGATTCTGGCCAAACAAAGAAAACTTACGATGGTTATAAAGAAGAAAACGATGCTATCTTATTAGAAAACATCGTAAATTGGTTATCGAATAAAGAGACATTTACAAGTTTAGATCAAGTAAATGGTTTACAACTTGATTCACCTACAGCTCTACAGACATTTGAACAGCCAAGCTTATCAACAGAACCACAACCTGAACCTTGGGGTGCACCAAATGCAGGTTATCAATGGTTTAATACAAATACTTTCAAACCAGGTTCATACGGTTATAATGGTGCGGTAACAACAAGCGACTACGTCGTTACACACCCTAGCATTCTACCAAACAATGAAATTTTCCAAATGAAGATTCAAGTAAACAACTTACTACCTAATACAACTTATAACAACTATTCTTTAGGTATCTTCACTACTGGAGGAACACAAGTGGCTAAAGTACAAAATGCAAACGGCACTTGGCCATCTACTTTTGGATATAGCAGTGCATTTTCTTTCACAACAAACAGCTTAGGCTCTGCTGAGAAAGTTGTAAATGTACAGATTGATTCAAATACAATTGGACAAGCAACGCTTCGTCTACGCCAAAATACAACAACGAAATATAATGAAACTGTAACAATTAATAAGAAATAATAAAAAAGGCAATCCATACATGGATTGCCTTCTTCTCACTTCTCTTCCTTCGAGAAAAACATTCTTGAAATAACGATACCTATACTACCGACGATTAGGAATAACACTGCCCTAATCATCATCGATACCTCTGGTAAGTCAAGTAAGAATAACTTCCCTACCGTTACGACTAAAACGACTAAACCAGCATATAATATTTCATTCATATTTCTATTTCTTCCAAACCAAACCGCAAATAATGCATATACCATCCATAATAACGATACTGATACACTAATTACGCTTCCATCTGTAGATAAAACTTCACCGATTCTCGTAATTGTAATAAATACAATTATCATAAACCAATAGAGCACTATAGAATACATATATTTGCCGAAGCTCGCTAATACTTCTTTCGCTTCTCTCATGCAATAATAGAACGTTCCTATTAAAATAAGATGAGCAACAAAGCCTGCCGAAATAAATTGATCAAACGGGCTAAAAATAGTCTGTATCATTCCAATTGCGTAAACCGTCGCACTAACATACAATTTTATCTGTTGTTTTACTTTAATAGAAGTGACCATGCCGAGGAAACCTTGTAATAATAGTACAATCGCTGCATTCACTAAACTATACTCATATAAAATTGCTAAACTAAATGCTCCCATTGCGAAACCAAATAAGAGATTTGTAAATGTAGAATGCCTATTTTTCCTATATTCAAATACGAACATAGCGGCATGCACGATTGCACTAATAATTAATCCCCATGTTGTAAAATCAGGTATTTTTGAAATAGCTAGTATAAAGAACACTGCATTTGCACTAAATATCGCCAAACGTGGTTCTAGTATAAAACTTCTCTCCGTAAACATATGCCAAAATAATAGTAAATGAATCAAACCATATACAATCGTTAACTGTATTTGCAAGTTCTCTACTAACATTGACATAACAGCAAAGAAAACGAAAAGGACAATGGCAGCAACAGCGTAAGAAATCATATATAAGTATTTATAACGATTTTTCAACGCATACCATAATAAACTAAGTGTTAATACTGTCTCATATCCAAAGAAAATATAAGGATTAGGAGTCGTACTATTTAACAAGAATGGTACGAAGAACGCTCCGACCGCTACGAAAATAGTGAGATATTCCGATTGATATCTTTTCGCTAAATAAATACCTAAAATAACCCATGCAATATTACAGAGAAACGCGACACTTGCCGGAATAAATCCATATAAATAATGTGCTGCAAACGTTGTTAGAACAATCCCGGTAATACTTCCTCCAGCTAATACTAACCCTAACGCCTGCCGCTCTCTTTTAATTTGAATATCTCCTATATAATACAATCCGATAGATAATACGATACCAAACACAATTCGTATCGCTGGTGTTAATAAGCCAGCATCTACCCCTGCTTTAAATAACCAGATCACTCCAAGCAACATAATACCGACAAATACACGCGGTAACCATGTTTGACAAAACTTAATAATATTAAATGGCTCTGGTTTAAAAGCAGATATATCTACTTGTTTTACCTGACGTTCTTGCAAAGGCTCTTTTATCTTAACTATTTCTTCTTTTGGCTTTTCCTCCATTACCGTTTCAATATATTCTTTCTTGTTCTTACTAACATGTTGCTGAGCGTTTTCTACTTCTATTTCCCTTTGCTTCACTTTTAATTCAGCAAGTGCTTCTTGAATTGTTTCAATTGCCGTTTCGAGTGCTTCTATTTTCTTATCCAAATCCTTCTTCATACGCTCCCCCCTCATTTGTAACTCTCATTAAACCTATATATTACCAATTATCTTTATCATACTCCTAGTCTATTCATTTTCAATAGTATTTTTTCCAAAAAAAGAAAGGCGTCTTCCAAAATCGGAAAACACCTTTTTACTCAGTTATTCTTATTTAAAACAATGCTAACGATGAAACCAAGACACATGCCTACAATAGCTGGAACAATCCACCCAACACCTTCTGTATAAAACGGAATGTATTTTAATGCTGACGTCCACTGATTCATCATTACATTTTTATTTAAAATATCAATTGCACTAAATATCGCTACAACCAAAACAGTTACTGCATATACGTATGCATACTTTCCAATATACTGATGGAATAACCCTAGAATAATAAGCGTTAACGCAATTGGATAAATAAATCCAAGAATTGGTACTGATACTTTTAAAATTTGCGTTAACCCTAAATTAGCTAAAATCATACTAACAACGCTTACTATAAATGCCCACAATTTATAAGATACTTTCGGAAATGCACTCGCAAAAAATTGACTACAAGACGTAACAAGTCCAATTGAAACACATAAACACGCGATAGTAAAAATAAGACCTAATAAAACGACTCCGCCCTGTCCAAATAATGTAATCATAACTTGTGCTAACACTTTCGCACCGTTATCGAATGTTCCTAATGAGCCACTAATTGCCCCCACATATCCAAGGATGACATAAATAATCGATAATAATAATCCTGCCCCAATGCCAGCAATACTCATATATTTCGCTAAACCTTTATCATCTTCAATACCCTTTGCACGTAATGCATTTGCAATAACAATTCCAAAGATTAAAGCAGCTAACGCATCCATTGTTAAATATCCATCTAAAAACCCTTGAAACATAGGAGCTTGTCCATAGTTCCCTATTGGTTCTTTCATATCTCCTACCGTTGTAAACATACTCTTTATAAAAATGAGTGCAATCATACATAATAATAACGGCGTCAAGACTTTTCCAAACAACCCCATTAATTTAGATGGGGATAAACTTAACCAGTAAACAATACTAAAGAAAATAACTGTGTAAAACAATAATAATCCGTTTCCTGCTTCAGGGAATAACTGACCTGGCCCCATTTCAAAAGCTAAACTTCCCGCACGTGGTATACCAAGCCCAGGTCCAATAAATACATACACGATACATGGAAAAATAATTGCAAATGAAGAATGAACCCTACCCGCTAACGTTTGAAAACTTCCTGCTTTTGCAATGGAGATAACACCTAATATAGGAAGACCTGTTGCTGATATAATAAATCCTACTAATGAAATCCAAACATGTTCTCCTGCTTCATATCCAAGGAAAGGTGGAAATATCAGATTCCCTGCTCCAAAGAACATAGAGAATAACATAAGGCTAATAAGTAAAATTTCTTTTTTCTGTAACAATTTCATTTCTTTCTCCTTCTTTAATTTCATCTTTTATGAAATCAATTTCACATATAAAAAGTACAATAACCCGCTTCCTTACAAAGAAAACATAGTCCATAGTCTATCACAAAAGAAACACCCATTCTATAGCTATTCCTCTTTTCCAATTTCTTCTGAAAAATCAACCTTTATTGACTTATAATAGTTAACAAGGTAAAATATTAAATGTACAAAATTATTAACTTTGTTTTTGTTTGTGTCAGGAGGAAAATAACATGGAATCAGCGATACAACTAGAAAGAGAACAACAAAGAAAAAAGAAACATCCTCCAGGTTTATACTTACTCTTCTTTACAGAAATGTGGGAAAGATTTAGTTACTATGGATTACGAGGATTATTAACATTATATTTAACGACAGCTTTAGTAAGCGGTGGTCTTGGGTTTAGTCCCGCATGGGCACTCTCTATTTACGGATTTTATACTGGAGCCTGTTATTTCACACCAATGATTGGTGGCTACTTAACAGACCGTTTTCTAGGTAGACGAAAAGCAATCACAATTGGTGGTATAACAATGGCAATCGGTAACCTTACACTATTTGCCTTGCAAAACCAATTAGGCCTATACCTCGGATTAGCGCTTATTATTATAGGTAACGGATTCTTCAAACCGAACATCTCTACACTGGTTGGAGAATTATACGAAGAGAACGATCCAAAACGTGATAGTGCATTTACCATTTTCTATATGGGTATTAACGTCGGGTCATTTTTAGCTCCACTCGTTTGCGGATTTTTATCAGAAAATTTATTCAAAACAACAGTTGATGGCGTTGTACATTACGGATTCCGTTACGGTTTCTTAGCCGCTTCAATCGGAATGATCATTGGACAAATTTTATTTACAACACTATCAAATCGCTTCCTTGGTAATATCGGTAAAAAACCAACTCGTGATTTACAAACAGCTGCTGGACAACCATCAGTAGGAGATACACCGTTAACAAAAAAAGAAAAACAACGTACCGCAGTTATCGTCATTTTAACATGCTTCGTTGTCTTCTTCTGGGCTGGCTTTGAACAAGCTGGTAGCTCATTAACATTATATACAAACAAATTTGTAGACCGCTCTGTGTTCGGATGGGAAGTTCCAACATCTTGGTTCCAATCGGTCAATCCATTATTTATTATTTTACTTGCTCCAGTCATTTCTGCATTATGGGCAAAACTTGCAACTCGCAAGCAAGGTGATTTAAAAATCCCAACTAAAATGGGACTTGGTATGATCTTGCTCGGTATCGGTTATATCATTCTCGTTATCGCTACATTAAAAACAGGTAGTGATGAACATAACATTACAGAAAAAGCAAACTTACTGTTTATCGTCTTTACGTATCTTTTCCATACGTTAGGTGAGCTATTCTTATCACCTGTCGGACTATCAATGGTTAGTGCGCTTGCTCCGGTAAAATTAGCATCTTTATTAATGGGTGTATGGCTAGCAAGTTCAGGTATCGCCAACATTTTAGGCGGACAACTTGCAAGCTTCACAACTTCACTTGGATACGCTGAAGTATTCACAGTTATTGGCGCTGTGGCAATTGTATTAGGCTGTGTTTTATTATTAATTTCTAAGAAATTAGTGAAATGGATGGATTAAAAAAGATGAGGAATTTCTCCTCATCTTTTTTTATACTGTTTTACCTTTTTCTATTGCTTGTTCGTACAGCTCTTTATGTTCTTTATATTCACTTGGTACGAAACTCTTATAGAAAAATGAGAACCAGCTATCTCCCTTTTTATACCCTTCTTCTCGAATTTCCGCTGCTTTTTTATTCGATTTAAATCCTTCAGTAAACCATTTCTTTAACAATTCATTTCGTTCATACTTAGCAAGAACTTTTAAATCATAGTTTTCAAATGCATACTTATAGCCAGCCTTTTCTACTGCCTTTTTTGTAGACTTATAGCCTTTTTCATACGCTTTTTCATATGCCTTCACGTATACTTCTTTCTCTCTATTTCCAGGATTCTTTTCAGCTAGTTCTTTCCCTGTCTTTTCCCCTAATTCAGCTTGCTCTTTTTCAATTTTTTCTGTTCTTTCTTTATTCCCTACTTTGAATCCGTCTGCAAAGTTTACCTTAAACTCTGGAGCAACTTGACTATCGTCCATTGTCTCTTGTGCTAAACCTTGTTCTTTTCCTTTTTCAAAATGCGTTTTCTTCTGCTCTTCTAAAGACCATGCGGCTGCATAAGTCGCTTTAAACGCTTGTTTATATGCATCAGATTTTCCAGCTACATGCACTTCTGCATCATTTTTTCCTGCTTTAAAATCAGTTTCTCCATTCTTTTGACCTTCAAGTTGACCTTTTTCCATATCAGCTTGGCGCTGCGCTTCCTCTTGCTTACGTGCCTCTTCAGCTTTTCTTTGTTCCTCGGCTACACGTTGTCTCTCTTCTTCAGCTTTACGCTGTGCTTCTGCAGCACGTTGTTTTTCAGCCTCAGTATTGCGCTGTGCTTCTGCTTGTCTCTCAGCTTCTACAGCACTATTATTATTCTGACTAGGAGCTAGGCTCGTTGCGCCACTACTAGAAGCTGGTTTATTGTGATAATGATATTCCCCGTACTGTAATCCCCACTTCTCACAATTTGTACGACACGTATGTCCGCCATTAGCATCTGTACGCCCTGGATGCGCATAAGCTGAAATTGGAGCTACCAATAACGCTATACTCGTTGTTAAAAGTAGTTTCTTCACCTGTTGTCTCACTCTTGTTCCTCCCAAAATATAGAATTCTAAATTTATTATACATAAATAGAAGAATAATTAAATGCAAACCGAAATATTCTATTATTTCTCAACATTAGTAAAAAAGAAGGGGAACTCTTTAAAGAGTTCCCCTTCTTTTTTACTTCTTCGCCTTCGTTCCTACTAAATCACCAGCAACAACATAACGCTTAGAATTGTCCTTTACAGATACACATGTAATAAGCGTTATCTCATCTTTCCCATGATCCTCTACAACTTCCCACTTATCAGGAGTCACTTCAGATACACCAGTAACCGCATACTCATATTCATTTTCATTGTCATACAAATAAATTTTATCGCCTTTTTTCAAAGAAGCTATATCACTAAATAAAACACCTTTTTTAGACATATTATGTCCTGCTAATGCGTAATTTCCTTTTCCCATAACTTGATTCTCTTTTACTGTCGCTGCACCTGATAATAAGTTTTTTTCAGTAGAAGCTTTTAAAACAGGCAGTTCTACTGAAACACTTGGAATCGAAATACGACCAATTACTTGTTTCTTATCTAATGATGCATTCGCTACTTCCGCCAAGTCTGGTTGATTAATTTTGGAAGCATCTACAAATTCCGTCTCATGCTTTTCATAATCCATCTTTTGAACAGCCTGCACATTTTCAGTCTGTTTCTTTTCAGCCTGATATCCATCATAAAATGGCTTTCCAATTAACACGCCACCTACAACAAATAGCAGAATTGCTACTATACTATAAATTCTTTGCTTATTCATACACAGTTCCTTTCCCTTACAAAATCTTACTCTATATAAAATGATAAAATAATATCGCTATATGTACAAGTATTAGCTTAAAAAGAAACCTTCTTGCCGGTGCAAGAAGGTTTCTTTTTAAGCTAATTTATTTCTGTATAGTGATACGTGAAATACTGTCATTTGAATAAAGAAAATAGAAAATAGAATATATAATGGGTATCCAGGAAGATATTCATTAATAATAGGCGAAAAAGTTAAAAATCCAACTGCACAAGGTAACACAAACCATAACGATACAAATGTTGTTCTACAAGCTTTATCCGTAATCGCTTTTTCACGTTCATCTTCTAGTGGAAATAATAATGGATACATCCAAAAAGATAAATTCTTATATTTTTTCTTTTGAATTCTATAAAAAATTGTAACTATAATTGCTCCAATAAATAATAAAATGAATGGTACTCCATTAAACCATACTTCAAACGGGAATTTCTCGTTTTTAATTATATCTGCTAACTCTGTAATAACACTATAAAATTCAACAAATGTCCAACATGCTAGTGCAGTATAGAGTACATTTATAATATAAGAAAAAACAATTCTATTCATCCTTTTCCCCCTCCTTATTTAAAACAAACACATCTTCCATCTTTAACTGAAACACATCACAAATCGTAAGTGCCAATAACAACGAAGGAACGTAATCCCCTTTTTCAATTGCTGCAATTGTTTGTCTCGTTACTCCAACCTTTTCTGCTAATACGCTTTGCGTAAAGTTAAAACGAGCTCTTAATTCTTTTACTCTGTTTAAAATGGTCAAATTTACCACCTCTCACCATTATTGTATGCTATTCTTAACAAAATGTAAACTCAACTTAACATTATTATTATAAAAAAATCCAACTCTACGTATTGTAAAGTTGGATTACTTGTTAGTTTAAAATTGTAACTTTAACTGTTCTTCTGCCCCAGCTACTTGATGAACCTTTATCTGGCATTAAAACATCAATTCTATGCCCTTTAATAGCCCCACCAGTATCGGCTGCAATTGCTACTCCATAACCTTCAACATTTACAGTCTTACCTAATGGAATAACATTTGGATCTACAGCAATTAATTTCATTCCTGGGTTTGCAGTTAGATTATAACCTTTACCACCTGGTCCCCATGCAGAAAATACTTGTTGACCTGGTGCATAACCATTTTCCCCTGGATCAGCTGTATAAGCTGTAGCTTCTACATAAATTTCTTTCCCACCAGCAGTTGGCTTAGAAGATGGTTCAGGTTGTGCAGGTTCTACCTTCGAATCATTATTAGCAACTGGTTCAGCTGGTTTACTAGCTTTTTCCTGCTTTTGCTTTTCAACAATTTCTGCTTGTGCTTTCGCTAAAGCTTCTTGCTCTGCTTTTGCAGCCGCTTCTGCTTTTGCACGCTCTTCCGCTGCAATTCTTGCTGCTTCTTGCTCACGAGCAATCGTTTCTTGTACTGTCTTCATATTTGATTCAATTTTAGCTTTTTCTTCCGCTGCTAAATTAAGTTGACTTGCAACTTCATTATATTTAGCTTGAACTGTTTGTAAGTTATCTTGACGCTTTTTCAAGTTATCTTGCAGTTCAGCTTGCGCTTTTGCTAATTTTTGTTTGTCTACTACTAAAGATGCTTCTTTTTCGTCAATTGTTTTCTTATCTTCTTCAATTTGACGAAGATCTTGTTCTTGTAGACGTAAAATTTCTTTATCAGCTTCTAGAATAGTAGAAACTGCGTTCATACGTTGTAAGAAGTCTGCAAAGTTTTTTGACTCTACTACAACTTCTACTACTAAACTTGTATTTGAACTGTTTTGAACAGAAACCATACGTTTTCTCATAATATCTTTACGAGCAAGGACTTTATCCTCCAAAACGACAATTTCTTGCTTTTTTTGCTCAATCTGCTTATGTGTTTCATCGATTTTACGTTGAATAGCAGCTTGATCCTCTTTATTTTTTGCAATTGTATTATTTAAATTATGTAGTTCGTTTTCGATACCTTTAATTTCTTTACTAACAGCTTGCTTCTCTTGCTCTTTCTTTTGCATTTCTGCATCGTTTTGTTGCAATTGCTGTTGCATGTTGTTAAGTTTCTCGTCGTTTGACTCTGCTTTAACAGCGACTGTACTAGAAAGACCGATAATTCCTGCTAATACTAGACAGCTGATTCGCTTAAAATAGTTCATAATCCGACTCCCTTCTTATACAGTTATACATGATTTATTTTACAGTTTGTTTACAAAACGATTAAATACAGTTTATTTTTCGTGACGAAAAAAAGAGAATTATGAATAAAATGTAATAGATTCTTAAATATTTAACAATTCCTATATTTAAAAAATACAAAAGATGCTAAAATCCAAATATAGAGAAAATATAACTTTCGAAGGCGGTTGAAATAAATACATGTTTACTCAAAAAAAATCACTCCAACATACAATTGCTCAATTACAAGAGCGTATACAAGAATTAGAAGCAGAATTAAAACAAAAAGATATCGAAAAGCAGGAGACTATTTCTACTATCCACGATCGTGTACAAAGCGTTATCCAAGAGCATCAACTTGTAAATAACCAACATAATACACTTCAAAATTTAGTTCAACAATTAAGTTCATGTTTCGAAAATGTTTCAACACGTACGACACATTCCAATGAGTTAAATAATGAAATGTTACAAAAGGAACAAAGCTTAATTCAGTCTATTGCAGAAATTATTGACTGCTCTAATGAAGGAAAAGAATCCGTTCACCGCTTACTTATTGTAATTAATAAATTAGGTGAACAATCTCAACGCACGTCTAATAGTATGAATCATCTAAGCGAACGCTCAAAGGAAATCGAGCAAATTGTAGAAGTCATTCAAAACATTGCAGCACAAACAAATTTACTTGCATTAAATGCGAGTATTGAAGCCGCGCGTGCTGGAGAGCACGGTAAAGGATTCGCTGTCGTTGCCAATGAAGTAAGAAAACTAGCGGAAAGTACAGCAGAAAGTACAAAAAACATCGGCAACTTAACGAAAAAAATTCAAGAAGAAATTGAAAAAGCATATGATAACACAAAAGATAATTTACATTTAGTCGATGAAGGTGTAGAAATGAGCGCCGATACAAATGCTAGAATTGAAAATATTTTAGTTATGATTCAAACGTTACAAAATGGTGCTACAAATGTTATTAAGGCTATCGAAAACCAAAAGTCTTGTAATGATGACATATTACGAGAATTTGCTAACACACAACAAATGTTCCAAAAATTAAATACTACTATTATGAATCATATTCATGATGCTGAAAAAGTCGATGTTCAATTATCTAAAAGTCTTCAAAGAACAGTGACTTCTTAATTAAAATTAAGAATCCCTTATACTGCTATAAGGGATTTTTATTTTATTTTGAATATTTATTTCTTTTCAATATTCATCCATATCTTTGTTATAATGGAAAAGTTGTTTCTTTCAACTAATAAACAAGGAGGTTATTATGGAACAATTTTACTACGTTTTAAAATATTTAATTCTCGGTCTGTTCCAAGGACTAACAGAACCAATTCCGATTTCTTCAAGTGGTCATCTCGTTTTAGCACAACATTTGCTAGGACTAAAAATAGAAGGGTTTAGCTTCGAACTACTTGTTAATTCAGCTTCATTATTAGCTGTATTACTTATTTATAGAAATGATTTAATTCGTCTAACAAAGAATGGTCTCTCTTATATATTTACAAGAGCAGAAGACGCAAAATCAGATTTCTTCTTTATTATTTATCTTGTTATTGCAACCATTCCAGCAGGTGTTATTGGTGTTTTATTTAAAGATTACATCGATCAGTACTTAAAAGGTGTGAAGATGGTTGGGGTTTCCCTTCTTATTACTGCTGTCGGCCTTTGGACTATTAGAAATTTACGCGGTCGTAAAAATGATGGCGACCTTTCTATGAAAGATGCAATCATCGTCGGATTAGCACAAGCTTGCGCACTGATTCCCGGAATAAGCCGATCTGGTGCCACAATCGTAGCAGCAATGTTACTTGGTATGAAGCAAGAAACAGCTCTTCGCTTCTCATTCTTACTATACATTCCTGTTAGCTTAGGTGGCTTATTGTTAAGCATTACAGACATTGCAAATGACCCAAATCTAGACACATTATTCGTACCATATGTCGTTGCATTCATCGCAACATTTATCATGACGTATATTTCACTAAAATGGTTTATGAACATTATGGCAAAAGGAAATTTAAAATATTTCTCTTTCTATTGTATTATCGTAGGTGTACTTACTCTTATTTTCTTATAAAGTAAAACTTACAAATTAAAAGCGAGTCATCTAGTGTAATAGAATGACTCGCTTTTTTATACCTTTATTAAGTTAAAACCTATTATTTACTTATAATTTTCAGAATAGTATAATATTTATCAAGTTCACTATTACAGTAATTCTATCTTTCCTACTATTATCGTAAAAGAGGTGTTTATATGTTTATAGTTACTAAACTCATTCACATTAAGTACGAATATGAAAATGAGCTACTTTATGGGATTAAACAATATTATCCTTCCCCCGGAACGAACGGTTGTATTAACATAGAGTTTTCACCTGTTCATCGTACAAATGATAAGGCAGAGTATATGATTCGTATGTTATGGAAAACACAACAAGATTACCATACATGGCTTTCTCAAAAAGAAGGCAATGAAACTTTGAAGCACAAAATACAAGGCTATATCCTTTCTTCCAAATCAAATGCTACCTATGTGCATTAATCCTTCTCTTTTTATTCCTTACGAGGGCCAAAATGATAAAGTTAAATTAATCAGCCCTCATCAATTGGGCTGTTCACAAATAACGAGATAAGGACCCTCTTACTTTTCATACTGTAAGAGGGCTTCTCTTATGCATACACTTTCTTCTCTTGACAATACAAACGAATAACATGTTTATTTTGTTGAAATACATCATGCGTCAGCCGAATAATAATAAAGTTTCGTTTTGTTTGATCATCATGAACAAAAATCTGTTCTCCCTCCTGAAAACGCCATGCACTTTCAAAAGTCGTAATATGATCCCCACTTACAGAAAAAAGTTCATATCGCATCTCTTGTACCCTCTCTCAACTTATATAATCACAATATCCTTATATTAAATTTATTATAACTTAATCCCTATCAAATTAGTAATTTTTTCTATTTCGAAAGGTTTTAACTTTGTATTTAAATATTTTTAGCGCTATAATGATAAACGAATTTTTATTGAAAGGAGTTTTACTTTGACTGCATATTTATTTCCAGTGAAAACAGCATTTATTTTATTTCCTTTTTTAGCAATGTTTCTTTTAATCCCTTTTTTAATATTTAATTATCGAAAATACGGTTATTTAAATAAATGGCGCTCATTTATTTTATACTCATTATTACTTTACTTATTAAATGCCTATTTTCTTGTTATTTTGCCGTTGCCACAAACGTTTGATACTTGTAGCCTACAACCGGCTAATACACAACACATGCAACTCGCACCATTTTATTTCATACAAGAGATTAGTAGTCATACATCGGCAGTTTTAACGAAACCAGCTACTTATTTCTACTTATTAAAAGAGTCTGCGTTTTTACAAGTTGCCTTTAACGTTCTATTAACTGTTCCATTCGGTATTTACTTACGTTATTATTTCCGACGTAGTTTCTTACAAACAATTTGCATTTCCTTTTTCCTTTCACTATTTTTCGAGCTAACACAAGTGACTGGATTATACGGTATATACAATTGTGCATACCGATTATTTGATATCGATGATTTGTTTTTAAATACATTAGGTGGCGTAATTGGTTTTATCATTGCACCAATATTTACGTACTTCCTTCCGAAGACAAACGAGTTAGATAGTCATATTGATTTGGAAACGAAACCAGTCGGATTCATTCGTCGCCTTATCGCGATGCAAATTGATTGGATTTTCTTATCTATCGTCGTACCTGTCGTTAAAAACAAAGGAAATTCTTTCTTCGTTTCTAATATGCAATCTTACACCAATATGTATGAACTCATTTTCATTACGTGTTCAATCCTTATTTACTTTATTATTATTCCATACTTTACTAACGGAAAAACAATTGGGAAAGCATTGCTTCGCATTCACGTGAAAGGAAAATCAAATCGTATTACATTAAAAGAACTATTTATTCGCTACGGTATATTTTATTTTGCATTAGGTGGAATCAATTATATTCTTTCTAGTAGCTCTATTTTAAATCACACAGAGCCTTTAGTATTACTCGTTACATTATTATTCCTATTCATCATTAACGGCCTATTTATTATTCATGTTTTACTGCATGTATTTAGCCGTGATAAACTACTATTTTATGAACATATTAGTCATACAAGAAATGCAATTACACTAAAAAAAGGTGACAAATAATTATTTGTCACCTTTTTCATATACATAATGTGAAACTTTAATTAGCCCTCACCTAACTTCTTTGCTTCCACTGAATTTTGAGGTAGGGGTCTTACTGCCTGACAAATAGCGGGATAAATAACTTCTCCGCATAAGGATTAAAAAACATTCCAAGTTCATCTAGAGATTTCCTCACCTGTAAAAACGAATGAAACTCTGGATATATATATTGTAATTGTTCATACGATAATGTATGCATTTTCCCCCAATGTGGACGCCCTTCATACTTCAGAAAAATCTTTTCCACTTCGCCAAAGTAAGCAGCATATTTCATACCTTTATACATATGAACAGCGATATATGCTGAATCTCTTCCATAGGCCGGACTAAGCCATATATCATCCCCTTTCACATAGCGGCATTCGATTGGGAAGTGCACCTTATACTTTTTCTTTTCAATAAGATTTGAGATTTCTTCTACAACCGTCCTCATATACTTTGAAGGAATGCTATACTCCATTTCATAAAATGGCACCGTACGTGATGTAGCAAATACTTCATAGCTCGGGCCAATTATTTTTGTGTTTGGTACAGCTTTAGCTGATAACCGACTCACGCCTTTACTTATAGAAGGAAACCATTTACATCCTTTAGATAGTAAAGAGAACATCCTATTTTCAAGTAACTCCACCTTTAGTTTATGCCATTTCAAATCACTGCCTTTATTCGTTGTTTCGTTCGTAAGTTTCACTTGTACTTCATCAGAATAAGGAAAAACGAAAAATTCAAAATGACGATGCTTCTTATATTCTTCTAGTTTGTTCATTACAGTGGATAATGACTGTTTTTCACTTTCATAAACGAGTGAATACGCTGGAATAACCTTCAATTTTATCTTTACAATGATACCTAACATTCCAAGTGACAACTGAAACGCTCTCCAATATTCTACGTTCTCAGCTTCCGAACAAACTATACTCTCACCATTAGATAGAACTGCCGTAATCTCTATAACTTGTGTTGATAAACTCCCAAAGGTAATACCCGTTCCATGAGTCCCCGTACTAATCGCTCCTGCAATAGATTGCGAATCAATATCCCCTAAATTTTCTTGCGCATAACCTTTTTCCTCAAGTAACTTCCCTAAATCATATAACTTTGTTCCTGCCCATACTTCAGCAACCATCTTCTCTGCATCAATATTCACAATACCCTTCAATTCATCTAAAGAAACTAAAACTTCTTCCGTTTGCACAAGGGGGGTAAACGAGTGTCCTGAACCGACAACACGAATTTTCTTTCCCTTTTTTCGCGCAAGCCCCACAACTTCTACTACATCTTGTATACTTTCTGGATACATCGTATAATGCGGCGTTCCTTCTACATTCCCTGTCCAATTTCTCCACTTTTGTCCCTTTATAGAAAGCATTGGCCATCCCCCCGATATGTTGAATACTCCCCGACAATCTCTCCTTTTTTAACACGATATAAAAAAGGAAAGCGTTCACATAATTCACCAGCCTTACTATGACGAAACAAAATGGTCTCTCCTATATCCACTCGTTCCTCGCCGTTATAAAAAATTGGCGTTTGTACCTCGCCAGCACCTTCTAAAGCTAATAATTTTGCACCCTTCGGTCTCCAAACTTCAGGCTCTTTATCTTTTCCAACTGCTCCTGAAGCAATATATCCACCACCTAGGCAAGTGTAAATAAACGGGACTGGTTTACGCACAACTGGTAAGGCAAATCCGACCGCTGGATGAAATTTCACCTCTTTATAATAATCAAACAGCTTCGGAGAATAAAAAGCAGAACCTATTGTAATCTCTGAAACTGAATTATCTTTCTCGGTTGTTTTTATGCTTCCTGTTCCGCCTCCATTTACAAACCTTAGCTCAATACCAATGTTTTGTATTGCTTTTACAATATGTTCTCTTCTTTCTTTAACTTCTAGCACTGATTTCTGCTTTAAATACGAAATCACTTTACTTTTCAACCATTGATTCGGTATATAATCGCCCACCCCGGCAATTTGAGCTTCATATCCCATTACACCATCTAACATTAAATATGATGACCTTCTCACCTTTTCTACTACTTTCAACGCATCCTGCACATTTTTTACTGGGGACCTTTGTACACCAAAATGAAATTGAAAGAAGCGACTACTCATATCAATATCCAAACAAACACGAAAACATCCTTTAGATTGCTCAGCAATGTTTTCTAAATACACAATATGCTCTTCACAATCCACCATACAAGTTATAATGAAACCTTTCTTTGTTAACAAACTAATTTCATACAGAGCTCTTTCATCGTAAGCAGGATATCCAAGCAATAAATCATTAAATCCTTGTTCTATTAAAAATAAAATCTCTCTAGGTGAAAAGCACATAATACCTTGAAATCGATCATTTGCAGCTAGTATCTTTTGCATAATCGGAACAGAGCGTAACGATTTACTCGCTATACGAATCTTTTTATTTCCACTTAACTCTATAATCGATTGAATATTTCTATCTAAAGCCACTTCATCCAAAAATGCACACGGTAATGGAACTTCTTTAAAAATTCCTCGATCCACATTTTTCTCTCCTCTTCTCAATATGTCTTATACATATTGGAAAGAAAGTGTGATTTTCCTGTTTGCAAATAAAAAAAGTTTCTTCTTTACGAAGAAACTTTTTGAAACTACTTCATAGAAATAGTCGCCTCTACTGGATAATGATCAGAGTAATCATTATACGTATATTTTTGGAACCATGATGTAACAGTCCATTGTGGAGATTGCGGCTGTAACACCTTATTCTCTATATACGATGGGTTCGCATGGTCTTTACTTGCAATAATATAATCTAAATACTCAGCAGGACTATCAGGGAAATTATATTTTGCAATACTGTTTGTCGTTGCGTCCCAAGTCGCTGTATGTCCAGTATAAGATGGTACAGAAGCGTTCAATGTTTTAAACATAGATGCATACTCTGAGTCATTCTTGTTCTCTGCATTTATTTTATTTACGTTCATATCACCACCAATTAACACATACTCATTATTTGGTATATTTTTATTTTTAATAAAGTCTTGAATTTCTTTTAATTGGTCTGTACGTACAGATGCAGGTGAAGTTTTTCCGCACATACTATCTTCCGCTTGCAAATGCGTACCAATTACATGAACAAAGCGATCATTTTTCTTAATTTTCGTGTATACAAATCCTTTATTCGATAAATTATCTGGCCCGCATCCTTTTGCAAATACATATTGAATCTTTTCAGCGATTGGCCATTTGCTCACAATCGCAACGCCACCATCTTCAGGAGTTGAAGATGAATAGTTTCCTAACGTTTTATCCCATTCACTTCCACTACTACGACCTAATACTGCTGTTTGATTTGGATATTCTTTCTTCAAATTCCCTAATAAACGATCTGATGCGCTATTATCAAACACTTCATTTAATATAACTACGTCTTGATTCTTTATATAATCTGCCGCCCCGATTAAATCAGCACGCTCAGTTTGTCCCCAGTTCGGATATAAGTTTGTTGATAGCATATATACATTATGCGTCATCACTTTTAATGTATCGTTTTGATTTGTAGACGCTTCTGCTTGAGCTGACGTTCCGCTATATAAAGCTCCTAAACCAACACCTAAGCTAAGTACACCTTTTAGCAATTTACCTTTCACGTTTCATACCTCCATGTATTGTATAGTGATAAAAAGGCCAAATACTCTATTCTGAGATTTGACCTTTTTTAAATACTTAACGATTTCCGTACGTATCAAACCAAAGCTGAATATATCCAGCAGTAACACGTTGTGCATCCATTAAACGCTTACCTGTCATTGGTGTAACTTCAGCGCGCCATTTATCTGCATATTCTTGTGATACAGCAGCTCTCACGAACCAATCTTTCGTATTATCATTTACAATGCCAGCGTAATCTTGTTTCGCAACTACTGCCGCTCCATGAATCCAATCTTCTGGATTCGTACCTTTCCAGTTCCAATATCCATTTCCATCCGTTACTTTATAGTTATCTTTTATCGTATCTACAAAGTTTTCATATTTAGAATGGAACCCTTGTGGATACGAAAGGTTCGTAAAGTTTGCTGCATGCATCGGTTGGTTTACATCCCCTAGATAATGAAGAGATAATCCTAAATAGAAGAATGCTTGTTTCATATCTTTATTTTTGTAAGACTCACCAGCTAATTTAAAATACTTAGCTCCAGTTTCCTTTGCCTGCTTTGCATACGGAATATAAGTTTTCCCATTGTCAGGGTCATAGAAATGTGAAGCAAATGTGCTATTATCATAATAAGGATTTTCATAGTCAGCAGCATAAATACCGTTCTCTAACTCCGTACGCCATTCATTTAATAGTGCAACTCGATCTTGTTTTACAAGTGTTGTATTACGAGACATAATATCAATTGCACGGTTTACAATCCATAAATGAGAATTCACGCCTTCTTTATGTTTATCTTCAGCAGACCAGCGCGGAATAACTCCAAATCTCTGTCCCCCATCATTTTCATGAGCAAATGCAACACTTTGTAATGGAGCAACTAATGTAATAGCTGCCGCTAAAGCAAGTACTTTCTTTTTCATATAAAATCCTCCATTTTATAATTGAATTATTGTAAACATTTTGTTAGGATCCTATGATGTCGTCCGGTTAACCTATGACTAGAATATCCCACCTTTCACGAAATTTCTATCAATAAATTAAAATATGCAAATGTTCATATCATTATAACTTTATACACAGTGAATATAATGAATGAATACACTTTCATTTTAATAAACTATTATTAAGGCTTGTCTAAACAAATGTAAAAAAAGAGTAAAGCTGGTCATCTCCCTGTCAAGTAGACAGTAATAAAAAGAGTATTATGCCACGGCCTTTTCCCGATATTCTATC